>NZ_JBKGXT010000002.1:0-378060 GCF_046546495.1 Pseudonocardia nantongensis | reverse complement strand
TCATGGAACTGGCCCGCCATGGCGCTCACACCTTCCACGGCCTGCTCACCCGGACCGCCGCGACCATCGCTGCTCATAGCCTCGCCCTGATCGCACTATCCACGAGCTGAACCCACAGAACGCGCCTCAGGCGGGCGGGGCGTCGCCCGGTGCCGGGATCTCGAACGCGTTGAGCAGCGCGGACACCGCCAGGTACTGCCCGACCAGGTGCACCAGGTCGAGCACCCCGTCCCGCCCGAACGCCGCGTCGGCCGCCGCGTAGGTGTCGCCGGTGACCCGGTGCGTGCGGGCCAGCTCGTCGGCGAAGCGGTGCGCGACCCGTTCCGCCGATCCCAGGTCCGCGGTCCCCGAGCCGGCGCGCAGCGCCGCGACGGCCTCCTCGGACAGTCCCGCGGTCCGGGCCGCGGCGGCGTGCGCGTACAGCTCGTAGTCGGCCTGCCAGGCGGCGCCGACGGTCAGGATGACGACCTCGCGGACCGGCTCGGGCAGCGTGGAGTGCCGCTGGTCGGTGCCGACCCAGCGCTGGAACGCCCGGCCCTGGGCGGGGCGCAACGCGAACGCGTTGAACGGGCCGAGCAGCCCGCCGTCGGAGTCGGTGGCGACGAACCCCGAACGCTCCGCCCACGGGACCTGCCGCTCGTGCAGGGCCTCGACGGCCGCCCGCTGGTCGTCGTCGAGGTCGAGGGTCTCGTTGCGCGGCAGCCGACCGCCCCAGTTCCGGGCGTCGGCGGGCGGGTGCTCGGTCACCGGTACTCCTCCTGCTCGATGGTGGCCCTGGGACCGTCGGCGGCCAGGCAGGTCACGGTGCCCGGGTCGACCTCGGTGAACCCCGCGTCCCGCACCGCGACGACCGTGGAATCGGATTCGCCGAGCCGGGCGCACCAGGCGTCCCAGAGGTCCGGGGCGGGGGTGCGGACCGCGCAGCGCGGCGCGGACTCGTCGGCGACCGGCCACCGGCGCGCCGCGGCGAGGATCATCGACGCGTGCCCCACCTGGGCCGCGGCCTTCCCCACGGTCATCTCCACGTGCGGGTTGAGCAGGATCAGCGGCGTCCCGCCCGGAACCGGACCCGGTGCGTCCGGCTCCAGCTCGGTGCCGCCGATCTGCAGCCGGGACACCGCCTTCGGCACGTCGTCCACCGGTCCCGGCAGCAGCGCGCGGACCTGCGCCCCACCCACCTCGACGGTCGCGCCCGGCAGCTCGTGGACGGCCCGCCAGTGCGCGCCGCGGGCCCGTCGGGCGATCTTGCGGATGCGGCCGTCGACCCAGAGGGCAACGGTCTCGTGCCAGTCCCCGCCGGGCTGGGCCCGCCGGTCCAGGCACACCGCGACCGCGGCGGCCGCGGCCGCCTCCAGCAGCGCCGTCCGGGACGGGAGCGGGTCGCGTTCGATCCGCAGCACCACCGGCATGGCGCGGACGATCCCGTCGGTCTCCGGCGGGATCTCGCGGCGCGCGGCGCCGGTCCCGTAGCGGGCGGCCAGCAGGTCGAGCACCGTCGTGTCCGGCGGTTCGCTCGCGAGCCCGCTCACGCGATGGGCACCCGCCGCAGCACACCCTCGGCGGCGTCCGCGGCCTCCACCTCGTTCCGGGTGATGCCCAGCACGAACAGCACGACGTCGAGGTAGGGCACCGACAGCGCGGTGTCGGCGACCGCACGCAGCGCGGGCTTGGCGTTGAACGCCACCCCGAGACCGGCGGTCGAGAGCATGTCGATGTCGTTCGCGCCGTCGCCGACCGCCACGCACTGCTCGACCGGGATCTCATGTGCCGCGGCGAACCGCTGCAGCGCGACCGCCTTGCCGGGCCGGTCGACGATCTCGCCGCGGACCTGTCCGGTCAGCACGCCGTCGGAGATCTCCAGGTCGTTCGCCGCCACGAAGTCGAGCTTCAGCTCCTCCGCGAGCGGGGCGATGACCTGCGTGAACCCGCCGGAGACGACGCCACAGCGGTAGCCCAGCCGGCGCAGCGTGCGGATGGTGGTCCGCGCGCCAGGGGTCAGCTCGATCTCCGCGGCGACCTCGTCCACCACCGACGCCGGCAGCCCCTTGAGGACCGCGACCCGCCGGGTGAGCGACTCGGCGAAGTCCAGCTCGCCGGCCATCGCCTCCTCGGTGACCCGGCGGACCTGCGCCTCGACCTCGGGCCCGGCCCGCGCCGCGAGCATCTCGATGACCTCGCCCTGGATCAGGGTGGAGTCGACGTCGAACACGATCAGCCGCTTGCTGCGCCGGGCCAGCCCGGCCCGGGCCACCGCGACGTCGACGCCGGCCTGCCGAGCCACCCCGACCAGGCGCTTGCGCAGCGTGCCGGGCGGGTAGGAGTCGGCGTCACCGTCCGGGACCGGCGAGACCAGCAGCTCCAGGCCGGTCACGGGGTAGTCGGCGACCCGCCGGATGGCGTCGATGTTGGCGCCGACCGCGGCCAGCTCGGCGGCGATGGCGCCGAAGGCACGAGCCGTGATCGGGCGGCCGAGCACGGTCACCACGTGCGTCGGCTCCGGCGGGGCCTCGGAGTGGCCGTCCCGCTGGATCTCGATGTGCACCGACATGCCGATCGAGTCCATGGCCGCGCCGACGAACTCCTCGAGCTCCTCGGCGTCGCCCTCGGGCAGCACCAGGGCGCCGAGGGTGAGCCGGCCGTTCACCACGACCTGCTCCAGGTCCAGCAGCTCGACCCCGGCCGTGGTGAGCGCGGTGAACAGGACGGAGCTGACACCCGGCCGGTCCGGCCCGGTCACCGTGACGAGCACGGTCGGCCGGGCCGGGCCGGGAGCGGCTACCGCCACCTCAGTTGTTCTTCGGGTCGTCGTCCGGCCAGGACTCCTTGCCGACCTCCTTGGCCAGCACCTCGGTCGGGTGCGCCCGCCCGCCGACGTGCGCCTCGGCGCGCGCCTTCTCGACCAGGTGCGGGTAGTGCAGGTCGAACGCCGGGCGCTCGGAGCGGATCCGCGGCAGCTCGGTGAAGTTGTGCCGCGGCGGCGGGCAGCTGGTCGCCCACTCCAGCGAGTTCCCGAAGCCCCACGGGTCGTCGTGCTCGGCGACCCGGCCGAACCGGTAGCTCTTGAACACGTTGTAGATGAACGGCAGCGTCGAGGCACCGAGCACGAACGCGCCGATCGAGGAGATCGAGTTCAGCGTCGTGAAGCCGTCCGAGGGCAGGTAGTCGGCGTAGCGCCGCGGGTAGCCCTCGTTGCCCAGCCAGTGCTGCACCAGGAACGTCAGGTGGAAGCCGATGAACGTGGTCCAGAAGTGGACCTTGCCCAGCTTCTCGTCCATGAACCGGCCGGTCATCTTCGGGAACCAGAAGTAGATGCCGGCGTAGGTCGCGAACACGATCGTGCCGAACAGCACGTAGTGGAAGTGCGCGACGACGAAGTAGGTGTCCGAGACGTGGAAGTCCACCGGCGGCATCGCGAGCAGGACGCCGGTCAGCCCGCCGAACAGGAAGGTCACCAGGAAGCCGACCGCGAAGAGCATCGGCGTCTCGTAGGTGATCTTGCCCTTCCACATGGTGCCGACCCAGTTCACGAACTTGATGCCGGTCGGGATGGCGATCAGGAAGGTCGTGAAGGAGAAGAACGCCAGCAGCACCGCGCCGGTGGCGTACATGTGGTGCGCCCACACCGCGATCGAGAGCATGGCGATCGCCAGCGTCGCGAAGACCAGGCCCTTGTAGCCGAAGACCGGCTTGCGGGAGAACACCGGGAAGATCTCGGAGACGATGCCGAAGAACGGCAGCGCCACGATGTAGACCTCGGGATGGCCGAAGAACCAGAACAGGTGCTGCCAGAGCACCACGCCACCGTTCGCCGGATCGAACACGTGCGCACCCAGGTGCCGGTCCGCGGCCAGGCCCAGCAGCGCCGCGGTCAGGATCGGGAACGCGATCAGGATCAGGATCGCGGTGATGAAGATGTTCCAGGTGAAGATCGGCATCCGGAACATCGTCATGCCGGGTGCGCGCATGCAGGCGATCGTGGTGATGAAGTTGACGCCGCCGAGGATGGTGCCCAGACCGGACACCACCAGGCCCATGATCCAGAGGTCGCCACCGGGGCCCGGTGAGCGGACCGCGTCGGACAGCGGGGTGTAGGCGAACCAGCCGAAGTCGGCGGCGCCGCCCGGGGTCAGGAACCCGGACAGCACGATCAGGCCGCCGAACAGGAACAGCCAGTAGGAGAACGCGTTGAGCCGCGGGAACGCCACGTCCGGCGCGCCGATCTGCAGCGGCACGATGTAGTTCGCGAACCCGAACAGGATCGGCGTCGCGTACAGCAGCAGCATGATCGTGCCGTGCATGGTGAACAGCTGGTTGTACTGCTCGCTCGACAGGAACTGCAGCTCCGGTCGCGCCAGCTCCGCACGGATCAGCAGCGCCATCGCGCCGCCGGCCATGAAGAACGCGAACGACGTGACCATGTACAGGATCGCGATGTCCTTGGGGTCCGTCGTCCGCAACATCTTCAGGAACGTGGAACCCTTACCCGTCCGACGCGCCGGATAGGGGCGCGTCGAGATCGGCTTGGGCGCGACGGCTGTCACTGGGCCTCCTGCACTTGCCTCACCTGAGCACGTCCTCTCCGAGGACGGGTGGACTCTAGCCTTCGGTCGGCGACCGGCGCCCGCCCGGGCCGTGTGATCCACATGCCGGATCCCGGGCCGGGCGCGGCCGCGCACCGATTCTGCTCTACGAAGGGTAGAACCGACACCCCCCGGCCGCGCGACCGGCCCACCCGAGGGCACGAGCACCCGCCGTCGGGACGCCCCGGTGGCCCGCATACCGTCGTGTGGGTGAGCACCTCGACCGGGTCCCCGGCCGTGACCGGTTCCCGCAGGGAGCCCGGCTGGGACGTACTGCGCAGCGGGTTCGTCCTGCTGGTGGTGCTCTACCACGCGACGTTCCTGGGCCCGGCCCTGCACCCGGACCTCATCCCGCGCCGGATCTCGTTCGACCACCAGGTCGGCGCGAGCCTGCTGCTGGTGATCTCGGCCTACTTCGCCTGCGCCACCCTCGGCAGGCACTCCCCCGGCCGGTACTGGTGGGGACGGATCGCCCGGCTGCTGCCGCCGTTCCTGGTCGCGGTGCCGATCTCCTGGCTCGCCCTGCGCTACCTGAGCCCGGTGGAGTGGGGTGACCCGCCGGCCGCCCAGCTCTGGCAGAACTGGCTGATGCTCGGCCACTGGGACGACGGCCGGTTCCCCTGGCTCGACCCGGCGTTCTGGACGCTGCCGCTGCAGCTGATGGCCTTCACCGCGGCCGCCGTGCTCAGCGTGACCACCTGGGGCAGCGGGCACCGGCTGCGGGTGCTGCTGTGGACCGTGCTGCTGGTCCCGCTGGCCCAGTGGCCGCTGCGGCTCGGCGTGACCTCGGCGGGCGAGCCGCCCACCTGGTACGGCATCGCCGTGGACGGGGTCGGGTTCCACCGGCTGCACCTGTTCGTGGCCGGGATCACGGTCTGGCTGTGGTCGACCGGCCGGATCCGCGGCCCGCACGCCACCGCACTGCTGGGGGTCTGCGCACTCGCGCAGTTCGCGCACACCACGACCCTCGGCCCGGAGGGCCTCGTCGAGGACGTGGTGGCCTCCGCACTGGTCTGCACCGGGGTCGCGCTGATCGCCATGGTGGCGTGGCTGCCCCGGCCGGGGAGCCGCACCCCGCAGCCGGTCGCCCGCGGGTTCCGGTGGCTGGCCGGGATCTCCTACGGCGTCTACCTGGTGCACCAGACCATGGGCTACGTGCTGATGCGCCGGCTGCAGGACCTCGGCATCGGCCCGTTGCTGCAGTCCGCGGCCATGCTGGTCATCGCGGTACTGCTGGGCTGGCTGCTGACCCGGCTGGTCGAGCGCCCGGTGCACACCGCGTTGATGCGCGCCTGGGACCGGTGGGTGCCCCGCGCCCGGGCCGCCTGACCTGCCGGTTCAGCGCAGCGGCCACCTCACCGCAGCGGCTCGAACAGGTCCGTCCACACCTCCGGCGCCGACGCCGGGTTCGGCTGCGCTTCCACGATGTAGAACTCGGTGCCCAGTCCCATCGCGAACACCGGCTCGGGCATCGTGAGCATGAAGTGATCGTCGGCCATCTGGCTGGCGTGCGCACGCATCGACGCCCGCTTGGTCTCGGCGTACTCCACGGCCTCGACCCGGTGCGTGATCTCCGACTCGGGCTTGCCGAACGACGCGTCGTCGGGGATCTGCGGGGGCTCCCAGTCGGCACCGCGATCCTTCTGCAGCCCGCGCATGCCGCGGAGCATCCAGTCCCGGTTGGTGGTGTTCTGCGCCACGACCGGGACCCCGGCCAGCTCGCCGGCCCGGGTGCCGACCCGGTGCACCTGGATGTGGTCCGGGTGGCCGTAGCCACCGTTGTCGTCGTAGGTGGTGAGCACGTCGGTCTCCTCCTCCTCGAGGATCAGTGCGAGACGCTTCGCGGCGTGCTCCACCGGAGCCCTCCAGAAGCAGAAGGGCGCGTCGTTGGACGGTTCGCCCATCATCCCGGAGTCGACGTAGCCGAGGAACTCGACGCGAGCGGCGCCGAGCACCCGGGCGGACTCGTGGCACTCGGCCGAACGGCGCACCGAGAGCAGCTCGCCGTCGGCGAGCACGCCGGGCACCGGTTCACCGAGCTCACCGCGGGTGGCGAACACGAGCACCACGCGGTGCCCGTGCGCCGCAGCCTTGGCGAGCGTGCCGGCGGTGCCGATCGACTCGTCGTCGGGATGGGCGTGGAAGCTGACAAGGGTCCCCACGCCGGGCGAGCCTACGCAGCTCCGGATCAGGCCAGGACCCGGGTCAGCGCCGCCCCGACGTCTCCCAGCCGGGCCACCGGCACGCACAGCCCGCCACCGCGGGCGGCCAGCGCCCCGGACGCCCGCCGCGCGTCCGGGTCCGGGTCGCCGGGCTCGGGCAGCAGCACGTGCAGCCGGTCGATCCCGGCCAGCGCGGACACCGGGGCGTCGCCCGCGGTGTGCAGGCAGTCCGACAGCAGCACCACGGTGCGTTCCTCCGCGACCGCGGCACCGAGCTGGGTGGACGCGGCCCGCAGTGCCGCGGCGAGGTCGGTGGTGCCGTGCCCGCGCAGCGCCACCAGCTCGGCGACCAGCTCCTCGGCGGGGCGGGGGACGCCGTGCGTGGCCAGCGTCCGCACCCCGGACCCGAAGACCAGCACGCCCGGGTCCTGGGCGCCGCCGCCCGCGCCGCCCTGGGTGCAGGCCAGCACCACGCCTGCCGCGGCGACCGCGGCCAGCGCGACGGCGTCGCCCTGCATCGAGCCGGAGACGTCGACGACCAGGCAGATCGCCCGGCGGTGCGCCGTCCAGTCCCGGGTGACCAGGTCCTCGGGCCGCGGTGCCCCGGTCCCCGGCTGCCAGCGGTCCAGGGTGCGGTCCAGGTCCAGGTCGCCCTGCCCGCCACGGCGCGGCCCGAGCCGCCGGGTGCCGCGCGAGGTCGCCGGGCCGACCCGGCCGAGCCGCAGGAACACCCGCCCGGCGATCGCCCGGGCCCGGGCGCGCAGCTGCGCGTCGGTGGCGACGGCCAGGTCGGCCAGCAGCGCCGCGGCCGCCTCCGGGTCCTGGGCCATGGCGTCGTCAAGGGCGCCCTCGTCGAGATCGCCGAGCTCCGGGGAGATCTGCTCGAAGCTCTCGTGCCGGGCCGCGAGCTGGTCCCGGCCCAGGGTGCGCGGGTTGCGCGGCGGCCGCCCGGAACGACCACCGGGTGGCTCGGATCCCGGCGGGAGGCCCGGCGCGCCGTCAGCGGGCGCCGGGCCGTCGGCTTTTCCCGGGTCGGTCCCGTCCTGGGCGTCGTCCGGCTCGTCCCCCGGGTCGTCGTCCCCCGCTTCGGCGGGGTCCGGCGGCGCCTCGGCGTCCGGTGGCCAGACGTCGTCGAGGATCTCGTCGAGCACCGACTCGGGGGGCCGGTCGACGCCGTCGGCGATCCGGATCCGGCCGGACAGCGCGGCGTACGCGGCGTCCCGGGCGGTCGGGCGGGCCGGCGGGTCCTCGCCGCGCAGCCCGGACAGCCCGGTGAGCACGTGCGCGAGGTCGATCGCACCGCGCACCGAGGACCCCATCCGGACGTCGCGGTGCTCCCGGGTCCGCCGGGTCAGCGTCACGGCCAGCGCGACGGCCGGGTCCGGGCGCCCGGTGACCGCGGCGGTGATCCGCCGCTCGGCCCCCTCGGGCTGGTAGCCGAGCACCACCCGGCACATCCGGTCGGCGATCGCCTGGCTGACCCGGGCGGTGCCGACGGCGTCGAACGGGTTCATCGCGGCGATCAGCCGGAAGCCGGGCCCGGCGGGGACCGCGCCCAGCCGGGGCACCGCGATCTCGCCCTCGGTGAGCACCGTGATGAGGACGTTCAGCGTCTCCTCGGGGATCCGGTTCATCTCCTCGAGGTAGAGCAGGCCGTCCTCGCGCAGCGCCGTGAGCAGCGGGCCGTCCACGAAGGCCGCCGTGGAGTAGCCGTCGGTGAGCACCTGGGCCGGGTCGAACGCACCGACCAGCCGGGCCGGGGTCAGCTCGGCGTTGCCCTCGACGAACACCATCCGGCGACCGGACTCCCGGGCGATGGCGTGCAGCAGGGTGGACTTGCCGGTACCCGGCGGGCCCTCCAGCACCACGTGCCGGCCGGTCTCGAGCGCGGCGGTCAGCACCTCGCGCTCGCGCCGCAGCCCGACGACGGGCACCGGCCCGGGTCGGGATCCGCTCGCGGCCTGGGACGGCTGTGCAGCCTGGGCCGGCTGTGCGGCCTGGGACAACGCTGTCACCGGGTCGACCTCCTGTGTCGGTTCGGGTCCAGCTCACCACACCGGGACACCCCGGCGGAACGGTCTACGAAGCGTTGACGACGCACGTGATGTGTGTAGCATCACAGGCCCCGAACCGGCACAGGAGCCACCCACCATGGCCGACGTCGTCCGTGCTGACCAGCCCGCCGCGACCGCGCCCGTCGCCGGCGCGGCGCCGTTCAACGCGGCCGCCTACCTCACCGCCGCCCGGGTCGCGGCCGGCGACGGTGACCGCACCGCCGTGCGGTTCCCGACCGGCTCGCTGACCTACGCCGAGCTCACCGACCGGGTCCGCGCGGTCGCCGGCGCGCTGCGCGCAGCCGGGGTCCGGCCCGAGCAGCGGGTGCTGCTGGTGATGCCGGACGACGTCGAGCTCTTCACCGCGATCCTCGCCGCGATGTGGGTGGGCGCCGTCGCGGTGCCCAGCTCCACCATGCTCACCGGCCGCGAGCTCGCGGTACTGGTCCGCGACTCGCGCGCGACCACGGTGCTCGGCGGCGAGCCGTTCGCGGCGAACCTGGTCGAGGCCACCGCCGGTGCGCCGGATCTGGAGCGGGTCGCGCTGACCGGCCCGGACCGGCTGGACCCGGCCCGCCTCTCCCCCGGCGTCGACTCGCTGACCTGGGACGAGCTGCTCGCCGGCGGCGAGCCGATGGCCGAACCCTCCCCCACCTGGGACGAGTCGCAGGCGCTCTGGCTCTACACCTCGGGCACCACCGGCAAGCCCAAGGGCGCGATGCACCGGCACGCCGACATCCGGACCGTCTGCGAGACCTACGGCAGGCAGGTCCTCGGCATCACCCGCGACGACGTCTGCCTGTCGGTGGCCAAGCTGTTCTTCGCCTACGGCATCGGCAACTCGATGTTCTTCCCGCTCTCGGCCGGCGCCTGCGCGGTGCTGGAGCCGTCCCGGCCGGACCCGGAGAGGTACTCGGCGCTGGCCCAGCAGCACGGCGCCACGCTGTTCTTCGCCGTGCCCAGCTTCTGGGGCCCGATGGTCGCCGCCGACCTGCCGCGGGAGCGCTTCGCCACCGTACGGCGCGGCGCATCGGCCGGCGAGGCGCTGCCGGCCCGGATGTTCCACGGCGTCCGGGAGCGCTACGGCTTCGAGGTGCTGGACGGCATCGGCTCCACGGAGGCACTGCACATCTTCATCTCCAACCTGCCCGGCGCTGTCGTGCCCGGCAGCTCCGGGTTCCCGGTCCCCGGCTACGAGGTGGAGCTGCGCCGGCCGGACGGCACGGTGATCACCGGCGCCGGGGAGCAGGGGATGCTGTACATCTCCGGGGACTCGATCTGCACCGGCTACTGGTGCCGCACCGCGGTGAACCGGCTGGTCTTCCAGGGCGGGTGGATGCGCACCGGCGACCAGTACGTCCGCAACGACGACGGCTCCTACACCTGCCTGGGCCGCGCCGACGACGTGCTCAAGGTCGGCGGGATCTGGGTCTCGCCCGGCGAGGTGGAGTCCCGGCTGCTGGAGCACCCCGGCCTGGCCGAGGCGATCGTCGTCGGGATCCCCGACGACGACGGGCTGGACAAGCCGATCGCGTTCGTCGTCCCGCGGGACCCGGCCGCCGCGCCGTCGTCCGAGGAACTGGTGGCGTTCTGCCGGGACGGGCTCGCCGCGTTCAAGCGGCCCCGGGCCGTCGTCACCGTCGAGGAGCTGCCGAAGACGGCGACCGGGAAGATCCAGCGGTACCGGCTGCGCGAGCACGCGTCCGCGCTGCCCGAGGCCGGCGGGCGCAGCGGCACGCCGGAGACCGTGACCTGATGGGCAGCCGGATCCAGAACGGGGCGATCTCCGCGATCGTGCCGATGGTCTCGCACGTCGACCACGCCGAGCAGGTCATCGAGCCCTGCGCGCACCCAGACCGCACCTGCTGGCGGAAGCCCTGTCCTGGCACGTGGACGTCGTCGACACCGGCACGATGCGGCGCTGAGCGTGCCCCTTGGCCGGAGACGGTCGACAGGGTTCACTCGCAGGGCACCTGTCACCCGACGGCGAGGAGGCCGGCGTGCACACGTGGGAGTGGATCCCGGAGACCCCTGCGAGCTGGGACGCCCGGAAGGCCGGCGTGCTCGGCACGCTGGATCCGGCACTGTTCGGCCTGGGGCGGCCCGAGTCCGGCGATGCGCTGGGCGACGAGTGGTGGCGCGTCGAGGACGGCGGCGGCCGGACCGTCGCGTACGGCCGGCTGGACGAGTCGTGGGGCGACGCCGAGATCCTCGTCCTGGTCCACCCGGAGGCCCGGCGCACCGGGGTCGGCTCGTTCGTGCTGTCCCGGCTGGAGAACGAGGCCGGGCGGCGCGGGCTGACCTACATCTACAACGTCGTACCCGACCAGCACCCGGACCCCGAGCAGGTCACCGGCTGGCTGGGGGCGCACGGGTTCGTCGGCAACGACGTCGGTGAGCTGCGCAAGCAGGTGCCCTCCGGGGCCGTTCGGCACGGCGGCTGACGCGATACTCCACAATCTTCCGTCGTCCCGACGGTCTGCTGTAGTCTTTGCCTGCCGCGACGACGCGAGGAGGCGCCCGTCCCATGACCGATGCCGGCCCCACCACCGACGCCGGGTCCCCGCCCGTCGACTTCGACCGGGACCCGTCGAGCTACCGGCACTGGCAGCTGGAGATCGACTCCGAGAACCCGGCGGTCGCCTGGGTGAAGCTCGACGTCGACTCCGACGGCGGGCTCGTCGAGGGCTACGAGCTCAAGATGAACTCCTACGACCTCGGCGTCGACATCGAGCTCCACGACCTCACCCAGCGGCTGCGCTTCACCCACCCCGAGGTGAAGGCCGTGGTGCTGACCAGCGCCAGGGACCGGAACTTCTGCGCCGGGGCGAACATCCGGATGCTCGCCGGGTCGCCCCACCCGTGGAAGGTGAACTTCTGCAAGTTCACCAACGAGACCCGCAACGGGATCGAGGACGCCACCGCGCACTCCGGCCAGCGCTGGATCGCCGCTCTCAACGGCACCGCCGCCGGCGGCGGCTATGAGATGGCGCTGGCCTGCGAGGACATCCTGCTGGTCGACGACAACTCGTCGACCGTCGCGCTGCCCGAGGTCCCGCTGCTGGGTGTGCTGCCCGGCACCGGCGGGCTGACCCGGGTCACCGACAAGCGCCGGGTCCGCAAGGACCGGGCCGACGTGTTCGCCACCAGGTCCGAGGGCTTCGGCGGGAAGCAGGCCGTCGAGTGGAAGCTCGTCGACGAGGTCGTCCCGAAGCGCAAGTGGGACGAGACGGTGCGCGAGCGGGCCGCGGCGGCCGCGGCGCAGTCGTCCCGGCTGCCCGGGGGTGACGGCATCGAGCTTCCCCCACTGCAGCGCACCGAGACCGCCGAGGGCATCTCCTACCCGCACGTGCGCGCCACGTTCGACCGGGACCGCGGCCTCGTCGAGATCACGATCGACGGGCCGGACGGCGGCGTCCCGTCCTCGATCGGGCGGGTGCACGAGCTGGGTGCGCAGTTCTGGCCGCTGGCCATGACCCGCGAGCTCGACGACCTGATCCTGCGGCTGCGCAGCAACGAGCTGGAGCTGGGCACCTGGATCATCCGGACCCGCGGCGACGTCGAGGACGCGCTGGCGTTCGAGCAGGTCATCGCCGAGCACTCCGGCTCGGACTGGCTGGTCAACGAGATCCGGCACTACTTCAAGCGGACCCTCAAGCGGCTCGACGTGACCTCGCGCAGCCTGATCGCGTTGATCGAGCCGGGATCCTGCTTCGCCGGCGCGCTGCTGGAGCTGGCGCTGGCCTGCGACCGGCAGTACATGCTCGACGGCACGCTCGACGAGGACGACTCCGAGCAGGGCGACGAGGCCCAGATCATGCTCACGGCGTCGAACTTCGGGACCTTCCCGATGGGCAACGACGTGACCCGGCTGGGCTCGCGGTTCCACGGCGACTCGGAGCACGTCGCGAAACTCAAGCAGGAGACCGGCCGCCGGATCACCGCGCGCGAGGCGCTCGAGCTGGGCCTGGTGACCGACTCGCCGGACGACATCGACTGGGACGACGAGATCCGGCTCATGCTCGAGGAGCGGGCCTCGCTGTCCCCGGACGCGCTGACCGGGATGGAGGCCAACCACCGGTTCGTCGGGCCGGAGACGATGGAGACCCGCATCTTCGGCCGGCTCACCGCCTGGCAGAACTGGATCTTCGTGCGTCCGAACGCCTCCGGGCCGGAGGGCGCGCTGCGCAAGTACGGCACGGGCCGCAGGGCCGACTTCGACCGCAAGCGCGTGTGAGAACAGGGGTGTGACATGAGCATCGACTACACCGAGAAGATCCCGAACAACGTCGACCTCGCCGGGGATCGCAAGCTGCAGCGGGCGCTGGAGTCCTGGCAGCCGAACTTCATCAACTGGTGGAAGACGATGGGCCCGGCGGTGCCGACCCAGGACGTCTACCTGCGCACCGCCGTCGACGTCGGCAAGGAGGGCTGGGCGCAGTTCGGCCACGTCGCGATGGAGGAGTACCGCTGGGGCGTGTTCCTCGCCGAGCGCGGGGACGACCGGCGGATCGCGTTCGGTGAGAACCGCGGCGAGCCGGTCTGGCAGCAGGTGCCCGGCGAGTACCGCGCCGACCTGCAGCGTCTGATCGTCATCCAGGGCGACACCGAGCCGGCGTCGGTGGAGCAGCAGCGCCGGCTCGGCGAGACCGCGCCGTCCCTGTACGACCTGCGCAACCTGTTCCAGGTCAACGTCGAGGAGGGTCGGCACCTCTGGGCGATGGTCTACCTGCTGCACGCCTACTTCGGCCGCAACGGCCGCGAGGAGGCCGAGGCGCTGCTGCACCGCAACTCCGGCGACCTCGACGCGCCCCGGATCCTCGGCGCGTTCAACGAGGAGACACCGGACTGGCTCTCCTTCTTCATGTTCACCTACTTCACCGACCGGGACGGCAAGTACCAGCTCGGCACGCTGAAGGAGTCCGCGTTCGACCCGCTGTCGCGGACCTGCGAGTTCATGCTCAAGGAGGAGGCCCACCACATGTTCGTGGGCACCACCGGCATCGACCGCGTGGTCCAGCGGACCTGCGAGCTGATGCGCGAGCACGACACCGCCGACATCGCCCCGCACGGCGGCGTCCCGCTGAACGTGATCCAGCGCTACATCAACTTCCACTACTCGGTCTCGCTGGACCTGTTCGGCTCCGAGCAGTCGACGAACGCGGCCAACTACTTCACCGCGGGCCTGAAGGGCCGCTGGCAGGAGGAACGCCGTCACGACGACCACCTCCTCACCGAGGACGGCTACGACATGGAACAGGTCAAGGACGGCTCGGTGATCACCGACCAGGTCCCGGCGCTGCTGGCGCTGAACCTGGACCTGCGCAACGAGTACGTGAAGGACTGCCAGTCCGGGCTCAAGCGCTGGAACAAGATCCTGGAGCGCAACGGCTTCGACGACCGGGTCTACCTGCCGCACGTCGGCTTCAACCGCGAGGTCGGGCTGTTCTCCGGGCACGACATCACCCCGAAGGGCGACGTCGTGTCCCCCGAGGTCTGGCAGGCGCGCAAGGACGACTGGCTGCCCTCGGACGCCGACCGCACGCACGTGCAGAGCCTGATGCGACCGGTCTACGAGCCCGGCAAGATCGCCGGCTGGATCGCGCCGCCGTCGAACGGGATCAACGGCAAGCCCTTCGACTACGAGTACGTGCACTTCGCCTGAGCTGGGTGCGCGGCCCGGCCGCCGCTGCGGTGGGCGGCCGGGCGCACGGCGTGCCGGCTCACGCTCCGCGCGGTGGTCGGTGCAGCCACGCCACGCCCGCCACTGTGACCAGCGTCGTCGCCGCGCCCGGCAGCGGCCCGAGCCCCGGCAGGTTGGCCACCACGACTGCGGCCTGTCCCACCCCCGCGACCACGACCGTCCACGTGCACACCCGCCGCGACGCCGCCCGCCCGGCCGACGCGAGCAGCGCGTGCGTCACGATCACGCCCCCGATCAGGGATGTCACCGCACCGAGCGGAACCCCGGCGACGACCCCCACGAGCACCGTCCCGAGCGCGGCGGTGGCGGGCGGGTCCCACCGGTGCGCCGGGCCGGGCAGCGCACCGCCGAACCGGATCCGTGCCTGCGCGAACCGGTCGGCGGAATAGCGCCACCGCGCCCACGGCGAGGCTGGTCGCGCCACCCGGAAGACGCCCAGCATCCCGATCACCGAGACCACCGACAGCGGGGCCAGCAGGGCGAGGTAGCGCTTGCCCTTGAGCAGGTGGACCGTCCCGACGGTCGTCACGACGGTCAGCAGCGCCCCGACCGGGACGAGCACGTCGTCGACCGCGTCGAGCCCGCCGATCACCGCACATCACGCCGTCGCACCGCACCAGCATGGGGCTGCACCCCCACTCCCCGCCCGGCGACACTTCCTGCGTGCCCCGGGGGCATCGTGGTGGCCGTGTGCGAGGAGCTGAGGCGCGGGATCAGCCCGGTCGACCATGTCGCCGACGTCCTGGAGCGCCTGTCCGGTGACCGCCACAACGCGGTGGTCGCGTTGGACGGCGAGCGCGCCCTGCGGGACGCGGCGGCGTTGACCGCCGAGTCGCGCGACCGTGGGCCGCGCGGCCCGCTGCACGGCCTGGCCGTCGGGGTGAAGGACCTGATCGACGTCGCCGGGTTGCCGACCCGGGCCGGGTCCGCGGTCCGGGCGGACGCACCACCCGCCGCCCGCGACGCGGAGGTGGTGGCCCGGCTCCGTCGTGCGGGGGCGGTCGTGGTGGCCAAGCTGCACACCCACGAGTTCGGGGTCGGCCCGACCGGCGACGTGAGTGTCGACGGGCCTGCCCGCAACCCGCGCGCCCCGGGCCGGATCCCCGGCGGGTCGTCGTCCGGGCCGGCCGCGGCGGTCGCGGCCGGGCACCTGCCGCTGGCACTCGGCACGGACACCGGCGGGAGCGTGCGCGTGCCGGCCGCGCTCTGCGGGGTGGCCGGGCTCAAGCCCCGGCACGGGTCGCTGCCGTCCGGAGGGGTGTGCCCGCTGGCGCCATCGCTGGACTGCGTCGGGCTCGTCGCGGCGGACCCGGCAGTGGCTGCCGCGGGCTGGGACGCGCTGCGCGACCGCGGCGGCGGGTCGCCCGCGGGACCCCTACGCCCGCTCACGGTGGGCGTGCCCCGGGACGACTACTGGACCGCCGTGGACCTCGCGGGCGCCGCCGCGGTCGAGCGGGCCCGCGCAGAACTGCTGCGGTCCGGCATCGACGTGCGGGACGTCGACACCCCGGGCGTCGACGAGTTCCCCGATCTGTACATGTCGATCCTCGGCCCCGAGGCGCACGCCGTCCACCGGTCGACGCTCGCGTCACGGCCGCACGACTACCATCCCGAGACGGCCGCCGGCCTGGCGGATCTCGTCGGGGTCCCGGAGCCGGACCGGCGGGCCGCCCGACGCGCCGCGGTGGCCCTGACCGACCGGCTCGTCCGGCACCTGGACGGGATCGACCTGCTGCTGACCGCGACGACCCGGATCGGAGCACCGCCGGTCGGAGCCCGGACGGTGCGGGTCGGCGAAGACCTGACGACCGTCGGCGCCGCGCTGCTGGAGCTCACGCTCCCGGCGAACGTGACCGGGTGGCCGGCGCTGAGCGTCCCGCTCGGCGACGCCGATCCCCCGGCGTCGGTGCAGCTGACCGCGGTCCGCTGTACCGAGCACGACCTCATCCGGATCGGTCGGGCCGCTCAGGGTTGACCTCGGCCCATCCGCCCGGGGCGTTGTCGGGATCCCTACTGCGATGCCGCAGGCCGGCACCTGGAGGTGGCCAGGATGCCGGCCGCCACGAGGATGGGCTCGACGTCAGCCCGCCGCGCCCGGCACCTCCGGGTCCGGCGGCGCCACCGGCGGGCACTGCACGTCGGACCGGTCCCCCGGCACCCGCTCCGGCAGCGCGCCGGTGGCCAGGTAGTCCGCGACCCTGTCATCCACGCAGGACACGCCCGACAGCGACGCCGAGTGCGTGTGCCCGCCGAGGCCCTCGATCAGCGACGAGCCGGGGAACGTCCGGCGGGCCTGCAGCGCGCCCTCGTAGGGAGTCGCGCCGTCGTAGGTCTCGGAGATCAGCAGCGGACCGGAGTCGATCTTCCCCTCGACCACCGGGGCAGGGCCGGGCGGCACCGGCCAGTTCAGGCAGGGCGCGTTGTACCAGGCGTTGCCCCAGGTCTGGAACGGCGCCGTCCGGGCCGTGGCGGTGTTGTCCCGCTCCCAGGTCGCCCAGTCCCGCGGGAACGGGCCGTCGGTGCACTGGGTGGCGAGGTAGGCGGCGTACTGGTTGTCGTCGGTGGGCGATCCGGCCTGGTCGTAGGCGGTTTTGAGGGTGGCCGCGTCGTTGCGGGTACCGGCCACGAACGACTCGGCGACCGACGGGTACTCGGCGACGCTGTAGCCGGCGCGCAGGAAGATGTCGGTCCACTCGGACGACCCGATCTTCCCGCCGGCCGGGGCCTTCCGGAGCTGCTCGCGGATCTCGTAGTAGCGCTTCTCGACGGCGTCGCCGGTGTTCCCGAGATGGTAGGTCGCGTCGTTCTTGGCCACCCAGTCGAAGAACGCCCGGATGTTGCGCTCGAACGCGACGTCCTGGTTCAGGTTGGCCTGGTACCACCAGTTCCGTGGGTCGACGACGCCGTCGAGCACCATCCGGCGGACCTTGTCCGGGAAGGTCGTGGCGTAGACCTGGCCGAGGAGGGTGCCGTAGGAGAAGCCATAGTAGTTGATCTGCGGGGCACCGAGTGCCCGGCGGAGCAGGTCCATGTCCCGGACCGTGTCCTCGGTGCGCATGTGCTTCAGCAGCTCGCCGCCCTGCTCGCCGCAGGCCTGCGCGTACGCCTTCGTCCGGGGCAGCCAGGCGGCCGCGGCACCGTGCTCCGGCTGGTTGTCCGGCCGGTCGTAGCCGCCGTAGTCGGGGTCGCAGGACAGCGCGGGTTCGCTGGCCCCGACCCCGCGCGGGTCGAACCCGATCCAGTCGTAGCCGGCACCGGCGTCCTTCGGCACCACCGACCCGAGCTGGCTCTGGCCCACCCCCGGCCCGCCGGGTCCGCCCGGGTTGACCAGCATCACGCCCTGGTACTGCGCGTCCGGCGCGGTGTGCCGGACCCGGGAGACGGCGATCCGGATCGTCGGCCCGTCCGGCTTCGCGTGGTCGAGCGGGACCGGCAGGAACCCGCACTCCGCGCCGGCCAGCTGCAGCGGCGGGGACGGGCACGTTCCCCAGGAGATCGGCGCCACCGGCGGCGCGGGCGCCGCGGCGGGCTCGGCCGCGAGCGCCGGTGTGCCCGCCCCCACCGCGAGCCCCACGGCCGTGAGGATGGCGACGATCGACCTGCGCACGTGGTTCCCCCGATCCCGCGGGTCCACACCCGCCCCCGACGACAGGGCGCGCACGTTGCCACCCGCGATCGCTGATCCACAATCACCACGCCGCACGGGGCATCGAACGGCGCAACCGAGCCGGGCATGCGGGTCCGGACCGGGCGCGGCCCGGTCAGGGCGGACCGGTCACCGCAGCAGCGACTCGATCACGTCCGCGGCGGCGGGCGCCCCGCCGGCGTTCCGCGCCACCCGCCGCTGCTCCGCGCACCGCTGCGCGACCGTCCCGGACGAGGCGAGCCGCAGGACCGCCGCACGCAGCCGGTCCGGGGTGACCTCCTCGGCGGGGAGATGCTCCCCGACTCCGAGCTCGGCCAGTCGCGGGCCGTTGACGAACTGGTCGGCCGCCTGCGGTACCGCGACCATCGGCACGCCGTGGAACAACCCCTCCGAGCAGCCGCCCATCCCGGCGTGCGTGACGAACGCCGAGGCGTGGGCCAGCACGGCCGGCTGCGGCACCCACTCCCGGACGACGACGTCGTCCGGGATCGCGCCCAGGTCGGCCGGGTCGACGTGCGGGCCGATCGCGAGCACGGTCGTCCAGCCGGTTCCGTGCATCGCGACGACGCAGTCCCGCCAGAAGCCCGGGCGGTCGTTGTAGGCCGAGCCCAGCGACACGAGCAGCAGCGGCCGGTCCGGCTCCGGCCCCAACCCGAGCTGCGAGAACGGCCCCTGGTGCGAGCGGTCGCCGATCACCGGCCCGACGAACGTGTAGCGGTCCCGGTCGACCCGGTCCAGGTTCGGCTGCATGGCCTCCGGGATGAGCACCACCGACCGGTCCGGAGGCCCGAGGAACTCCCGGTTCCCGAGCCCGACGCCGACCTCCGCCAGCCAGGAGTCCATGTCGGACTGCCAGGCCAGACCCTCCGGCGTATCGAGGATCGCGTAGGCCTCGGCGAAGTCCTCCTCGAAGGTGTCCCAGGCGATCATGTGCGGGGCCAGCTCCACCCGCGGCAGCCCCCACGCCCGGGACAGCGCGTGCCCGGCCCAGCCGCTGCCGTCGTAGCAGACGATGTCCGGGCGGTCCCCTTCCAGAACCGGCCGGATCTGGGCGTGCGCGCTGCGGGCCTCGTCCGAGAACAACCGCATCGCGGGGATGCCGCCCTCGGGCCACTGCTCGCCCCGGGCCGGGTCCGGCAGGTCGGTGTGGATCTCCAGCGGGTGCGCGCCGGTGCCGGCGACGGCGTCGGCGAACCGGGCCGGGACCGGGTAGGTGACGCGGTGGCCGCGGGCGACCAGCTCGACCATCACCGGCAGGTTGGGGTGCACGTGACCGTGTGCGGCGGTGGTGGACATCAGGACGTGACTCACGGGGCCTCCTCGGGGGTTCGGGTGCGGGCACGGCGGGATCCCGCGCGCCGGTGACACGGCTGCGGGACGGGGCCGGGGCCTGATCAGCCGTAGAGGAGTTCGAGCAGCACGGCGGCGATCATGCCCTGGCCGGCCCCGGCGCGCAGCCGGTTTCTTGACCGCGTCACGGCGGCGCCGCGAGGATCCCGGCCGTGGACTTGCTGCCCGGCGTGCGTGCGCGCGAGGTGTCGACCGACCGGATCCGGATGCACCTGCTGGAGGCGGGTCCGGACGACGGCATCCCGCTCGTCCTGGTGCACGGCAACCTGTCGACAGGGCGGTTCTACGAGCACCTGATGCCGGGCCTCGCCGAGGCCGGGTACCGGGTGCTGGCGCCGGACATGCGGTCGTTCGGACGCAGCGATCCGGCCCCGCTGGACGCCACCCGCGGTCTCGACGACTGGGCCGACGACCTCGCCGCGCTGCTGCGCGCGCTGGGGATCACCGCGGCCCCGCACCTGGCCGGCTGGTCCACCGGCGGCGGCGCGATCGCCCGGTACGCGCTGGTGCACCCGGCGGCGTCGCTGACCCTGATCGACCCGGTCGGCCCGTACGGCTACGGCGGCGTCCACCCGGACGGCACCCTCGTGCACGCCGACGGCGCCGGGTCCGGGGCGGCGGGCGCGAACCCCGACTTCGTGCAGCGGCTGCGCGACGGCGACCGGTCCGCGGACAGCCCGTTCTCGATCCGGAACGTGATGCGCCAGACCTACTGGTCGCCGTCGTACCGGCTCTCCCCCGAGCGGGAGGACGTGCTGGTCGACGAGATCCTGCTGACTGTGCTCGGCGACGGCGGCTACCCGGGATCGGCGGCGTCGTCGCAGCACTGGCCGGGGTTCGCGCCGGGCGAGGCCGGGCTGCTCAACGCGATCTCGCCGAAGCACCTGCGGTGGGACGGCGTCGTCGGGCTGGCGAGCAAGCCGCCGGTGCTGTGGACGCACGGCACCGCGGACCTGATCGTCGCGGACGGCTCGATGCTGGAGGCCGGTACGCTCGGGCAGGCCGGGCTGATCCCCGGCTGGCCGGGCGAGGACGCGTTCCCGCCGCAGCAGATGGTCACCCAGATCCGGGACGTGCTGGACCGCTACGCCGCCGCGGGCGGCCGGGTCCGCACCGAGATGTTCGACGGCTCCGGGCACGGCCCGCTGTTCGACGCCGAGGCCCGCTGGGTCACGGTGTTCCGCGACTTCCTGGACTCGACGCGCTGATGGCGCGGCTGCGCTGCGATGTCGTCGCCGACTCGCTCGGCCTCGCCACCTCGATCACGGTGCTGCTGCCGCAGCCGTCGCGGACCCGGATCGGGGCCGGGGTGCGCCACCTGGACGCTCCGCCGCCGGTGCTGTATCTGCTGCACGGGCTGTCCGACGACGACACCGCCTGGACCCGCTACACCGCGATCGAGCGCTACGCCGACGAGCTGGGCCTCGCCGTCGTCATGCCGCAGGTACACCGCAGCTTCTACGCCGACCAGGCCCTCGGCGGCCGTTACCGGACCTGGGTCGAGCAGGAACTGCCGGCGCTGGTGGCCCGCTTCTTCCGGGTGTCGCAGGACCCGTCCGAGACGTTCGTGGCCGGGCTGTCGATGGGCGGCTACGGGGCGCTGGCCTGGGCGTTGCGCGAGCCCGGTCGGTTCGGCGCGGCCGCGTCGCTGTCCGGGGCGCTGGACGTGGTCGCGCTGACCGCCGGGGAGCCGCGCGAGGAGGACCCGCGGATCTGGGAACGGATCTTCGACGACCGCCCGGTCGCCGGCACGGATGCCGACCTGTTCGCGCTGATCGACCGCGCCGAGCCGGGCCGGGTGCCGCCGCTGTACGTGTGCGGCGGTACCGAGGACCCGCTGGTCGGGCAGAGCATCCGGTTCGCCGCGCACGCCCGCTCGGCCGGCCTGGAGGTCACCAGCGACGTCGGCCCTGGCGAGCACGAGTGGGGCTACTGGGACGCGCGGATCCGTGACGTCCTGGCCTGGCTGCCGCTCCCCCGGTGACCGGGTCCCGGTGCCGCGTGCCGTCGGTCAGCTCCGCAGCGGCCATGGCTGAACCGTGCAACCTGTGCAACGTGGAAGCGAGCCGGCCGACGACCCGCTGATCAGGGCAGGTCGCGGACCATTCGCGCCATCTCGGCACCGCCGGCGTCGGTGAACACCAGCGCCCCGTCGTCGATCCGGACGCCGGCGGCGGTGGCGATCCACCGGGCGATCGGCACGTTCTCGCAGGCGATCAGGGTGCTGGGGCCCGCGGTGCCGCTCAGGGCGCCGTCCGGGCCGAGCTGCCACGTGCCGCGCTGTCCGTTGCAGCCGTCCGAGCCGGTCCAGCCGCCGTCGGGGGCGAACTCGGCGAACGCCCGGCCCTGCGCGGTCCCGTCGGCCGGGTACCAGCGGCCGAGCAGGTCCGCAGCGGCCGCGGGCCGGGGACCGGCGCCGCCGGGACCGGCCGGGCCGGCCGCGCAGCCGAGCACGGTCAGCACCGCGAGCACCGCCAGGGCCAGCATCATCCGGCTCATCACCTCACCTCCCGCGCCGTCCACTGTTCCACGACGCTGGCACTCCCGACGACGCAGCACGCTCGCCGCGGGGCTCCGGTCAGCGCTCGTCGTCGCGGTGCGCGGCGTCGAGGTCGAACGCCGGCAGGCAGACGGCGACGTACTCCGCGCCGTCCGCACCGGGCGAGCTGTAGCGCACCCACTCCCCCGGCGCGGTGTGCACCGCCTGCCCGGCGGGGACGGTGAGCTCGCCGCCGTCGAACTCGACACGCAACGCCCCGCGCAGGACGAGCGTGTACTCGGCGAACTCCGGCGTCTGGCCGGGCTCGGCCCACCCGGAGGGGCTGCGCATGTGCGCCACCGACACCGCGCCGTCGCCGGTGTTCACCCGGCCCACGTACTCGTCGATGGTCTTCGGCGGGGTCCCGGCGGCGGTGACCCGGCTGGCGTTCTCGATCAGTCGTGGCATCGGCCCATCCTCCGACGGTCCCGCACGGGAGTTCCACTCCGGACGTCAGCGAGCGGGCGGTGTGTCCGGGGGCCGGCGCGGCGCGGGCACGGCCGCGCCCGGACGGGCGGTCGTCGGGACCGACGGGAACGGCCCGCGGTGCGCGCTCAGGTCGAGCCGCACCAGCCACGCCGGCGGGAACACCAGTCCCGTCTGGTCCTGCCCCGGCCGCAGCGGATGCCGGTAGTGCGTGCGCACCCAGCTGCGGTTGCGCCAGTGCCCCTCCACCCTGACCACGGCCCACCTCCTGCGTGTCATCCGCCAGGGAACCACGGACCACCGACGCCCGGGAGTCCCGCGTCACGCCACCCGCACCGGTCCGGCGCGCTCCGGCTCGGGATCGACGACGGCGAGCAACCGGTGCATCCGCCGGAACAGGCCGTCGGTGGCGACCAGCTCGGCGTGCGTCCCGGACTGCACCACCCGCCCGCGGTCCAGGACGTGGATCCGGTCCGCGGCCTGCAGCGTGGACAGCCGGTGCGCGACGACGAGCACCGTCCGGCCCGCGGTCAGCCGCTCCAGACCGGCCATGACCAGCGACTCGGATACCGCGTCCAGGCCGGAGGTCGGCTCGTCCAGGATCACCACCGGGGTGTCCCGGGCCAGCGCGCGGGCGATCGCGATCCGCTGTCGCTGCCCGCCGGACAGCGTCCCGCCGCGCTCGGTGAGCACGGTGTCCCAGCCGTCCGGCAGGCGCTCGGCGAACTCGTCGACATGCGCGGCCCGGGCGGCCGCGACCAGCTGCGCGCGGGTCGCGTACGGGGCGCCGTAGCCGATGTTGGCCAGGATCGTGCCGGCCATCAGCACCGGGTCCTGCGGGACGACCGAGACCTGGTCGCGCACCGATTTCTGGGTGACCGAGCGGACGTCGTGCCCGTCGAGCAGCACGGCCCCGGAGCCGACCTCGTGCAGCCGGAGGAGCAGGCCGCCGATCGTGGACTTGCCCGCACCGGTGGGCCCGGCCAGCGCCACGGTCTCGCCCGGCCGCGCGACGATCGAGACGTCGTTCAGCACCGGGTGCGTCGCGTCGTAGCCGAAGGTGACCCCGCGCAGCTCGACGTGCCCACGCAGCGCCGGCAGCGGCCCCGCACCGGGCGGGTCGGCGATCTCCGGGTCGGTGTCGAGGACCTCGCGGACCCGGTCCGCCGACGCCTGGCCCCTGCTGATCGTCGTCTGCAGCTTCGCCAGCTGCTTCACCGGCTGGTAGAGCCGCTCGTTGTAGGTGAGGAACACCAGCAGGACCCCGAGGTCCATCGACCCGTCCAGCACCCGCACCGCACCGGCCAGCAGCACCACCGCGCGTCCGGTGTGGACCAGCACGTCGACGGCGGCGGGCAACCGCGCGGCGTGGTCGACCCGCCGCAACCCGGCCGTCATGCGTTCCCGGCCGAAGCTGCGGAAGCGCGACTCCGACCGGGCCTCGCCGGCGAACGTCTTGACCAGCCGGATCGCACCGAGCGACTCGGTGACGTGCGCGGCGACCCTGCCCTCGGCGGCGCGGGCGGTCGCCGCCCAGGACTTGATGATCCCGCGGTAGTGCACCAGGACGACGTAGAGGGCCGGCCCGACGGCCAGCGACAGCAGCGCGAACGCCGGATCCAGGACCAGGGTCACCGCGACGATGCCCAGCAGCAGCGTGACGTTCGGCAGCAGCACCGACAGCACCGCGACCAGCAGTGTCTGCACGGTGGAGGTGTCGGCGGTGAGCCGGTTACCGAGGTCCCCGACGCGCTGGGTGTCGTGGTAACGCAGCGGCAGGGCGTGCAGGTGGGCGAACAACCGGTGCCGCAGGTCGGCCAGCATCCGCTCGCCCACCCCGGCCAGCACCCGCTCCGCGCCGTAGGTCGCCGCCGCGCCCACCGCCGCGACCAGGCACAGCGCCACCGCGCAGGCCCAGACCAGCCCCGCGCCGGTGCCGGTCAGCGCGGTCACCGGCGCCAGCAGGTCCGGTGGCGTCGCGGCACCGAGCACGGTGTCCACGACGACGGCCAGCGGCCAGGGCAGCAACAGCGCCAGCCCGGCTGCGGCGACGGTCAGCACCCCGCCGATCACCAGCCGCGCGCGGTGCGGCGCCAGCAGCGCACGGAACCGCCACAGCGTCTCGACCATCACGCCACCCGGCCGGGACGCGCGGTGCCGCCGTGCTCGCGGGCGACCTCGGCGACGACCATCCGGTCCCGCTCCCGGGGCAGCCACCGGCCGGCCTCCGCCAACGGCACCCAACGCAGGCCGTCCACCTCGGACGGATCCGGGCGTCCGGCGCCGGCCAGCGGGGTCATCAGCCAGTAGCGGACCTGCTTGGCGCGGCGGTTGCGGTCCCGGTACCGGACGCCGGTGAGTTCGGCCCCGGCCCGGCAGCGCAGCCCCGTCTCCTCCCGGACCTCCCGCACCGCGGCCTCGACGTCGGTCTCCCCGGGCGCGACGGTCCCCTTCGGCAGCGTCCAGTCGCCCTGGCGGACCCGGTGCACCAGCAGCGCCTGCGGACCGTCCGGGCCGGACCGCAGCAGCACCCCGCCCGCGGCCCGCTTGGCCGGACCCGCGGTGTCCACCGGGAGCCGGTCGCGCAGCGCGGCGAGCGCGCTCAGCGGTTCCCGGACCGCCGCCGGGCGGGCGGTCGCGGCCATCGCGGCGAGCGCGTCGCGCGCCGGGCCGGGCGGGAGCCGGTCGGCCAGCTCCGCGGCCACACAGGCGTTCCGGACGGCGGCGGCGCGCTCGAGCAGGACGGCCGCGGCGTCGTCGACGGCGCACGAGCTCGGGCGCCCGCCCGCGGATCCGGGGAGCTCGTCGACCCGGGCGGTCGCCGCAAGCGCCAGCACGATCCGCAGCTCGGCCGCACGTCGGTGCACCGCCGCGGTGTCGGCGGGGTCGGTGTCCCGGACGAGCTTGCGGAACCGCCGCTGCAGCAGCGGCGGCAGCAGCACCGAGGCGGGCAGCGCCGGATCGCCCAGCGGGGCGTGATCGCGCAGCCCGATCCGTCCCGCGGCCAGGTCGTCGAGGTCGGCGAGCAGGTCCGCGCCGGCGGCCGGCGCGCCGCGGTACCGGGCGCGGGCCAGCGCGGTGCGCAGCACCCGGGCCTCGGGATCGGCTGCCGCGGCACCGTCGAGCCCGTCCAGCAGGGCGAGCCGCTGGTCCAGGTCGTGTGCTGCGGCGAGGTCGCGGGCCGGGGCGTCGGTCGACGCGCGGATCCACCGCACCCGCTCCTTGTCCAGCAGCGGGCGCAGCGACCGCAGCTCGGTGCGCAGCGCGCCGAGCGCATCCAGGGCCGCCGCGACCGTCCCGGGGTCGGATGCGCCGGCCGCGTCCCGCAGCCAGCAGGCGGCGGTCGCGGCGCTGCCGGCCAGCCGGGCGCGGGCCAGGCACCCGGCCGGCGGCGGGGTCGGGTGTGCCGCGCGGGCCGGCAGGAGCCCGGTCGGGACGGTGCTGCGGTCCGGGACCGGCGTCGGGTTCGTCACGATCCGCACGGTGCGCGACGCGCGGGTAGCGGCACGCTGCGCGAGGGTTAAGGGCAGGCCAAGCCCTGACCGCAGAGCCGCCCGAGCGGCACACCAGCGCTGCGGCACGGGCTTGAGGTTCAGCGGGGCCTTAGGTTCAGGGGGCCGGTGGCAGCAGCGGTGTGCCCCTCGCCGGGGGCACCCCCTCAGCCGCGCGGCGGGGCGGTGCTGCCGCGGACGACCAGGCGGGTCGGTAGCTCGGCGGTCTCCGGCGCGGCGCCGTCGAGCGCGTCGAGCAGCGCCCGCGCGGCCAGCTCGCCCTGGCGGCGCACCGGCTGGGCGATCGTGGTGAGATCGGCGACGGCGGCCATCTCGTGGTCGTCGAACCCGACCACCGACACCTGGCCGGGCACGTCCACCCCGGCCCGGCGCAGGGTCCGGACCAGGCCCAGCGCGACCTCGTCGGACATGGCGAACACCGCGGTCGGCAGCCGGGGCAGCGACAGCAGCCCGCCGGCCGCCGCGTCCCCGGCCGCGACGTCCGCGCCCACCTCCAGGACCGGCCCGCGGGCGCGGCCGGACTCGTCGAGGGCCTCGGCCCAGCCGGCCCCGCGGTCCCGGGTGGTGGCCTGGCCGCACGCCTCGTCCGGGTCGAACGAGACCAGCGCGACGCCGTCGTGGCCGAGTCCGACCAGGTGCCGGACGGCCGCCCGCGCACCGGCACGGTCGTCGATCCCGATCCGGGGCCTGCCCGGCATCTCGCCGCCGACGACCACGATCGGCACGTCAAGGGCGTCCAGGACGGCCCGCTCGGCGTCGTCGATCGCGGAGGCGACCACGATCAGCCCGTCGGCCCGCCCGCGCACCGGCAGGGTCGCGAAGAAGTGCGCCCGCCCGGCGGGGTCGCCGACATTGTGCAGCTGCAACGCGTGTCCGCCCGCCGACAGGACCGACTCCACACCGGCGACGGCCTCGGCGAAGAACCAGCGGGTCGGGAAGCGGGCCAGCACCGCCACGGTGACCGCGCGGGCGGGCACCGGATAGCCGAGCGATGCGGCGGCCCGGCGGACCCGGTCCCGGGTTCCGGGCGAGACCGGGGTGCCCTCCCGCAGCGCGCGGGACACGGTCGCCGGCGACACCCCGGCGAGCTCGGCCACCCGTCGGACCCCGGCCCGGCGGACCACCTCGCGCACCGGCTCATCCGTCACGGGGACATCCTCCCCCGACCTCGACAGCTGTTGCAACAGCGTGGAACAGTGTGAGACACCGCTGCACACGAACTCCCCGGGGAGAGGCATGACCGCGACCGCGAACGATCTCGACTGGTGGCGCAACGCCGTCGTCTACCAGGTCTACATCCGCAGCTTCGCCGACGGGAACGGCGACGGCACCGGTGACCTGGCCGGCCTGCGCGGCAAGCTGGACCACATCGCCCGGCTCGGCGTCGACGCGATCTGGATCAACCCGTGGTACCCGTCGCCACTGGCCGACGGGGGCTACGACGTCGCCGACTACCGCGCGATCAACCCGATGTTCGGCGACACCGCGCAGGCCGAGGCACTGATCGCCGAGGCGCACCGGCGCGGGATCAGGGTGCTGCTCGACATCGTCCCGAATCACCACTCCGACGAGCACGCGTGGTTCCGGCAGGCACTCGCCGCCGGTCCCGGATCGCCGGAACGCGATCGCTACGTCTTTCGCGACGGCCGCGGGCCGGACGGCGCGCGGCCGCCGAACAACTGGGAGTCGATGTTCGGCGGGCCGGCCTGGGAACGGGTTCCCGACGGGCAGTGGTACCTGCACCTGTTCGACGTGAAGCAGCCGGACGTGAACTGGGACAACGCCGAGGTCCGGGCGGACTTCGAGCAGACCCTGCGGTTCTGGTTCGACCGCGGCGTCGACGGCTTCCGGATCGACGTCGCCAACGCGATGGTCAAGCAGCCGGGGCTGCCCGACGTCGTGCCGGGCGTCAACGACGTCCAGGACGGCGGCCACCCCTACCTCGACCGCGAGGGGGTGCACGAGGTCTACCGCTCCTGGCGGGCGATCGGCGACTCCTACGACCCGCCGAAGGTCTTCGTGGCCGAGGCGTGGGTGCCCGACCCGGAGCGGCTGGCCCGCTACCTGCGCCCCGACGAGCTGCAGACCGCGTTCAGCTTCAATTTCCTCACCGCGGCCTGGCTCGCCGATGACCTGCGGCGCAACATTGACGACGCGCTCGCCGAGAACGCCGCGGTCGGCGCGCCGGCCACCTGGGTGCTGTCCAACCACGACGTCTGCCGGCACCCGAGCCGGTTGTCCCGCAAGCCGGAGACCGGCCGCGGCTGGAACCTCGACGACGTGCTCGACCTGCCCGCCGACCCCGAGCTGGGCCTGCGCCGGGCCCGCGCCGCGACCCTGCTGATGCTGGCCCTGCCCGGGACCGCCTACCTGTACCAGGGCGAGGAGTTCGGACTGCCCGAGGTCGAGGACATCCCGGCCGAGCGGCTCGACGACCCGACCTGGGAGCTGTCCGGGCACACCGAGCGGGGCCGGGACGGCTGCCGGGTGCCGCTGCCGTGGGCCGCCGAGGAGCCCGCGTTCGGCTTCAGTGCCGGTGCGGCCGCCGAGCCGTGGCTCCCCCAGCCGGACGTCTTCGCCCGGCACGCCGCCGACGTCCAGGAGGCCGCTCCGGACTCGGTGCTGCACCTCTACCGGGACGCGCTGGCGATCCGCCGGGCGCACCCGGCTCTGGGCGGTGGCGAGCTGACCTGGCAGGACTCGCCGGAGGGGACGCTGGCGCTGAGCCGGATCTCGGATGGCGGCGAGGGCGGCTTCACCGCGCTGGTGAACGTCTCGTCGGCGCCGGTGTCGCTGCCCGAGGACGCCGAGGTGCTGCTGGCCAGCGGCTCGCTCACCCCGCGCGACGAGCTGCCGGCCGACACCACGGTCTGGCTGCGGCACTGAGCTCGATCTCCAGAGCGACCGGCCTCCATGGTCAACCCGCCCGTGACCGGCACTGCCGCGAGGTCCCCTGACCCACCCTCACCGGACGGGATCGGCACGTGGTGGTGCGCGGTGCGTGGTGCACCGTCACTCGTGCACCGTTCCGGGCGTGCTCCGTGTGGAGGTGACGCCGCCCGCGGCGCCGAGCAAGTGGGCCGGAAGTACCGCCGACCCTCGGTGTGTGCCCGCTCCCCGACCGGCTACCGACTCGCGTCCCTACTCCAACACGGCGGTCGTCCAGTTCACCCGCTGGATCCGGGCGTCCAGCTCGCGCAGCCGACGCGCGACGCCGTCGGCCTCCTCGCGCAGCCGCGGCACCGGCAGGGCCGAGACCTGGCGCAGCTCCGAGTGCAGCTGGCGCCCGCCGAACCGGACACGGTCGTCCTGACCGGACGCCGCGTCTGCCGCCGCGACCAGCAACGAGTGCCGCATCCGGAGGACGTCCCGGCGGGCCAGCGCGTCGGTCATCGTCCCGTCGGCACCGAGATCGGTGGCCGAGTTGGTCCGGTTGATCCGCCGGATCAGGTCCTCCAGCTCGGTCAGGGTCACGCCGGCCTGCTCGAGCAGGGCAGCGGCGTCCTCGGACGGCTCGTCGCCCTCCTGGTGCCGCGCGTTCGCCGTGATCCGGCCCCGGAGCGAGTCGAGCCGGTTGCGCAGCTCGCCCCGGCGGGCCAGCGCCTCGGCCAGCGAGCTCCCGGGCGGGATCGCCTCTCCTGCAGTCGTCACGACGTCCAGGGTCGTTCGATCTCCGCCCGGGCGCGACCGGATTGCACCGATCAGGCCACGACGGGCAGCCCGGAGAACCACACCTCGCGCAGCGTGCGCTCGGTCCAGCGCCAGACCCGGCGGGCGACGACCGGGTCCACGGCGTGCGCGGCCACCCCGGGCCCGATCTCGGGTCCCGCCGGGCCGGCCTCGGCACCGTCCTCGAAGTAGCGTCCGCTGATCCCCCCGGTCAGCGGTGACGCCGCGACCAGCACGACGGTCGCGGCGCCCTGTTCCGGGGGCCGTGCGGCCGGCCCGGGGTGCACGGCGTTCACCGCGATCCCGTCCCCGGACCAGCGCCGGGCCGCCTCGACCGTGTGCAGCACCGCGGCGGTCCGGGACCGCGCGTGGGCCAGCGCGGTGTCGTACCGGGTCGCGGCGAAGTGCGGGTCGTCCAGGTCGAACGGGGCACGCTGGTGCGCGTTCGAGGTGACCGCGACGACCCGGGCGCCGTCCACCGCGGTGAGCGCCCAGTGCAGACCGGAGCTCAGCGCGGCCGGGCCGAGGTGGTTGACGGCCAGGTGCAGTTCCCACTCGTCGACGGTGTGGGTCAGCGGCGCGCCCGCCACCCCGGCGGCGTGCACCAGCATGTGCAGCGGGCCGTCCCAGAGCCGCACGAAGCGGGCGATCGAACGCTGGTCGGCGAGGTCGAGCTCGCCGACCCGGATCTGCTCGTTGCCGGTGGCATCGACGATGGCGGACCGGGCGAGCGCCCCGGCGTCGGCGTCCCGGACGGCGAGGGTGACCTCGGCCCCCGCGCCGGCCAGGGCGTGCGCGGTCGCCAGCCCGACGCCGGTGGTGGCGCCGGTGACGACCGCGCGGCGGCCGGTCAGGTCGACGCCGGCCAGCACCTCGTCGGCGGTCGGGCAGGCGTCCGGGGCCGCGACGGCCGGGTGGGACGGGGATCGGGTGGACGTGGGCCGGAAGAACATGGCGGTGATCCCTTCTTGCTCCCCGGACCTGCGGGCGACGACAGCGGCAGCAGCGGCGATGAGCGGGCGCCGGCGGTCGGCACGGATCCGGAGCGGAAAACGGAGGACTCTCCGTATGACTCGGAACTCTATCCGGAGGATCCTCCGCATCGCAAGCCGTATCGTGGAGCCGATCGCGTTCGAGGAGGCTCGACATGCCCACCGGCACCGGCGGACCCGGCACCCGTCCCGCGCTGCGCGCGGACGCCGCCCGCAACCGCGAGCTGCTGCTCACCGCGGCCGTGCGCGCGTTCACCACCGAGAGCGGCGGCGGCCCGCCGGCCACCCTGGACGGCATCGCGAAGGACGCCGGCGTCGGCATCGGCACCCTCTACCGGCACTTCCCGAACCGGGACGCGCTGGTCGAGGCCGTCTACCGCAACGAGCTGGACCGGCTCTGCGCGGCCGCGACCGAACTGCGTGCGGAGCTGCCTGCCGACCGCGCCCTGCGCGCCTGGATGGACCGGTTCGTCGACTACGTGATCACCAAGAAGCAGCTCGCCGACTCGCTGCACACCCTCGTCGCGTGCGGCCGGAACCCGTTCGCCCAGAGCCGGGAGCGGATGATCGAGGCGGTGCGCTCACTGCAGGAGGCCGGCATCGCCGAGGGCACCCTGCGCTCCGACGTGGATGCCGCGGACGTGCTGGTCGGGACCAGCGGGATCTGCATGGCCGTCGCCGACCCGGAGGGCCGCACCCAGGCCGGACGCCTGCTGGACCTGCTGGTCGACGGGCTGCGACCGCGCTGAACCGGCGTCGCCGGCCACCCACGCCCGGTGATCGTCCGGACACGTAGGATCGGCAGCGGTTCCGGACGCCCGGTCCGGGACGGGGGCTACGGAGGGATCATGGAGGAGCCGCTGCGCCGCGGACGCGAGCAGCCGCCCGTCGACGCCGCCCCGCCCGCCGACCTGGTCGCCGCCCCCGGCTACGGCGCCCGCCGGATGTACCAGGCCTACCTGGCGGCCTGGAACCGGCACGTCGACCCGGTCCTGACCGGGCCGCAGTTCGCGGTGCTGTCCGCCATCCGGGCCTATCCCGCCTCCGACCAGAGCTCGCTGGCCGGCGCCGTCGCGCTGGACACCTCGACGATGGCCGACGTCTGCCGGCGGATGGAACGCCGCGGCCTGATCTCCCGCACCGAGTCGCCGCGCGACGCCCGGCGCAAGATCCTGTCCCTCACCGCGGACGGGACGGTCGCCCTCGAGGGCGTCACCCGGAGGACCCGGCGACTGGACCAGGAGCTGCTCGCGGCGGTCCCCGAGGAGCGCCGCACCGAGATCGCCGGCCTGCTCAACACCCTGGGCGCGCACTGGGAGGCGGTCGCGGAGCGCGAGGGGCTCGGCGACCCCGCGTGAGCGACACCCGCCGCATGTGAACGGCGGATTACCCAGCGTTTCGATCCGCGTCCGTTCCCGGCAAACTCTTGCGTATCCGGATAGTACGTGCTCGGATGACTTCTCGTTGCGGGCTGTGTCACACCGGCACGGCACCCGCCGGACGCGAGGAGGTAGTCGGCAGTGGCACCGAGCCAGTCCCTGGAGATCACGGTCGTCGGTGGTGGCCTGGGTGGGTTGACCGCCGCGCTGGCACTGCGCCGGCACGGCTTCCGGGTCACCGTGCTGGAGGCCGCCCCCGCCCTCGGCGAGGTCGGCGCGGGCATCCAGACCGCCCCGAACGCCAGCCGGGTACTGATCGGGCTCGGCCTGCGCCCGGAGCTGGAGCGCATCCACACCGCCCCGCAGGACCAGGTCCGGCGCCGCTGGGCGGACGGCACCGTCATCGCCCAGCTCCCGCTCGGGCAGCGCGTGGTCGACGCCTATGGCGCCCCGTACTGGCACTACCACCGGGCCGACCTGCACCGGGTGCTGCTCGACGCGTGCCTCGACCCGGGCGGCCCCGGCCCGGTGGTCGGCGTGCACACCGACGCGAAGGTCGTCGAGCTGGACCGCTCGGACGCCGACCGGCCGGTGGCGGTCACCGCCCGCGGCCTGCGCGTCGCCGGGGACGTCCTGGTCGGGGCCGACGGTATCCGTTCCGGCGTGCGCGACCTGGCCGGGTTCGACGACTCGCTGCTCTTCTCCGGCGAGATGGCCTACCGGGCGCTGATCCCGGGTGACCTGATCGCGGCCGACCCGGCGACCCGGTTCCTCCTCGACCGCTACCACTCGACGATCTGGTACGGCCCGGACAAGCACCTGGTGCACTACGTCATCCGGCAGGGCGAGTTCCTCAACGTCGTCGCGATCGTGCCGTGCACGCCGGAGGTCGAGCGGGACTGGACCGCCCCGGCTCCGGTCGAGGACCTGGTGGAGGCCTTCGCCGACTGGGACGACCGGGTCCCGGCGATGCTGTCCAAGGCCAAGGAGGACGTCGCCGCCTTCGCGCTGTACCACCGCCGCCGCGACCCGCTGTGGGTGGACGGCCGGGTCGCCCTGCTCGGCGACGCCTGCCACGCGATGCTGCCCTACCAGGCCCAGGGCGCCTCCCAGGCGATGGAGGACGCGGCGGTGCTCGCCGAGGAGCTCGGCGCGACCGGCCGGTCCGGCGTCGACACCGCGCTGGCGCGTTACGTGCACCGCCGGGCCAAGCACGCCGGGATGGTGCAGGACGCCTCATGGCAGAACATGAGCTTCTACCACCTCCCCGACGGGCCGGCGCAGCGCGAGCGCGACGAGAAGCTGCGCCGCTTCGACGGCGAGTCCGACGTCTCCTACGACTGGCTCTGGCGCGGATCACCGCTGCAGGATCCGGACAACGAGGCCATCACCTACCAGTTCGCCCGCTGACCGACCCTCCACCGAACCCCTCCATCGAATCGAGGAGTACCGACAATGCGTACCGGAGACCAGGTCGTCCAGGACCTGCCCTGGCGGTGGGGCGTCCAAGGCAAGATCTTCATCATCGGCGGCCTCGGCTACATGTTCGACGCCTGGGACGTCGCCCTCAACGGCTTCCTCACCCCGCTGCTCGGTGCCGAGTTCGACCTGTCCACCGGACAGCGCGGTCTCGTCGCGACGGCCAACCTGATCGGCATGGCGGTCGGCGCCATCGCGTTCGGCACGATCGCCGACCGGATCGGCCGCAAGCGCGTCTTCACCATCACGCTGATGATCTTCGCGTTGTTCTCCGTGCTCGGCGCGCTGTCGCCGAACTGGGAGATCTTTCTGCTGCTGCGCTTCCTGGCCGGCGTCGGCCTGGGTGGCTGCATCCCGGTCGACTACGCGATCGTCGGCGAGTTCTCGCCACGCAAGCAGCGCGGCAAGGTACTCGCCGCGATGGACGGCTGGTGGCCGGTCGGCACCACGCTGGCCGGTGTCTCGGCGACCCTGCTGGTCCCGGTCGACGGCAACTGGCGCTGGATGCTCGCGCTGATGGTGCTGCCCGCGCTGCTGCTGGTCTGGATCCGCCGCGGCGTCCCGGAGTCCCCGCTCTACCTGGCCCGCACCGGACGCGAGACCGAGGCCCGCGCCGTCATCGACGACATGGCCGCCCGCACCGGCGCGGCCCCCGAGCCGTACGTCATCGCGGCCACCCCGCGCAGCGCAGGCGGAGCGGGCATCGACACGGCTCCCGAACCGGTCCGATCCGGCCGGCGCGGTGCCGGGGTGATCCTGGAGCAGCTGAAGCTGGTCTGGGCGTTCTCCCCGAAGATCACCGGTGTGGCGTGGGCGCTGTTCGTCTCGGTCATGGTCGTCTACTACGCCGCGCTGTCCTGGATGCCCTCGATCCTGCGGGCGCAGAGCATGGGCGAGGTCGCCGCGTTCGGTTCGACCACGATCATGAACGCGGTCGGCATCCTCGGCGTCATCACCTCGGTGCTGCTGGTCGAGACGCTCGGCCGCAAGTGGGTGATCGGGATGGCCGCCCCGCTGGCCGCGCTGTCGCTGATCGTGTTCTCGCTGGTCATCGAGTCCTCGACGGCGGCCATCGTGATGATCGCGGTCTTCGGGTTCTTCGCCCTCGTCGTCATCCCGGTGATGTACGCCTACGTCTCCGAGCTCTACCCGACCGAGCTGCGGGCGTCCGGATTCGGCTGGGCCTCGTCGTCCAGCCGGGCGGTCACCGGGTTCGTCCCGCTGATCTTCGGCAGCCTGCTGTGGCCGGTCCTCGGCCTGCCGCTCACCTTCACGGTGATGGGCCTGGTCGTCGTCGCCGCGGTGTTGTTCATGGCCTTCTGCGCCCCGGAGACCAAGGGCCGCGAGCTGGACCGGATCACCGGGACCGAGGAGCAGCTCGATCCGGAGGCGGTGGAGAAGGCGTGAAGCCCGCCGCATTCACCTACCACCGGGCGTCGTCGGTGGCCGGGGCCGTGACGCTGCTCGGCGAGCTGGCCGACGAGGACCCCAAGGTCCTCGCCGGCGGGCAGAGCCTGGTCGCGATGATGAACTTCCGGATGGCGCGGCCCGGGCACCTGGTCGACATCACCCACGTGCCCGACCTGGCCGGCATCCGGCGGTCCGTCGGTGACGACGGCAGGGCCGCGCTGCGGATCGGCGCGCTGACCACGCACCGCGCGGTGGAGAAGGCCGACCTCGGACCGGACTTCGCGGTGCTGTCGGCGGCGATGCGCTGGGTCGGGCACCTGCCGATCCGGACCCGCGGCACCGTCGGCGGCTCGATCGCGCACGCCGACGCGACCGCCGAGTGGTGCCTGCTGGCGGTACTGCTGGACGCCCGGATCATCGTCGAGGGCCCGGCCGGGCGCCGGGAGATCGGCGCGAGCGAGTTCTTCCTCGGCCCGTTCAGCACCGCGCTGGAACCCGACGAGGTGATCGTGGAGGTCGTGTTCGGCCGCCCGGCGCCGCGAGCGGCCCTGACCGAGTACGCCGACCGGCGCGGTGACTTCGCCGTCGTCGCGGCCGGGGCCGACCTGGACACCGGGTCGGTCGTGCTGGGCGGGGTCAGTTCCGTGCCGCTGCTGGTCCGGCCGGCAGGCACGATCGACGAGATCGCCGACGCGCCGGAGCTGCGCGACGAGCCGGGCGCACCGGCCGCATACCGGCGCGGGCTGGTCCGGACCCTGGTGGACCGGGCCCGGAAGGAGGCTCGCGATGGCTGAACCCGGCTTCCGACCCGACGGCACCTGGGTGGGTGCCGACGTGCCGCGACGCGAGGACCCGCGGCTGCTCACCGGCCGCGGCCGGTTCGTCGACGACCTCACACTGCCCCGGATGCTGCACGCCGCGTTCGTGCGCAGCTCGGAGGCCCATGCCCGGATCACCGGGCTCGACCTGTCCGAGGTGCGCGAGGTGCCCGGCGTCGTCGCCGCGTTCGACGCCGCCGACCTGGGCCTCGCCGACATCACCGCGCTGCTCGACCGGCCCGCCGAGGAGTTCACTCCCACCGCGATGCCGGTGCTGGCCCGGGACCGGGTCCGCTACGCCGGCGAGCCCCTCGCGGTCGTCGTCGCGACCGACCCGTACGCGGCCGAGGACGGCGTCGAGGCCGCGATCGTCGAGTACGACCCGCTCGACCCGGTCGTCACCGAGGCCACGGCGCTGGCCGCGGCCGGCACCCCGGTGCACGAGGAGGCGCCCGGCAACGTGCTGGTCGACGTCTCGCTGTTCGCGACCGAGGGCATCGACGACGTGTTCGCCTCCGCGGCCGCGTCGTCCGACGACGTCGTGGTCACCGTCGAGGCGAACACCGGGCGGCAGAACGCCCTGCCGCTGGAGACCCGCGGCGTCGTCGCCGACTGGGACGACCGCGACGAGCAGCTGGTCGTCCGCACCTGTACCCAGGTCCCGCACCAGGTCCGCACGGTGCTGGCCCGCTGCGCCGGGCTGGACGAGAAGCAGGTCCGGGTCACCGTGCCGGACATGGGCGGCGGGTTCGGCCAGAAGTGCGTGGTCGGCCGCGAGGAGATCGCCGCCGCGGCGGCCGCCCGGCGGCTGCGCCGTCCGGTGAAGTGGATCGAGGACCGGCGGGAGGCGCTCACCGCGAGCTTCCTGGCCCGCGAGCAGCACTACACCGCCCGCGCCGCGTTCTCCGGTGACGGGACGATCCTGGCCCTGGACGTCGACGTCGTCTGCGACATGGGCGCCTACTCCTGCTACCCGTTCACGGCCGGCATCGAGCCGCTGATGGCCTCGGCCGAGATGCCCGGGGTCTACCGGTTGCCGTCCTACCGGGTGCGCGGGCGGGCCGTGACCACGAACAAGGCGCCGACCGCGCCGTACCGCGGCGTGTCCCGGCCGCAGTACGTGATGGTGATGGAACGGCTGATGGAGCGGGCCGCCCGCGAGCTGGACCTCGACCCGCTCGACGTCCGCCGGCGCAACCTGATCACCGAGTTCCCGTACCGCGGCATCAACAACGTCACCTACGACCCCGGGTCCTACCTGGAGTCGCTGAACCTGTGCGAGCAGGTGCTGCGCGACGAGGGCTGGCTCTCCCGCGGTGGGCCCGACCGCGACGGCCGGGTGATCGGGATCGGGTACTCCTGCTTCTCCGAGCGCACCGGTTACGGCTCCGGCGCGTTCGCGCAGCGCAAGATGCAGGTCGTGCCCGGGTTCGACCTCTCGCAGATCACGATGGACCTGAACGGGACCGTCACGGTCACCACCGGCACGCTCTCGCACGGCCAGAGCCACGAGACGACGTTCGCCCAGATCGTCGCCGACCGGCTCGGCGTCGACTACGACAAGGTCAAGATCGTGCAGGGCGACACCGACCGGGTCACCTACGGCTGGGGCTCGTTCGCCTCCCGCTCGGTCACCATCGGCGGGTCCGCGGCGTCGGCCGCCGCGGTGAAGCTCTGCGACCAGCTCTGCTCACTCGCCGCGCACCTGGCCGGTGTGGACATCGACTCGACCGGGCTGGACGGCCACGGCGGGGTCCGGGCCGGGGACCGGACGTTCACCTTCGCCGAGCTCGCCGACGTCGCCTACCTGAAGGCGCACCTGCTGCCCAAGGACGTCGGCCCCGGGCTGACCGCGACGGCGAGCTTCGACGTCGGCGGGGACGGCACGTTCTCCAACGCCACCCACGGCTGCGTGGTCGCACTCGACCCGGGCACCGGCGGCGTCGAGATCCTGCGCTACGTCTGCGTGGAGGACTGCGGGGTCGCGATCCACCCGCGGGTCGTCGAGGGCCAGGCCCGCGGCGGCATCGCGCAGGGCATCGCCGGTGCGCTGTTCGAGCAGGTCACCTACGACGAGCTCGGCCAGCCGCTGGCGCCCAGCTTCATGGAGTACAAGGTGCCCACCGCCGCGGAGATCCCGGACGTGCGGATCGAGCACCTGGAGACGCCGTGCGCGTTCACCGCGAACGGCGCCAAGGGGGCCGGCGAGGGCGGCACGATCGGTGCCCCGGCCGCCGTGCTCAACGCCGTCAACGACGCGCTGCGGCCCACCGGCGTCGAGCTGGACGCCACCCCGATCCCCCGTTCCGCGATCTTCGCGGCGCTCTCCCCGGAGGTGACCCGATGACCGACGTCCAGCTCGTCGAGCTGACCGTCAACGGCGAGCGGCACGACCTGGCGATCCCGCCCCGGCGCACGCTGGCCGACGTGCTCCGGCACGATCTCGGCCTGACCGGCACCCACCTCGGCTGCGAGCACGGCATCTGCGGGGCCTGCACGGTGCTCGTCGACGATCAGCCGGCCCGGTCCTGCCTGCTGTTCGCCGCGCAGGTGGAGAACGCCACGATCCGCACCGTGGAGTCGCTGTCCGATCCGGACGGTGGGCTGTCGGACCTGCAGCGGTGCTTCGCCGAGCGGCACGGCCTGCAGTGCGGGTTCTGCACGCCCGGGTTCCTGATGCTCGCCGAGGGCTACCTGGCCGAGGAACCGGACGCGACCCGCGAGGAGATCCGCGAGGTCGTCGCCTCCAACCTGTGCCGGTGCACCGGCTACCAGACCATCGTCGACGCCGTCGACGACTACGCGTCCCGCCGCCGCGCGGCACTGCAGTCCGCGCTCGACGCGGCACCGACCACGACCGCGGGGAGCACCGCATGAGCCTGCACGGCAGCGAGACCGACGCCACCTACGACCGGGCCGGGTTCGGCGCCGGCGCCCGCCGCGGCAACCGGCCCGCGGTCGTCGTGGTGGACCTGACCGCCGGATTCACCGACCCGGCGTACCCCACCGGCTCGGACCTGTCCGACGTGGTCGCCGCGACGTCGACGCTGGTGGCCGCAGCCCGGTCGGCCGGCGCCCCGGTCGTCTGGACGACGATCGCCTTCACCCCGGCCGAGCGCGACACGCTGCCCTGGCTGGTCAAGGTCCCGGGGATGCGCGGGCTGGTCGTGGGGTCCGACGCGGTCGCGTTCGACGACCGGCTCCCGGTCGACGACGCCGATCACGTGATCACCAAGAAGGGCGCCTCGGCGTACTTCGACACCGGGTTGGCCGCGCTGCTCACCGCGTCCGGGGTGGACACCGTGCTGGTGTGCGGGGCGACCACCAGCGGGTGCGTCCGGGCCACCGCGGTGGACGCCGTCCAGTCCGGGTTCGGGGTGCTCGTACCCCGGGACTGCGTCGGCGACCGCGCTGCGGGCCCGCACGAGGCCAACCTGTTCGACATCCAGGCCAAGTACGGCGATGTGGTCGGCCTCGACGAGGCTCTCGCGTATCTGAAGGACCGCGACACGGAGGTCCTGACGGACCGCGACACGGAGGATCGGGCATGAACCGCACGCTGACCACCCGCCAGGTCCGGCAGGACGCGCTCGCCGATCTCGCCGACGTCCCGGCGACCTCGCGCTGGGTGCGCCACGACGGCCTGGCCCTGCACGCGCTCGACTACGGCGGCTCCGGGGTCCCGGTGCTGGTGCTGCCCGGGATCACCAGCCCCGCGGCGACCATGGACTTCGTCGCGCGCGAGCTCACCGACCTGTGCCGCCCGGTGGTGCTCGACGTGCGCGGGCGCGGGCTGTCCGACTCCGGGACCTCCTGGTCGCTCGACGACTACGCCTCCGACGCGCTCGCCGTGCTGTCCGCACTGGACCTGGGCGCCGAGCCGGTGCTGCTCGGGCACTCGATGGGCGCCCGGATCGCCGCCGTCGCCGCCGTGCGGGCGGGGCGTGACCGGCCGCTGCGCGGGACCGTGCTGGTCGACCCGCCGCTGTCCGGGCCCGGCCGCGGTCCCTACCCGACCACGTGCGAGGCGTTCCTCGGCCAGCTCGCCGAGGCCGTGCGCGGCACCGACGCCGACGAGGTCGCCGCGTCCTGGCCGCGCTGGCCGCGCCGCGAGCAGGAGCTGCGGGCGCGCTGGCTGTCGTCCTGCGACGAGGCCGCGATCCGGGCCACGCACGCCGGGTTCGAGTCCGAGGATTTCTTCACCGCGTGGCCGTCGGTGCCCGCGCCGTCGACGGTGCTCTACGGAGCGGACTCCCCCGTCGTCCCGTCCGCGGGTGCCGCGGAGATCGCCGCGGCGAACCCGGGCGCCGAGCTGGTCCGGATCCCGGACGCCGGGCACATGGTCTTCTGGGACAACCCGGCCGAGGCGCTGCGACTGCTGCGCGACGCACTGGAGGCGCTGGTCGGCTGACCGGCCCGGCCCCTGCCGATCTCGCGGCCGCGGCCTACTGTCGGGGACGTGCGTACCCGACCCAAGCCCGGCCCGCGCCCGTTCCGGGCCGCCGCCTGCCTCGTGGCCCTGGCGATCGCGGCCGCCGGCTGCTCCACGGGACCGGCGACGATCGAGCGGACCGACCCGCCGGCGTCCGACCAGCAGTCGGCGTCGGACCGGGTCGGCGGCGAGGGGGCCGACGCCTTGCGCACCAAGTTCCGGTTCTTCGCCGCGGACGCCTGCGCCACCGGTGCCCCGGCCGAGACCTACCCCCGTTGCGGGCGGTTCACGACCGAGATCCGCAACGTGGTCCCCCAGGTGCGCCAGGACGTCCCGGCCGCCGCCGGGACGGCGGACACCGTCGAGCAGGCACTGGACCGGTTCGCCGCGGCCGGCTGCGAGGCCGCGCCGGACGCCGCCGGGACCGGCGACCCGGGGACCTGCGGGCCGCTGTTCGGCGAGGTGCAGCGCACCACCCGAGAGATGGCGCGCGCGGTCGGCACCCCCGGCTGAGGAGCCGGGTCAGACCGCGAGCAGCGCGTCCACCTGCGCCCGGGTCGGTGCCGTCGCCGGGCCGTGCCGGCTCACGGCCAGCGCGGCAGCGGCGTTCGCCCGCCGCGCGGCCTCGCTCCAGCCGGTGCCCCGCAACAGCTCGGCCCCGAGCACCCCGCAGTGCGCATCACCGGCACCGTTGGTGTCGACGGCCCGCACCGGGGGCGCCGGGACGGACTCGAGGTGCCCGTCGCGGACCAGCAGGCAGCCCTCGGCGCCGACGCGCACCACGACGACCGCTCCGTCCGGCAGCTGCCGGGCGAGTTCCCGGCCGGCACCGGCCACCGCCGGCTCACCGGTCAGCAGGCGGGCCTCCCGGGCGTTGCAGCTCAGCACGCCGGTCGCGGCGAGCATCCGGGCCCAGGTGTCCGGCGGGACGTCGGACACCAGCGGCCCGGGATCGAGCAGCACGCTCGCCGCCGTGGCCGCCGTGGCCGCCGCGGCGGCCACGACCTGCTCGGCCTTGTCCGGGACGAGCAGGCTGTAGCCGGACACGTAGAGCACGTCCTGCGGCGTACTGGGCGCCAACCCGGCCGCCAGGCCGGACTCGACCCCGCTGCCGGTCACGAACGTGCGCTCCCCGGACGGTTCGATCAGGGTCACGCAGACGCCGGTGTCGCCGTGCGGGTCCGGCGCGGCCACGACCGTGACCCCCTCGGCGGCGAGCGCCGCCCGCACCAGCTCCCCGCGCGGCCCGGTGCCGTGCCCGCCGGCGTAGACCACCGGGGCACCGGCCCGGGCGGCCGCGGCGACGACGTTGAACCCACCGCCGGGGAGCATGACGGTGTCCGAGGCGAGGACGTCGCCGCCGGGCGGGGGCAGCGACGGCACCCGCATGACCAGGTCGACGAGCACCTGCCCGGTGTGCACCAGCCGGCCGGTCACCGTGGTTCCCGGGCCCCGCCGAGCAGCCCGTACCCGCCGGCCGCCACGACGAAGGTGATCACCCAGGCCAGGCCGTTCTCGCCGAGCCAGGTCCCCGCCAGCGGGCCGGTGAACCACGGGGCCGACGACGGGCCGACCGTCGCGAACAGGTACCCGACGACGATCGCGACCGCCCAGGCCGTCGTGGCCCGTGGCTCTATCCCGCCGCGATACCAGTAGCGGCCGGCACGCGTGGTGTCGACCAGGGCGTCCGGGTCGTAGTGCCGGCGGCGCAGCATGTCGGCCGCGAACACGCCGACCCACGCGGTGCTCGGGATCGCCAGGGCGCTGATGAAGGCGACGAACGGTGTGTAGAAGCCGTCCGCGACCAGCATGAAGTAGATCGCGCCGAGGAAGGTCACCAGCGCGTCGACGACCACCGCGTACACCCGCGGCACCTTCAGGCCGAGGGTCAGCGTGGTGAGCCCGGCCGAGTACACCGACAGGTGGTTGGCCAGCAGCAGCCCGCCGAACGCGGCGACCAGGTACGGGATCGCCATCCAGGCCGGGAGCAGGTCGCGGATCGCGGCGACCGGGTCACCGGCCTCGGCCAGCGTCGGGTCGCCGGCCGCGAGCAGGCTGCCCAGCGAGATCAGCAGCACCAGCGGGATCCCGGCGCCCGCGGCCGCCGAGGCCACCAGCGAGCCGGCCCGCACCGACGGCGACTGATAGCGCGACATGTCGGCCGACGCGTTGACCCAGCCGATCCCGGTCCCGGCCGCGATCACGCCGATCCCGGCCACCACCGCTCCGGCCGGGGCCGGCGCCGCCGTCGTGACGGCGGTCCAGTCGACCGTCGCGACCAGGAAGCCGCCGACCACGATGTTGAGCGCGCCGAACACCCAGGTCGCCCAGCGCTGGACGGCCACGAGCACGCCGTGCCCGAGTCCCGCGACGAGCACCGTGCAGAGCACGAAGACCGCGATGCACGCGATCGTGATGACCGGGTGCTCCTTCGCCGCCGGGCTCGTGCCGGCGACGATCGTGACCAGCGACAGCAGGGCGAACGCGGCCGTCGTCGTGTTGACCGTCTCCCAGCCGAGCCGGGAGATCAGCGACACCAGCGTCGGGCCGATGTTGCCGCGCGCGCCGAACACGGCCCGGGACAGGGTCAGCCCGGGGGCGCCGCCACGGCGGCCCGCGATCGAGATGGCCCCGACGATCGCGAACGAGCCGACGGCCCCCAGCACCGCGGCGATGACCGCCTGCCAGACCGTGAGCCCGGATGCGACCAGCGTCGCCCCCAGCGGGAGGCCGAGGATCGAGATGTTGGCGGCGAACCAGACCCAGAACAGCTCGCCCGGACGCCCACGGCGTTCGGCGACGGGCACGGGCTCGATGCCACGGGTCTCGAGAGCCCCACCTGTGGAACCGGCGTCGGTGCCGGTCGTACCGGTGGCCATGACAGCCTCCTAGGGAGAGGTGGACCGGAGTGTCAGCAGCCCCTCGACCAGGTCGTCGAGGGGGTCGAGCACCGGCGCGTTGATCCGGCGCACGGTCGCGACCAGGTCCGCGGGCAGGCCGGCGGCACCGTGGGCAGCACCGAGGACGGCACCGCAGATCGCGGCGACCGTGTCGGTGTCGCCGCCCAGCGAGGCGGCGGTGACCAGCGCGGCCCGCGGGTCGTCGCCGAGCGCCGCCGCCAGGCCGAGCGCCGCGACGACCGACTCGGTGGCCGTCACCGACGTCCCGACGACGCCGGCGACGGCGTCGGCGAGCGCGTCCGGGGCGAGCCCGGGGAGCAGGCGGAACGCGACCTCCAGCCGGGCGGCGACGTCGGCGCCGGCCACCCAGTTCCCGCGGCGGGCACCGGCCCGGGCCGCGTCCACCGCGGCGGTCAGTGCGGCGGGGAGCCCCGCACCGGCCACCGCGGTGGAGACCGCTGCGGCGACCGCCGCGGCGGCCGCGATCCCGGCGGCGGTGTTGTGGGTGACGACCGCGGACTCCACGACGGCGTCGAGCAGCCGTGGGCCGGTCGCGGCGATGCCGACCGGGGCGACCCGCATCGCGGCGCCGTTGGTGACGCCGTCACGACCGGCGAGTTCCGGCGGCTCGCCCTCGGCGAGCCGGGTCAGCGCGCGGCGGGTGGAGGGCCCGAGCAGGTCCAGGGACCCGCGCCGGATCATCTGTCGTTCCCAGTCCTCGAGCGCGGCGGCGAACACGTGCGCGGGCACCCGTCCGTCGTGGGCGAGGAGTATCCGGGCGAGCAGCAGCGCCTGTTCGGTGTCGTCGGTGACCGTCCCCGCCGGGAGCTTCGGCGCGATCGGCTGGTCGTCGGCGCCGTCGAGCAGCCGGTCGACGGCGCCGTAGCGGGCCGCGATCGCCGCCCGGGACATCGACTGGGTCGGCATGCCGAGGGCGTCGCCGACGGCGAGGCCGAGCAGCGCACCGAGCGCGCGGTCCCGCTCGCCGCTCACCGTGCGTCCCCGGCGGAGCCGGAAGCACCCGTGACCGAACCGGAGGCGTCCCCGGCGAGGCCGGAAGCACCCATGGCCTCCTCGGCCGGGCCGAAAGCGAGATGGAACCGGAAGCGTTGCGGGTCGAGCAGGCTCACCACGTGTTCGACGAGTCCGCCGCCGGCCGTGCGGGTGACCCGCGTCGCCCGCAGGAACAGCTCACCCGGCGCGCGCTCGAGACGAGCGGCGTCCGCGGCGTCGAGCGGCTCGGCGGAGATCCACTGCTCGCCGGTCGCACCGTGCAGCCCGGCGGAGGCGAGGGTCGCCGTGATGGACCCGTTCACCAGGCCCCGCTCCGGGAGCCCGGCGAGCGCGGCGGTGGCGGGCAGCGACGCGGTCTCCAGCGACACCGGCCGACCGCCGGCCCGGCGCAGCCGATGAACGGTCACCAGCGGGCCCTCCCGCTGCTCGAGACCGGGATCGCCGCCCGCGGTGATGCCGAGCAGCTCGGTGGCGACCTCGGCGCCGGACTCGGCCAGCGCCCGCGCCCAGCCGAGCTGCTGGTCCAGCCGGGCGCCGTCGAAGGTGACGAAGGAGCCGACCCCGGTCTCGGTCGCGATGAGATCGCGGCGCGCCAGCTCGGCGAGCGCGCTGCGCACGGTGCCGCGGGACACCGCGTAGGTCTGCGCGAGCTGGTTCTCCCCGGGCAGCCGCTCGCCGTGCCCGAGCCGTCCGGAGTGGATCCGTCCGGTCAGGTCCGCGACGAGTCGGGCCCGCTTGGACCGACCACCCTGTTCAGACATGTACAAACATGTACAGGAATGGGCTTCGCCCTGTCCAGTTCTGTCCTGGCCCGATCCGGCTCGTCCTGCTCGGCCCCGGCGGCGACCCCGGCGGATCCGGGCACACCGACGGGCCCGCGCCCCTCGGGGGCGGAGCGCGGGCCACGGGCGTGCGGGTCAGCCCGCCAGCAACGCCCCCGCGCCGGGAACCCGGGGGTCGAGGCCGAGCTCGGTGAGGATGCGGTGGGTGGTCGCGGTCGCTGCGGACAGCACCGGGATGCCGATCTCGTCCTGCACCGGTGCGATCGCCGGCAATGAGGGCATCTGCACACACGCGCTGAGCACGAGTGCCTCGGCCCGGGACAGGTCGAGCTTGCGGTGGTGCTCGCGCAGGTCGGCCGGGTCGAGCCGGGCCACCGCCAAATTGTCGGGGACCTCGAGTGACAGGGAGTCGACGACCTCGACGCCGGCGTCTTCGAGGTAGGCGATCACGGCCTGGGTCAGGGGCGGCATGTAGGGGGTGATGATCGCGACTCGGGACACCCCGAGCGCGGTGATCCCCGACAGCAGCGCCCCGGCGCTGGAGACCACCGGTGCCTGCGAGCCCTCGGCGCGCAGGGCGGTGGTGATGTCGTCCTCGGCGGTGCAGTGATACCCCGGGCCCTGCGCCATGATCGCGACCAGACAGGCGGTGGCCACCACGTCGGGGCGGGCGTCGGCCAGCTCGGCCGCGGCCCGCTTCGCCTGGGCGTTCATCGCCACCAGCTGCTCGGGGGTCACGTGCTGCATCCGCGCCCGCGCGGCGTGGAACACGAACCGCTCCTCGGGCAGGATCTGCTCGCGGGCGGCGAGCATCCGCGGGAGCTCGGTCTCCATCGTCAGGTTCGAGCTGGGGACGATCATCCCCACGTGCAGGTCCCGGCTCATCGGCGGTTCACCGGGCGCATCTCGGGCACGGTCAGCTCACCGGCGTCGACGATCAGCTCGTCGTCGAGGTAGAGGCTGTTGCCGCGCATCGGGATGTCGAAGTGGCACGCGGTGTCGTTCGGGCCACCGAGCTCGTTGTTCGGGCCGATCGAGAACATCACGTTGCCGTAGAAGGAGCGCAGTTCCATGCCCATGCCGCCACCGAACTGGGTCAGCCCGTGCCAGTGCGCCCGCTCGTCGAGACCCCACCCGACGTGGGACATGCCGTAGCCGCGCGGGTCGTCGAAGCTCTTGATGTAGGAGGCGAGCAGGTCCGCGTCCAGCCCCGAGGAGCCCTGGCCGCCGCGGATGTCGCGGATGAACCCGGCCTCGATGGTGATCTCCACCGGGGTCTGGACGTAGGTGTTGAACGGCAGCAGCACGTCACCCGGGGCGAGGACGATCTTGCCGTCGACGCCGTCGTCGGAACCGCCGGTGAACACGAACGCCGCCGGCCAGTGATCCCACCGGCCCGGGGTGTCGGTGTAGCCGTACTCCGACATCGTCGGATACATGCCCAGCTGGTAGGTCACATCCGTGCCGTGCGGGCTGGTGATCCGCATCGCCGAGGCCTTGGCCAGCAACTCCGCGCCGGTCTCCACCCGCTCCCGCAGCTCGGTCGTGGGCATCAACCGGGCCAGCAGCTCCGGCGGCTCCACCGCGGTCAGGATCCGCGTCCCGGCGTCCTGGATCGCGAACTGCTCCGGGGAGAACAGCAGGAACGTGCAGTCCACCACCATGTCGACCGCCTTCAGCGCGTTCACCGCCAGGGGGATGTTCCCCAGCCCGGAGTCGCCGACCGCCCACGCACCGCCCGCGCTCGCCGGCGACGGGAGCCGCATGTGATAACCGGTCGCTCCGAGGCGCTGGATCGCCCAGAGGAACGCGTCGGCGTACTCGCCACGCTCCGCACCGCGGGTCAGCACCACCACGGTCTCGCCCTCGTGCACCCCGGACAGGGTCAGCTGCTGCAGACAGATGTCGTTGAACAGGTTCTGGTCCATCGCGACCACCTCCAGACTAATCCGAGCACGTACTATCCGGGGACGCAAGGCCTGCGGCGGGACGAAACGCCGCCGTCACGCACGAGCGGGCGCGACTCAGCCCTCGGCGGTGCCGTCGCAGACCGAGGCCAGCCCGCGACCCAGCGCCGCCTTGTGCACGTCGTCGAGCGGACGGGCCGCCGCGACGGCGGCCTGGGCGAGCCCGGTCGGGCAGTCCTCGTGCCCGCGCGCCGGGGCGGCCAGCGCCAGCGCGGCGACCAGCTCGTCGCCGATCCGGTCGAGCTCGGGGCGCACCTGCGTGAGGTCGGCCTGCTCGGCCGGGCCGGTGTCGGGCCGCTCGGTCCAGCCGCGGATCAGGTCGTTCTGCACCTGGGTACTGGCCGCAATCTGATCGGTGAACACGCGCGCCACCCACTCCGGGTCGACGCCGGCACTCGTCGCGTCCGCGCGGGCGCCGTCGAGCACCGCCGCCTCCCGGGCGGGGTCGGTGACCGGCGCCGGCGTGCCGAACTTGGCCGCGGCGACCCGGTCGGAGAGCACCGCACGCTCGGCGGCGAGCTGGACGATCCGGGTGAGTCCGTCGGCCGGGGCCGCGCCCGCGGGGCCGTCGGACAGCGGCGGGGCCGGGTCGGCGCAACCCGCGAGCAACGCGAGGACGGCCAGCGCCGGGAGGGCACCGCACCGGAACGCCGGGCCGGCACGACGGTGGCCGCGACGCGGCGGCAGGGCTCGGCTCCCGATCACGTGCGCGAGCCTACGACGTGGGCGGCGCCGGCCCGCTGCCCCACTGCCGGGGCCCCTCCGCACCTGCCCGGGGTTCCGCGCCGAGCGAGGGCCCGGTTCGGGAGCGCACGGCCGGTCGACCGCCCGGTAAGGCAGCGCGGGGGTGCGGCCGGGCTCGGGACCCGCGATGCTGCCGTCGTGGACTCGACGGTGATCCTCGAAGTGGCCCTGAACGGCGCGACGACCCGCGCCCGCAACCCGCACGTCCCGCGCACCCCGGAGGAGATCGCCGAGCAGGCGATCGAGGCGTTCGACCTCGGCGCGGCGATCGCGCACAACCACAACGACGAGCCCATGTTCACGTCCGACGGCGTGCACGCCGTCGAGCCCTACCTGCAGGCATGGGCACCGGTGCTGGACCGGCACCCGGACGCTCTGCTCTACCCGACGATGGCGGCCGGCGCCCGGGACATCCCGGTGCGGCGCCGCTGGGCGCACGTCGAGGAACTGGCCCGGCGCGGGCTGGGCGGGATGACCCTGGTCGACCCGGGCTCGGTGAACGTCGGCCTGACCGCGGACGGCGCCGCCCCCGAGGCCGCGGCGCCGGAGCCGTACCAGAACTCGTTCGCCGACACCGAGTACATGTTCGCCCGGACCGCGGAGCTGGGGGCCGCACCCAGCATCTCGATCTTCGAGCCGGGGTTCCTGCGCACCGCGCTGACTCTGCACCGGCACGGGCGGGTACCGCCGGGCGCGATCGTGAAGCTCTACTTCGCCGACGACCTGCAGTTCGGCCTGCCCCCGACGCCGGCGGCGCTGGAGGCCTACCTGGAGCTGCTGGAGCCCTCCGGGCTGCCGTGGTCGGTGGCCGTGCTGGGCGGCGACGTCGTCGGGTCCGGGCTGGCCGAACTGGCGGTGCGCCGCGGCGGGCACCTGCGGGTCGGGCTGGAGGACTTCCGGGACCCGGCCGGGGCGACGCCGTCCAACCGCGACCTGATCGAGGGCGCCTTGCGGGTGCTCGATACGACCGGCGCGACACCCGCCACTCCGGCCCGCGCACGCGCAACGCTGGGCATCCGATGAAAACCCCGGAACTCGTGATCGAGTGTCACGACGAGAAACGTCTCGGTACCCCCGGAACGACGGGTGAAACATGAACCTCCGGTCCGATGGGCAACCGGAATGCGCCAGGGGCGCGGCTTCCGGGATATCCCGGGAACCGCGCCCCCGATGTCGTCGTGAGCCGACCGCCACCCGGACGTCATCCGGTCGCGATCGGCCTGGTCAGAACCAGGCCTTCCGACCGCCCACCGGCTTGCCGATCGCCCCGAGGATCAGAAGGATCACGCCGATCACGAGCAGGATGCCGCCCAGCGTGGTGAGCAGGCCGATGTTGGTGAAGTATCCGACGACCAGCAGAATCAGTCCCAGAATGATCATCTGATCATCCTCCTCTCCGGAATGTGGGAGAAATGTACATCCACGTTCCGGGAACGCGCACCGGGGGGCCATTCCGACACGCCGAACGTGACCACCCCGCGACCGTCGGCACCCCACGGCAGCGGACGACACACCGGCCCACGGTTCGGCGGGCGTCCCGGAGGGGAACCCGGGCGCGACGAACCGAGCGAAGGGAGCGTGCCGGTGAGCCGCACCGTGGCCGACCAGATGATCGAACTTCTGCACCAGGCGGGGGTCGAGCGGATCTACGGGCTGGTCGGGGACAGCCTCAACCCGCTCGCCGACGCGATCCGCCGGGACGGCCGGATCCGCTGGGTACACGTGCACAACGAGGAGGCCGCGGCGCTCGCCGCGGCCGCCGAGGCGCAGCTGACCGGCCGGCTCGCCGTCTGCGCCGGCAGCTGCGGGCCCGGCAACACCCACCTCGTGCAGGGCCTTTTCGACGCGCACCGCACCGGCGCCCCGGTACTGGCGATCGCCTCGCACATCCCGTCGAGCCAGATCGGCACCGGATACTTCCAGGAGACCCACCCCGAGCAGCTGTTCACCGAGTGCTCGGGGTTCTGCGAGCTGGTCTCCCGGCCGCTGCAGATGCCCCGCCTGCAGCGGATCGCGATGCAGACCGCGCTGGCCCGGCCGGGCGTGTCGGTACTGGTCCTGCCCGGCGACGTGAGCGCCGAACCGGCCGCGCACGCCACCGGGTTCTCCGACCTGGTCGCGCCCTCGGGCACCGTCGTCCCGGCCGACGAGCAGGTCGACGAGCTCGCCCGGCTGGTGGACGCGGCGTCGTCGGTGACGCTGTTCGTGGGCGCCGGGATCGCCGGCGCGCGGGACGAGGTGCTCGCGCTGGCCCGGGCGGTGCAGGCCCCGATCGGGCACTCGCTCGGCGGCAAGGAGTGGATCCAGTACGACAACCCCTACGACGTCGGGATGAGCGGCCTGCTCGGCTACGGCGCCTGTTACGACGCCACGCACGAGGCCGACCTGCTGATCCTGATCGGCACCGACTTCCCCTACGACGACTTCCTGCCGCAGGCCCGGACCGTCCAGATCGACGCCGACGCCGCGCACCTGGGCCGGCGCACGGTGCTCGATCTCGGCGTGCACGGCGACACCCGCTCCACCCTGGCGGCGCTGCTGCCGCGGATCACGACCAAGACCGACCGGGGCTTCCTGAACCGGATGCTGCGCCGGCACGCCGAGGCGCTGGAGAAGGTCGTCGGCGCGTACACCCAGCGGGTCGAGAACATGCGCCCGATCCATCCCGAGCACGTCGCCGACGTGCTGGACGACGAGATGGACGGCGACGCGATCGCCACCGTGGACACCGGCATGTGCAACGTATGGGCGGCGCGCTACCTGACACCGAACGGGCGCCGCCGGATCATCGGCTCGTACCGGCACGGGACGATGGCCAACGCGCTGCCGCACGCGATCGGCGCGTCCTGCGCCTTCCCCGGACGCCAGGTCGTCTCGCTGTCCGGCGACGGCGGGCTGACGATGCTGCTCGGCGAGCTGCTCACCGCCGTCGAGCAGCAGCTGCCGCTGACCGTGGTGGCGTTCAACAACGGCTCGCTGGGCATGATCCGCCTGGAGATGATGGTGGCCGGCTACCCGTCGTTCCAGACCGACCACGGGCCGTCCGACCTGGCCGGGATCGCCCGCGCCGCGGGGGCGCACGCCGTCGCCGTGAACGACCCGGCCCACGTCCGGTCCGCGCTGCGGGCGGCGCTCGACCACGACGGACCGTCCGTTGTGGACGTGCGCACCGATCCGAACGCTCTGTCCGTCCCGCCGCACATCACCGCGACCCAGGTCCGCGGGTTCGCCCTGGCCGCGACCCGGACCGTGCTGGACGGCGGGGTCGGGAAGATGATCGAGCTGGCGCGCAGCAACCTGCGGGCGCTGCCGCGCCCGTGAGTGGTTATCGCGGTCAGGACCGCGACAACCACTCACGGGCCGCCAGGCCCTCCGCCGAGGTCACGTGGTCCAGCGCGATCGCGGCGGCGCCGCGCAGCACGCCGTCGGCGCCGTGCGCGGCGTCGACGACCGGCGGCGGGTCGTCGCGGCGGAAGGCCATCAGACCGGCGGTGTAGGCCGCGGCGAAGTCGTCCGGCGCGGTCGCGCGCAGTGCCGTCCCCAGGCCGCCGAGCACGACGACCTCCGGGTCGTGTGCGTTCACCAGCCCGCCGGTGCCCCGGCCGAGCGCGGCCGCGATGCGCCCCACCGCGTCCGCCGCGACCGCGTCGCCGGTCCGGACGCGTTCCAGGACCGCGAGCGTGTGGCCGTGCGGGTCGTCCGGCTCCGCCTCACCCAGCGTCCGGGCCAGCGCGCGACCGTCCACCTCGGAGTTCCAGCAGCCCCGGGCGCCGCACGCGCACTCGCGGGCCGGGTCGCCGAAGGGCAGGTGCCCGAACTCCCCCGCCGCGCCGCGGGCGCCGGTCTGCGGGCGCCCCTGCAGCACCAGCGCGCCGCCGATCCCGACCTCGACGGTGAGGAACAGCGCCGTCCCGGCCCCGGCCGCGGCGCCGTCCCGGACCTCGGCGACGGCGGCCAGGTTCGCGTCGTTCCCGGCGAGCACCGGCAGGCCCTGCCCGGCACCGATCCGGCGCACGTCGAGCGGGCTCCAGCCCTGGCCGGTGCCCTGGGCCTGGTGCTCGTCGGTGACCGTCGCGGCCACCCCCACCCCGGCCGCGACGACCGGTCCCGGGTGCGCCGCGACCAGGCCGCCGACGACCGTGTCGAGCTCCGCGGCGACGGCGTCCGGGTCCCGGTGGGCGTGCCGCCCGGACCGCACCGCGACCGGGACGCCGTCCAGCCCGGCCAGGGCGGCCCGCCAGCCCTCGAACCGGACGTCGACCGCCACGACGGCGGGCCCGGCCGGGGCCGGGACGACCCGGGTGGTCGGCCGCCCGCGCCCGCCGCACGGGGCGCGCTCCTCGACCACCCAGCCGAGCTCGCGCAGCCGCGCGGTGATCTCGGTGGCCGACCCGCTGGCCAGACCCAGCCGGCGGGCCAGCTCGACCCGGGTCGACCCGGGGTCCCGGCGGACCTCGGCGAGCACCTCGGCGGTCGCCCGCCAGCGGTCGGTCTCCGCCCGCCCGGGGCGCGCCCCCGGGCTCCGGGGCACGCCGCCGGGACGTGAGTCGCCCGACATCGTCGTCATCGGGTTTGACACCTCCCACCAGCGAGTCTTTATCCTCGTGTCGCGATGAAAAGACTCGTTCTGCGTCCGCGTCACTCTGCCAGCCACGACCCCGCAGCTCCCGCCCGGTCGGGACGGGCAGGCCCCGCGCTGTTCGCCATGGCGCTGGGCGGGCTCGCGATCGGCACCACCGAGTTCGCCTCGATGGGCCTGCTCCCCGCGTTCGCGCACGACCTCGGCGCCTCGGTGCCCCAGGCCGGGGGCGCGATCAGCGCCTACGCGCTCGGCGTCGTCGTCGGGGCGCCGGTGCTGGCCGTGGCCGGGGCCCGCTGGCCGCGCAAGCGGATGGTGCTCGTTCTCGCGCTGGCCCTCGCCGTCACCAACATCGGGTCCGCGCTGGCGCCGACGTTCGGCACGTTCGTCGCGACCCGGTTCCTGGCCGGGCTGCCGCACGGCGCCTACTTCGGGACGGCGTCGGTGCTGGCCGCCTCGCTCGTCCCCCGCGAGCGGCGGCCGCGGGCGATCGCGACCGTGATGAGCGGCCTGATGATCGCCAACATCGTCGGGGTGCCCGGCGCGACCTGGCTCGGTCAGGCCGCGGGCTGGCCCGCGGCGTACCTGGCGACCGGGGCGATCGCGCTGATCACGATGGCCGCGGTGTACCTGCTCGTGCCGGACGTCCGGGAGCAGCGGCGCGGCTCGGTGGTGGCCGAGCTGTCGGCGCTGCGCCGCGGCCAGGTGTGGATCACGATGGCGGTGATCGCGGCCGGGTTCGGCGGCACGTTCGCCGTGTACAGCTACATCACACCGGTGCTGACCGAGGTGTCCGGGATGGCCGAGTACGCCATCCCGGTGGCGCTGGCGGTCTTCGGCGTCGGGATGACGCTGGGCAACCAGGTCGGCGGCCGGCTCGCCGAGCTGGCCCCGGTGCGCACGATCGCGGTCGGGATGGCCGTCGCGTCGCTGTCCACCGCGGTGTTCGCGCTCGTCGCACCGTCGGCGGTCGCGGCGGTGGCTGCGCTGTTCACGCTGTCGTTCTCCAGCACCGCGACCACCCCGGCGCTGGCGACCCGGCTGATGGACGCCGGCCGGGAGGGGCCGACCCTCGGCGCGGCCCTGCACCACGCCGCCTTCAACGTGTCCAACGCGCTCGGCGCCGCCGTCGGCGGGCTGGTGCTGGCCGCCGGGTGGGGCTGGACCTCGCCGGCCGCCGTCGCGACGATCCTGCCGCTGCTCGGGCTCGCGACGCTCGCCGTCGCCGTCCGGATGGAGCGTGCCGAGCGGCGCCGCGACCTCGCCCTCGCTGCCTGAGGGCGCTCGAATCCGGCGCGCACGGCGTTCTCCGTGTCCCGAGGGGCACCCTCGCCTCGGCCGGGGCCCCGAAGGTGCCCCCGGGAGCCGCGGCGCGGGGCGCGTGCCCCAGGAGCCGCCCGGTGGGGCGGAGCGTCAGGAAGCGCTGGCGTCGGAGAGGGCGGCGAGCTCGGTCGGGGCGAGCCTCAGGGTCAGCGCCGGCAGGATCCGGGCGAGCTGGTCGGTGGTCCGCCCGCTGGCGATCGGGGCGGCGACGGTCGGCTGCTCGTCCAGCCAGGCCAGGGCGACGGCGGCCGGGGCCACCCGGTGCGCGTCGGCGACCTCGTCCAGGACGGCGAGGACCTTCTCGGCGCGCGGGTCGTCCAGGTAGGCCCGGGCGCCCTCGGCCCGGGCGGAGGCCATCGCCCCGCTCGTCGCACCGCTGTCCACCGCACCATCGGCGCCGGGCCGGTACTTGCCGGTGAGGAACCCCTTGGCCAGCCCGAAGTAGGGGAAGCAGGCCAGCCCCTCGGTCTCCGCGACCAGCGCGAGCTCGGCCTCGTAGTCGCGCTCCATCAGGTTGTAGTGCGGCTGCACCGCGGCGAACCGGGTCAGTCCCTCCGCGGCCGCGATCTCCTGCGCCGAGCGGAGCCGGTCGGCGGAGAAGTTCGACGCCCCGGTCGCCAGCACCTTCCCGTCGGCCACCAGCCGGTCGAAGGCGGCCAGGTAGTCGGCCTGCGGGACGGCGGCGTCGTCGTCATGCGCGTAGTACAGGTCGATCCGGTCGGTCCGCAGCCGGCGCAGCGAGTCCTCGGCCGCCGCGGCGACGTTCTCCGGCCCCAGCCCCCGGCGGACCGGGAGCTGGCCGACCTTGGTCGCGATCTGCACCCGGTCCCGGACGCCCGGCCGGGCGGCGAGCCAGTTCCCGATGATCGTCTCCGACTCGCCGCCGGAGTTTCCCTCCGCGCGGAACATGTAGGAGTCCGCGGTGTCCAGCATCGTCCCGCCGGCGTCCACGAAGGCGTCGAGCAGCGCGAACGACGCCTGCTCGTCGGCGGTCCAGCCGAACACGTTCGAGCCCAGGCAGAGCCCGGACACCTTCCCGATCTCCGTCGTCATGGTCGGTGTGTACCCGCGACCGGCCCGGGTGACCCGCGCGACGCAAACGAGAGGTGTCGATCGGATCACCATCGGGAAACCCGCGCCGCAACGGATCGTTGCATCGAGCAATAGACCTGGAAGCGAGTACGGGAGGCGACATGACGACCGCGGCGCACGCGGACATCGAGGAGATCCTGGCGGCGTTGGCGGACGACCGGGACCGTGAGGCCCTCGTCCACCACGACCGCCGGCTCACCGGCGGCGAGCTGGCCGACACGGTGCATCGCCTCGCGCACACCCTCGACGGCCGGGTCCGGCCGAGCACCGTCGTGGCGCTGCTCGCCGGGAACACCCCGGAGGCGATGGCGGCCCGGTACGCGGTGAACCTGCTCGGCGCCGGGATCACCCAGCCGCACGAGGGCCTGTCGGTCGAGGCACAGGCCCGGATCGTCGACGACGTCGAGGCCGCGCTCGTGCTGGTCGACGCCCCGCACGCAGCTCCGGCGGCCGAGATCCTGGACCGCGCGGCCCCGGTCGACGCGCTCGGGCTCGGCGCCACCGACCACTGGCCGGACGTCCTCGCGGAGTCCGCGGACGCCCCGGCCGAGCCGATCAGCGGGCGGGCCCGGCCCGGCGACATCGAGCAGGTCCGGCACACCGGCGGCACCACCGGACATCCGAAGGGCATCACCTACACCTTCGCCCACCACCTGCGGACGGCCGAGGTGCGCGAGCACCTGTCCGGGTTCGGGACCGACGGCGCCGGCGCCAGGCTGCTGGTCGCCACCCCGATCGCGCACGCGGGTGGGGCGATCGCCGACCGGACGCTGGGCGGCGGCGGCATCGTTGTCCTGCAGGACGGCTTCGAGCCGGGCACCTTCCTGGACGCGCTCGGCCGGGAGCGGATCACGCACACCTTCCTGCTGCCACCGCTGCTCTACCGGCTGCTCGACCACCCCGCGCTGGAGCGGACCGACCTGTCCGCGCTGCGCTCGGTGGTCTACGGCGGCGCACCGGCCAACCCGCGACGGATCGCCGAGGCGGTCGACCGGATCGGGCCGGTGCTGAGCCAGTTCTACGGCCAGACCGAGGCCGGCGGGATCAGCGCGCTCACCCCGGAGGAGCACGGCAAACCGGAGCTGCTGGAGACCGTCGGCCGGCCCATCCCGAGCACCGAGATCGCGATCGTCGGCGACGACGGCGCGCGGGTCGGCCCCGGCGAGCGTGGCGAGCTGTGGGTGCGCACGGGCACCGAGATGGACGGCTACTGGAAGCAGCCCGAGCTGACAGCGGAGACGATCGTGGACGGCTGGGTGCGCACCGGCGACGTCGCCTGGCAGGACGACGCCGGCTACCTGCACCTGGTGGACCGGGTGAAGGACATGGTCGTCGTCGTCGGCGGGCACGTGTACACCTCCGAGCTGGAGGACGTCCTGATGGACCACCCGGGCGTCCGGCAGGCGGCGGTGTTCGGCGCCCCGGACACCGACGGCGCCGAGGTGGTGCACGCGGCCGTCGTCCCAGCCGACCCGGCACCGACCGGCGCTGAGCTCGGCGACCTGGTGGCCGACCGGGCGGGCGCGATGTACGTGCCCCGCGAGATCAGCTTCGTGCAGCGGCTGCCGCTGACCGGCATCGGCAAGACCGACAAGAAGCGGCTGCGGGCCGAGCTCACCGGCTGAGAGCCGCCCGGTCCGCCGGGGCCTGGCGGACCGGGCTCAGCGCGCGGACGGCGATCGCCAGCTGCACGACGACGATCGCGATCCCCAGCGGCACGTGCACCGCCAGCATCCCGCCGTGCCAGGCCAGGGCGTGGTCGAGCGCCAGCCCGCGGTGCACGTGCCGCTCGGTGTGCCCGTGCGGGTGCGGGTGCGGGTGGTACCAGAGCGTCGCCGCCGGCTGCTCGAGGGTCCACTCCGGAGTCCAGGTGGCTCCGGTCGGGATCGGCTGGTGCGGCCAGCCGTCGACGGCGGCCGGCACCGGCTGCGCGGAACCGGGCGGCGTGCCCGGAGGCGGCGCGGGTTCGTGATGGCCGAGGCGTCGACGTGCCTCGTGATCGGAGTGATGATGATGGTCGGTCCCGCGTTCGGCGGTGCGGCGGAGCGGTGGTCGCCGGTGACGTTCTGGGTCGGCGCCGCGGTGGCGGCGCTCGGCGTAGTGATCGGCGTGGCGGTCGTCGCGTGCCGGCCGATCCCGAAGGTCACGTGGCGGGCGTGGCTGGCCGGCCGTTAGCACGCGCGGGACGCCCGCCGGAACGCGGTGAACGACTCCGGCCACCCGTCGGCGCGCGCCCGGCGGTCGGCGACGAATCGGGCTGTGTGGGCGGCCCAGCGGCAGCGTGACGCCGCGCCGCGCGGCCGGAATACGGGTCGTCGCCGCGCCGGCAGATCGTCGGGTGAATAGACGTCGCCCCGCACTCTGGATGAGCGCGGGGCGACGGTTGTGCGTCGGGTGAAGTGCGTGACTACCGGTCGCCCGACGCAGGCTCCGATAGATCGGGGGTTGGGTTCGGCTACTTCTTGCGGAAGATCAGGTACGTGATGCCGAGGATGAAGTCCACGGCGATCCACAGCGCGACGATCAACGCCACGCCGATGCCAGTGCCGATGCCCTGTGCGGCCTGGCACGCCTCCGCGGACAGGTTCGGGGCGCACGCCGGGCCGGTGGCCGACATTCCGCCGATGATCCAGGCCAGGAACAGGGCCTGGATGCCGAGGAACACCCACCGGAAGACGTGGCGCTTCTTCTTCGGTGGCTCGACCGGGGCCTGCTGGTAGGGGTAGCCACCCTCCGGCGGCTGGTACTGGGGCTGGGGCTGCTGCTGCTGCGGTGTGGTAGTCACGTCGCATTCGTCGCGGGGTCGAGGGATGGCGTTATCCGGCCGTCCGCGGGTTCATCAAGACTGTGGAGAGTGCCGGGTCGGGGGCGGGTTGTGCCGTGTGGCGGCAGTGCGTCCGTGCCGGTCGACCGGCCGGTGGCGCTGCACGTGATCTTGATGCGGCCGGCCTGCGTCCGACGCGCCGGCCACGGCCACCCGCTCGGCCGCCTGTGTCATCCACAGACGACAGACCCCGACCGACCCGTAGGTCGATCGGGGCCCGGGCCGATCGGTCGTGAGCATGCCGTGCCAGTGCGTGGTGGTGGTCTCGGTTGCACCGGGCAGGAACCCGGCGCGTCGGGCGCGGCGCTCAGCGCGAACGTCCGGGTCCCGGAGGCGTCCACCGTGGACGGCGCGAGTGGTGGGATCGCGAGCGGCCGGGACGACGGGACCGGGCGCGGTGCCGACACCGGGACCGCCCCGCAGGCCTGCAACAGCATCCCACCCCCGGCCGCTCCCGCCCCGGCCAGCACGGAGGCGAGGAAGTCCCGGCTGAACGCTCTGGTCATGGGGACGAGTTTCGACCGGGCACCGGTGCCGGCACATCGACGCGGGAACGTCAGCAGTGGCTACGCGCCTCGACGTAGTCCCCCGGCTCCCGGCTCGGGGACGCCACACCGCGGCTCGGGGTCGGGCCCCCGGGACGCGGCCGGGCGGCCCCAGCGACGGGCGGGCCTCAGCGACGGGCGCCGGCCAGGCCCGTCTCGTGCGCGATCACGACCAGCTGCACCCGGTCCTGGGCGTCCAGTTTGGTCAGCAGCCGGCCCACGTGGGTGCGCGCGGTGGCCGGGCTGATCACCAGCTCGGCGGCGATCTCGCCGTTGGTGTGGCCGCGCCCGACGAGGGCGAGCGAGCACCTCGCGTTCCCGGCCGGTCAGCACGGCGACCCGGTCGCGGGCGGGCGGCGCGGCAGGTCCGTGCCGGGCGAACTCGGTGATCAACCGCCGGGTCACCGACGGTGCGAGCAGCGCCTCTCCGGAGTGCACCAGGTCGATCGCGCGCAGCAGCGACACCGGGTCGGTGTCCTTGAGCAGGAACCCGCCCGAGGTCGAACGTGGTCAGGACGATCACCCGGGCACCCGCCAGGCCGGGGTCGCCGGTGATCTCGGCCAGGGCGTCGGTGCCGGGCATCGGGACGTCCATCAGGACCACGTCCGGACGGGTCCGCCGCGCCGCGCGCACCGCCTGGGCGCCGTCGGCGGCCTCGGCGGCGACCGCGTAGCCGTCCTCGGTCTCGAGCAGCACCCGCAGCCCAGCCCGGATCAGCCGCTGGTCGTCGGCCAGCAACACCCGCACCTCACCCATGCCCCGCACCCCCACCGGCCACCCCACCCCCGTCGGCCACGCCACCGGCAGAACGCTCACCGAACCCGGGAACGCGCGCCCGATCGGGTGCGCGTTCTCCAGTCCGGCGCGCGTCCGCGGTGTCGAGCGGCAGCTCCGCCGTCACGACGAAGCCGTCCGGTCCGGGAGCGGCGTCCAGGTCGCCGTGCAGGGCCCGGACGCGTTCGGCGAGACCGCGCAGACCCTGGCCACCGGCCCGGTCGCGCTCGCCGGCCGGTCGGGTGCCGCCGTCGTCGGTGACCCGCACCCGCAGCAGGCCGGGCTCCCGGACGAGCGACACCCGCACCTCGGCGGCCTGCGGCGCGTGCCGGACGGCGTTGGTCACCGCCTCCCGGACGATCCCGAACGCGACCCGGTCCACCTCGCCGGGGAGCGCGCCGGCGTCCCCGGTGACGGTCACCGCGAGCCCCGCCGCCCGCCCGGCGCGCACGACCTCGTCGAGCCGGTCGAGCCCGCCCGGGACGGGCTCAACGTCATCCGGGGAGCGCAGGTCATCCGGGGAGCGCAGGTCGTCCGGGGAGCGCAGCAGCGCGAGAGCCCGTCGGGGTGGTCGAGCCAGTAGTAGATCGCCGTCGGCACCAGGTCACGCAGCGCGCGGGAATCGCCGCGTCAGCTCACCGACGTACGCTGCCGGACCGCCTCGAACAGCACCACGGCGGCCGCGACCGAGGCGTTCAGCGAGTTGACCGTGCCGTGCATCGGGATGACCACGGTGGCGTCCGCGCCGGTCAGCCAGTCGTCGGTGACGCCGGTGGCCTCGGTCCCGATCACCAGCGCGGACGGGCCGGTGAGATCGGTGCGGCCCAGCTCGCCCGCCCCGGCCGGTGTCGTGACGACCGTGCGGAAACCGTTGCGGCGCAACCAGTCCCGTACCTCCGGAGTGGACGCGGAGGCGACCGGGACCGCGAACACCGTCCCCTTCGACGCCCGCACGACGTTCGGGTTCGCGAAGTCGGTCCCGGCCCGGTCGGCGGAGGCGATGACGACCGCGTCCGCACCGAAGGCCTCGGCGCTGCGCAGCATCGCGCCGACGTTGCCGGGCTTCTCGACGCCCTCGGCGACCAGCACCAGCGCGTCCGGGCGCAGCACCAGCGCGTCGAGCGGGCGCCCGGGGGCGGGGGCGACGGCCAGCCAGCCGTCCGGGGACTCGCGGTAGGCGATGCGGGCGAACACCTCCCGGCTCACCGAGAACGCCCGGGCACCGGTCATCCGCTCCAGCAGCGCGGCGTCCCGGACCAGGTCGGGGGCCCAGTAGACCTCGGTGGGCCGCACCCCGGCGTCGAGGGCCAGTGCCAGCTCGTCGTGCCCCTCGATCAGGGTGACACCGGCGGCGTCGCGGTGCCGGCGGGTGCGCAGCCGGGCCAGGCCCTTGACACGCGGGTTGGCGGTGCTGGTCAGGTCGGGCACGCCGGAAAGCGTAGTGCCCCGCCGCACGCCGCCCGGCGGCTCAGTCACCGCCCGCGCCGGCGCGGGTCCGGGCCGCCAGCCACGCCGCCGTCGTCGCCGTGACCACGACCAGGACCAGCAGCGGTACCGCCAGTTCCTCGACCGTGACGAACGCCGTCGCCAGGTACGGCGTCGCGAACCCGGCGTAGGCGGCGGTGTAGAAGAGCCCGTTCGCCGCACCGCGTCCGGACACCGGGGCCAGCCGCCCTACCAGGGTCAGGCCCGCGTTCAGGCACAGCCCGCCACCGGCACCGAGCAGCACCCCGGCCACGGCGACCGGGAGGACGGACGGCGCGTACGCCGCGACCACCCCGGCCGCGAACCCGAGCGCGCCGAGCCCGGCCCCGACCGGCCCGGTCCGCGGGCCGAGCCGGTGCGCGAACGGCTGCACCAGCGTCCCGGTGCCCAGGGTCAGCGCGGCCAGCAGCCCGGTGAAGGCGACCAGCCCCGTCACGCCGGGCAGCAGCAGCGGCAGCACGGTCACCGACACCGAGGGGAAGGCGTAGACGCACACCGCCGTCGGCACGACGACGCGGCCGAACGTCCGCCGGGCGCGGCCGTCCAGCCCCGGCCGGGGCAGCAGCCCGCGCCTCGCGCCGCCGTCCGGGCGCGTCCCGGTCCCGGCGACGAGGCCGACCGCGGCCAGCGCCACGACCATCATCGCCACGTGCACCAGGTAGGGCAGCGTGAGCGGCAGCGGCCCGTACGCGCCGAGCAGCCCGGAGGTGAGCGGGCCCAGGCAGAACCCGCCGGTCTGCGCGATCGAGGCCGACCGGGCGGCGCGCGCCGGGCCGTTCGCCCCGCCGTCGGGCCCCGGGTGCTCCGCGGCCAGGTCCTGCAACCAGGCGCTGCCGACGCTGAACACCGCACCCGAGGCCAGCCCCTGCAGGAATCGGGCCGCGAACAGCACGCCCAGCGCCCCTCCCGACGAGGAGGTGGCGCCGAGGAACACCAGTGAGGCCAGCGCGACCAGCACCGATGCCGGCAGCAGCACCCGCACTCGGCCGAACCGGTCCGAGGCGGGCCCGCCGAACAGCAGCGAGGGCGCCAGCCCCAGCGCGTACACGCCGAAGATCGCGGCGAGCGTGCTGGGCGCCAGATCGAGCTGCTCGCGGTAGATCAGCAGCAGCGGCGTGGGCACGTTCGGCCCCACCGCGACCGCGAACAGCAGCCCGCACGCCACCCACCACGTCCGGCGTTCCGGACTCCGCACCCCCATGCCGGGCATCCTCTCAGTGCCGGTTACTCCGGGGTAGCCTCGATGCGTCCGTGCGGGTGAGGCGAGGAGTTCGGAACATGGGTGAGCCGACGGCGGAGAGCCGCGGAGCGGAACGTTCGTCCACGCTGTCGATCGAGGTGGCGAACGGGGTCGCACGGCTGCGGCTGGACCGCCCCGGAGCCGCGAACGCGATGAGCGAGCCGATGTGGTTCGAGCTGCGCGACGCCGTCCGGGCCCTGGACGACGACCCCGCCGTCCGGGTGCTCGTGATCAGCGGCAACGGAAAGCACTTCTGCTCCGGTATCGACCTGTCCATGCTCGGCGGGCTGCAGCAGACCGCGACCGACCCCTCCCCCGGGCACGGCGCCGACAAGCTCCGCCGGACCATCCTCGACCTCCAGGACTGCCTGACCGCGGTGGAGCGGTGCCGCAAGCCGGTGATCGCCGCGGTGCACGGGGCGTGCGTCGGGGCCGGGCTGGACCTGGCCGTGGCCTGCGACCTGCGCTACGCGAGCGCCGACGCCCGGTTCGTGCTCAAGGAGGTCGACATGGGCCTGGCCGCCGACGTCGGAGTGCTGCAGCGGCTGCCGCGGATCGTCGGCGAGGGCGTCGCCCGGGAGCTGGCCTACACCTGCCGCCCGGTGGACGGCGCGGAGGCCGCGGCGATGCGGCTGGTCAACGAGGTGCTGCCGGACCCGGCCGCGCTGGAGGAGCGGGTCGCGACGGTGGCCGCCGAGCTGGCTGCGAAGTCCCCGCTGGCGATGCGCGGCACCAAGCACGCGATCACCTACGCCCGCGACCATTCGGTGGCCGACGGCCTGGAGCAGATCGCCACCTGGAACAGCGGGGCGCTGATGTCGGCGGACCTGCACGAGGCGATGGCGGCGTTCACCGAGAAGCGTCCCGCCGACCACCGGGACTGACCCCCCTCACCCCCAGCACGTTCCGGGTCGAGTGTGACGGTCCGGTCGTCGCGAGGGCCGGAACGTCACACTCGGCGGGCCGGGAACCCGTCGAGCAGCGCGTGCAGCTCGGCGGCGGTGCGCGGCGGCGGGCCGGTGCGCCCGAGCTCGCCGAGCAGCCGGGCCACCGCGGGTGCCCACGCCGGACCGAGCCTGGCCCCGGCGAGCAGGGCCGGATCACCGAGCACCTCCGGCGCGCTGCCCGTCCGGATCCGGCCCCCGGCGACGACCGCGACGTCGTCGGCCCAGCGGTGGGCCAGGTCGACATCGTGGGTGGACAGCACGACGGCGGTGCCGTCGTCGTGCAGCCGGTGCAGCGTCGCGACCAGCTCCTCGACGCCGGCCGGGTCCAGCCCGGCGGTCGGCTCGTCGAGCACCAGCAGCCGCGGTCGCACGGCGAGCGCGCCGGCGATCGCGACCCGCTTGCGCTGCCCGAACGACAGCAGGTGGGTCGGGCGGTCCGCCAGGTCCGCGACGCCGACGGCGGCCAGCGCACCGGCCACCCGCCGGTCCACCTCGGCCGGGTCCAGGCCCAGGTTCAGCGGGCCGAACGAGACGTCCTGGGCGACGTCGGCGGCGAACAGCTGGTCGTCCGGATCCTGCAGCACCAGCTGGGCGCTTTCCCGCAGCCGGGCCAGGCCGCGCCGCCGGCGGTCCAGCGGTACGCCGTCGAGCAGCACCTCGCCGTCACGGGGCACCAGCAGCCCGAGCAGCAACCGGAACAGAGTGGTCTTGCCGCCCCCGTTCGGGCCGAGCACGGCGAGCCGGCGCCCGGTCCGGACGGCGAGATCGGCGCCGTCGAGCACCGGCGGGCCGCCCCGGTAACCGAAGACCAGGCCGCGCCCCTCCAGCACGGGCGGGGTCACAGCGTCGCCAGCAGCGTGGTCGTGGCGAGCGTCGCCAGCAGTACCGCGCTGGCGGTCACGAACACCACCGAGACCGGGCGCTCGCCGGGGCGGACCCGCAGCACGCCGTCGTAGCCGCGGGAGGCCAGCCCGGCCTCGAGCCGCCGCGCCCGGTCGAAGGCCCGCACGAAGATCGCGCTCCCCTGCCCGGCCAGCGACCGGTAGGTGGCGCGCCAGGATCCGAAGCCCATCCGCAGGGTCTGCGCCTCGCGGACCGCATGCAGCGAGTCCAGCAGCAGGAACAGCATCCGGTAGATCAGCAACGCCACCTCGGTGACGGGCGCCGGGATGAACCGCAGCCGGGGCAGCGCGTCGGACACCGGGGTCGTCGCGGCGAACAGGATCAGGCAACTCACCGCGGCCATCGACCGGCCGACCAGCTCGGCCGCGCGCACCGGTCCGCCGGGCGCCGGGGCGAGCCACGGGTCACCGCCCACGGTGATCAGCAGCGGGATCGCCCCGACCAGCACGAACCCGAGCGGGAGGCGCAGCAGCCGGCCGACGGTGCGCAGCGGGATCCGGGCGCCGGCCAGCAGCAGCGTGAGCGCGGCGGCACCGCAGAGCGCCGCGCCGGGCCACGGCGGGAGCGCGACCGTCAGCACCAGCAGGCCGAGCGCGAGGAACGCCTTCTCGCCGGGATGACGGGCTCGCCAGCGGTTGGCGTGGGCGACCTCGTCGATCGGCAGCATCAGCCCCGGCCGGCCGGCGGTTCACCCGGCCCGGCCGGGACGGCCCCGGCGTCCCGGGCACGCCTGCGGGTGCGGGCCACGCCCAGGCAGTAGCCGAGCACCCCGGCCCCTGCGGCCGCTTGCATCGCGAAGATCCCGGACTCGATCTCGCCCGACGGCGGCTCCCACACCGGGGAGAACCAGGGCTGGTAGCCGGTCTCCTCGATGACCTCGCCTGCCTGGCCGTCGGTACCGGCGTACTCGCCCTCGACGAACAGCACCGGGACCGCGAACAGGGCCACCACGGCGACCACGAGCAGGACGTTGACCAGGGTCGAGCGGCTCACACCGACGCCTCCTTCGCATCGGTGGCAGCGGCGGTGGGCCGCGGCCGCAGCACCCCGAGCCGTCGCAGCTCGTCGGGGCTGATCTTCGTCAGCAGCCGGACGACCAGCACGGTCAGCAGGCCCTCGGCGACCGCGAGCGGGATCTGGGTGATCGAGAAGATGCCGGCGAAGGTGCCGAACGCGCCACCGACACCGGAGGTCGGGTCCGGGAACGCCAGCGCGAGCTGGGCGCTGGTGATCGTGTAGGTGCCGAGGTCGGCGAGGAACGCGGCGGCGAACACCGCGGGGCCGAGCGAGCCGCCGAGCCGCCGGACGGCGACGAACGCCCCGTAGGCGATCCACGGGCCGGCGATCGCCATCGAGAACGCGTTCGCGCCGAGGGTGGTCAGGCCGCCGTGCGCGAGCAGGACTGCCTGGAAGAACAGCACCACCGTCCCGAGCAGCGCCATCACCGGAGGTTTGAACAGCACCGCCCCCAGCCCGGTCCCGGTCGGGTGCGACGACGAGCCGGTCACCGACGGGATCTTGAGGGCGGAGAGCACGAAGGTGAACGCCCCGGCCGCGGCGAGCAGCAGCTTGGTGTCGGGGTCCTCGCGAACCTGCCGGGCGACGGCGCGGGCCCCGTGCACCACGAAGGGGGCGGCCACGACGGTCCAGGCCGCCGCGTGCAGCGGCGGCAGGTAGCCCTCGGCGATGTGCACGGGTGTCTCCTCGCAGGCTGGTTCGGTCCGGCGGAACCGTACGACTGGCCTGCACAACACTGCAAGACTGAATACCTGTTCATGCCGGAGGTGTGGAACACGCCCACGGACACAGCAGCGCCCGGGCCCGGCGGACCGGACCCGGGCGCTGCGGGTGCTGCTGCGGGGTCGCTCAGCCGCGCGCGCCGTCGGAGGTGTGGTGCACCTCCGGCACCGCGGCGCCGGCGGCCTCCGAGCTGTTGACCTTTGTGGAGACGGCGGCGGCGATCCGGGCGGCCGCCGCCTCGGCCTCGCGGCGACGGGCGTCGCGCTCGGCCGGCTCGGTGTCCGGGGTGCCGACGCCCTCGCCCGGCTGCCCGGCCACGACCTTGTCCTTGGCCAGCTTCGCGGCCTTCTTCTCGGCCTTCGCCGCCTCCTTGGCGGTGGCGACCTTGTCCTGCCGGGCGGCCTTGGCCTGCTTGGCGGCCTTCTTCTCCGCCTCGGCCGCCTTCGTCTGCTCCTTGCGCTGCTTGTCCGCGTCGTCCTTGGCCTGCTTCTCGGCCTTCGCCGCGGCCCGGACGGCCTCCTCGGCCTCCTTCTCCTCCGCACGCCGGGCCTTCGCGACCGCCTTCTTGCCCGCCTTGCCGGAGTCGTTCTCGGCGTCCTTCTTGCCCTTGCCGGAGTCCTTCTTGGCGTCCTTCTTCGCGTCCGCGCCGGCGTCGCCCTTCTTGGCGTCCTTCTTCTTGCCCTTCCCGTCCGCGGCGGCCTTCGTCGCGACCCGCTGGGCCTCGGTCGCGGCCTTCCCGGCGCGCTCGGCGGCCGCCTCCAGCCGCTCGGCCGCGGCGGACAGCGCCTTCGCGTCGACCTTCGGGGCGTCCTTCTTCTTCGAGTTCTCGGACTTCTTCGACTTCTTGGCCATCGGCGGATCCTCTCCCTGGTCGGAGCCGGGCACACGGGCACGGCGACCCTCGGCGGTGACGGGCACACGGAGTGTCGTCCCCGGCCGGGTCGGCGGCGTGCGCGGGTCCGGTCGTGGTGTCGGCAACAGGCGGTGAATCTAGCGCGACCCGCCCTGGATGCGGACGAGTTCCCCGGTGCAGCGGTCGGAAAACCCCGGGTGTCCACGACGCCGACCGCCCGCCCGGATCCGGTGAACGGCGCGAATCGAGCAGGCTACCGATGGGTACTCCGCCACCATGTCCGCCGAGCTGCACGTCGAGCTGCCCGCCGAACCGGGCGCGGCCGCTCGGTCCCGGCGCGCGACCGGCCGCTGGCTCGCGTCGTTGTGCGGGCTCGAGGCGCCGTGTGACGCGGCCGCGGACCTGGTGCTCGCGGTCAACGAGGCCGTGTCGAACTGCATCGAGCACGCCTACCGCGACGGCGCCCCGGGCACCGTCACGCTGCGGGCGCACACGACCCACAGCGGGGGCCCGGGGTGTGCGGGATTCCGGGTGACGGTGCAGGTCTCGGACCACGGGGGCTGGCGGGCCCCGCCGACGGACCCGGGCCACCGGGGCCGCGGGCTGGCGATGATGCGGGCCTGCGCGGAGGACGTCGTCGTGGACCGGGGGCCGTCCGGGACGACCGTCACGCTGCACCGGACGCTGGGACGCTGCCCGGCAGACCGGGCGTCCTGATCGGGAACGTGCACCTGGACCTGCGGGCGGGGCGCCCGGCGACGGCCGGACGGCTAGCCTCGTGCCCGGACGTCGGAGGCGACCACGAGGCGGTGGACCATGCTGGAACGGGCCGGCCGGGCACAGTTCGCGATCACCTTGCACGATGGGGAACGACCCTCCGAGCTGCAGTGGTACTTCCGCGAGGAGAGCACGCTCCCGGTGGCGATCCAGCGCTGGGAGCTGCCACCCGGCGGTTCGGAGGGCATGCACGCGCACCCCCCGGGCGCGGAGGCGCTCGAGGAGATCTACGTACTGCTCGACGGCGCGGCCGTGATGACCGTCGACGGGGAGCGGTTCGACCTCGGGCCCGGCGACGCGGTCATCGCGCGGGCCGGCACGCGGCACGACCTGGTGAACCCGGGCCCGTCACCGGCGAGCGTGCTGGTGGTCTGGGGGCAGCCGGGCACCGCGATGGACTGGACGCGCTACCGCACGGGTCGCGCCTCGCGGGACGCGGCCGAGCGCGAGACGGGCGGGCATGTCGCCGGAGGGCCCCGGTAGCGGCGATGGACTCGCTGGAGATCACGATCAACGCCGCCGACGGCGAGCTCGCGGCGGAGTTCTGGTGCGCGGCGCTGGACTACCGGATCCGCTACCGGCGCGGCCGGTACCTGGTCCTCGACCCGGCCGAGGGCACGGGCCCGCAGCTGGTCGTCCAGACGGTCGATGCCGGGACCGGCCCCGGCGGCGTCCACCTGGACCTGCGGGTGGACCGGCGGGAGGAGACGGTCGCCCGGCTCACCGCCCGGGGAGCCCGGGTGCAGCACGAGGTCACCGAGGCCGGGCGCACGTGGACGGTGATGCTCGACCCCGATGGCAACGAGTTCTGCGTGTGCCCGGCGCGGGCCACGTGAACAGGTGAGTGGTCGCTCTACTCGCTGCTCGCCGGTGCGTTCTCGCTCACGGCGGCCTCGTGCCTCGAACCGCCACGCAAAACCCGCAAAGACCGTTGAGCGGGAGTTGCTCGGAAACCTAGCTTCGCGCCGTCCGCTCCACCCCGGGAGCGGTTTCGGAAGGAGCAGGGCCCATGCGTTCCCACCGTCCCCCGCGGCATTCGGTGTCCGTCCGGAGCGACCCGGAGGGCACGGTCGTCGCACCGCACGAGTCGAGCTGCACGGCCGGGACGAGCATGCTCGAACGGGGTGGCAACGCGGTCGACGCCGCCGTGGCCGCAGCGCTCGTCGCCGGGGTCGTCGAGCCTACCGAGACGACCCTGGGCGGGTCCGGGTTCCTGCTGCACCACACCGGGTCCGGCGACTCCTGGTCGGTGGAGTTCGGGCCGCGGGCGCCGCTGCGGGCGTCGAGCACGATGTTCGACGTCGACACCGATGCAGCGAGCTCACCGATCCTCGGGCTGGCCCCGCTCCTGCGGGTCGCGGACAACGACGAGGGCCGACTCTCGGCCATCGAGGTCGCCGAAGGACTGCTCACCCGCCCCGGCCCGCCGGACGCGATCATCACGTCGTCGAGCGTCTTCGCGGTAGGAACGCTCGCCGCCGCGCAACGGCTCGGCATCGGCGTCCCAGACGAGCTGATGATCGCCACCGCCACCGACGGGCCCGTGGCGGAGCTGTCCCGACCCTCGATCACCGGCCTGGGGATCGACGTCACCGCCTCGGCGAACCGGCTCGTCGACCTGCTCTCCGAACGGATGGGAGCGGACACCGACCCACCGGCCCGCGAACTGCTCCCGCTCGACCTCATCCTGCGGGAGTCGACGCGCCGATGCCCGGACGAGGCTGCACCAGACCCGCGATGACCCCCGGCTGGCGCACGCCTGCGCCACGATGGCAGCTCCGTTCCGGGAATCCCACCATGGTCGGTCGGCCTGTCCCGGCACAGCCGAGTCGGCGGGATCTCCCCGCCCGTTCGCGGGGCGCCGGCTCCCCGCCGCCGGTCACAGCCTCGGGTGCCCGTCCAGGGAGTCGATCACCCCTCGGGCCTCGGCGGCCATGACCTCCACGACCGTGGCGGCCGACTCGGTCCGGCCGATGACACCCACGCCCTCGCCGGCATGGACGAGGACGGTCTCCGGATCATCGCGCCGTGTCCCGTCCCGGAACTCCTCGGTCGCCTCGTACAGGTGCTCCACCGGGACGGAGCCGGTCCCCTTGCGGTCCCACGCGTCGGTGAACCGGGAACGGAGCACTCGGCTCGCGTAGCCGTCGGGCCAGTTCACGCCACGAACATCGTCGTAGACGCGGGTGGTGAGGGTGTCGTCGCCCCGGGCCCGGACCATCCGCCGGTGTGCCGCGGGCGAGACCGCGGCCTCGGCCGTCGCCGCGAACCGCGTCCCGACCACCGCCCCGGCCGCACCGAGTGCCAGCACGGCGGCCAGCCCGCGCCCGTCGGCCACGCCACCTGCGGCGAGTACCGGGACCGGATGACCGCGCTCGTGCACTAGGTCGCAGAGCTCCGGGACCAGGGTCAGGGTCGACCGCAGGTGTACGCCGTGGCCGCCGCCCTCGCCGCCGTGGGCCACGATCACCTCGGCCCCGCTGTCGAGTGCTTCGGCCGCCTCGTCACGACCGGACACCTGGCAGATCAGCGGGATCGCGGCCGCGTGCACCCGCGGGGCGAATCGCCGGACCTCGCCGAACGACAGCATGACAGCGGCCACCTGGTGATCGAGCGCGACGTCCAGTTGCCGGGGCTCGCGTTCCAGGTACCAGGTGATGAATCCGCACCCGACCCGGGCGCCACGCGCGACCCGCAGTTCTGCAGCGAGCCGCTCGGGGTCCGCGTAACCGGCGCCGACCATGCCGAGCCCGCCGGCGCGGGACACCGCGGCGGCGAGGGCACCGCCCGCCACCCCGCCCATGGGCGCCAGCACGATCGGTACCGCCGTCCCCAGCACGGAGGCGACCGGCGGGATCACCGACGGGCCCCGACCGCGTCCCCGCTGGACAGCCCCGCGGCGAGGACGGTGTTGCGCAGCAGCATCGCGATGGTCATCGGCCCGACACCGCCCGGCACCGGGGTGATCGCCGAGGCGACCTCGGCGACCCGTTCGGTGTCGACGTCGCCGCACAGGCCCGACTCCAGGCGGTGCATCCCGACGTCGATCACTACCGCGCCCGGCTTCACCGCGTCCGGTCCGATCATCCGCGGCACCCCCGCGGCCGCGACCAGCACGTCGGCCCGCCGGGTGACCCCGGCGAGGTCCCGGGTCCGGGAGTGACACGTCGTCACCGTGGCGTTGCGGGCCAGGAGCAGCTGGGCCTGCGGCTTGCCGACCAGCGACGACCGGCCGACGACGACGGCCTCCGCCCCCTCCAGCACCACCCCGGCCCGGTCCAGCAGGTGCATCACCCCGGACGGGGTGCACGGCACCAGGCCGGGCTTGCCGAGCGCCAGCCGCCCGGCGCTGCGCTCGGTGAGGCCGTCGACGTCCTTGGCCGGGGGGATCCGGGCCAGGAGCGTGTTCGCGTCCAGGTGAGCGGGCAGCGGCAGCTGGAGCAGGATCCCGGTGACGTCCGGGTCGTCGGCGAGCTCGTCGATGATGCCGGCGAGCTCGGCGTGTGACACGTCCCCGGGGACGGGCCGGTGCAGGTCGCGGATCCCGACCTGTGTGCACTGCTTGCGCTTGTTCTTGACATAGATGTGGGAGGCGGGATCGTCGCCGACCAGGAGCGTGGCGAGCCCGGGGGCGCGCGGCAGCTCGGCAACCTCGTTCGCGATCTCGCTCCGCAGCTCGGCCGCCGCGGCCTTACCGTCGATCAGTACTGCGCTCACGTCGGGATCCCTCTAGAAGACGATCGTCGTGTTGTCGTCGAGCAGCACCCGGTCGTCGCAGTGCGCCTCCACCGCGCGCGCCAGCACGACCCGCTCGATGTCGGCGCCCCGGCGGGCGATCTCGCGGACGGACTGGCGGTGCGAGATCCGGGCGACGTCCTGTTCGATGATCGGGCCCTCGTCGAGGTCCTCGGTCACGTAGTGCGCGGTCGCGCCCACCAGCTTCACCCCCCGCTTCTTCGCCTGCTCGTACGGGCCGGCACCGGCGAAAGCGGGCAGGAACGAGTGATGAATGTTGATCGCGGGGACCTCGACCCGGCGGAGGAAGTCGCCGCTGAGCACCTGCATGTACCGGGCCAGGACGACCAGGTCGACCCGGTTCTCCAACAGCTCGAGCTGCCGTTGCTCGGCCTCGGCCTTGGTCGCCCTGGTCACCGGAATGTGCGCGTACGGCACGTCGAATCCGGCGACGTCCTTCTCCAGGTCCGGATGGTTCGAGACGACCTGCACGATGTCCACCGGCAGCTCACCGCGCCGCCACCGCCACAGCAGGTCGAGCAGGCAGTGGTCGAACTTCGAGACGAACAGCGCCACCCGCTTGGGCACCTCGGCGGCGCTCATCTGGAACGCCATGCCGAACCGGCCGGCCACCTCCTCGCCGAACTCGCGCCGCAGTCCCGGCAGCCGCTCGACCAGATTCGGCAGGTGGAACACGATCCGCTGGAAGAACTTCCCACCCTCGGGATCGGTGGAGTTCTGGTCGGCGTGCACGATGTTCGCACCCCGCGCATGCAGGAACGCCGTCACCGACGCCACGATCCCGGGACCGTCCTGACACGACATCAGCAGGCGCCCGTGGTCGTGCAGTGCCCCGTCCCGCGCCCACTGGCTCCGTCGGTCGGGGGCCACGACCGCGGAGTGCGGCAGGCTCGAACTCGCCTCGTTCATCGAAGGATCCCTCTCTCGGCTCGTCAGCTCCACGGGAACGGGGAGTGGCTGGTCGGGTGCAGGTCGCCGGTGCGGTACCGGTCGAAACGGAACGGCACCAGCAGTTCCTGCGGTTCACCGAGCAGTTCCTTCGCCACCAGCTCACCGACACCGAGCATCTTGTAGCCGTGGTTGGCGTCGGCGATGACGTAGGTGTTCTCGCAGAACGTGTCGAACACCGGGAAGCTGTCCGGCGTGAACGCACCGATCCCGCCGGAGGGTTCCTTCGAGTAGACGCCCCGCTTGTTCTCGAACCGTTTGTGGCACGCGGCCAGCGCGGAGGTCCACATGCGCACGAACGAGTCGTCGACCACGAACTCCGGGCTCGCCGGACCGTACGGGTCCACCGCGACCTCACCCGCCGGTCGGTCGATCCGCTGCGGGGACGCACCTCCCTGGACACCGCCGAAGTGGAAGTCCGGCTTGTAGTAGATCCCCCACAGCTGATCGGTGATCAGCGACCCGTCCTCGTCGTCGTACAGCGGGGCGTCCGAGTCGACGTGCACGACCGGCGGGAACCCGCCCGCGTTGTCGGTGAACTCGTGCGGGTCGACCTCGAGCGTTCCCTCCTGCAGCGCCCAGTACGTCCACATCGGCTGATCGGGGTGATCCCGGCCCGCGCTGTCGCGGACGGTGATGTGAGTCGGCAGGTCGAGCATCGACCAGATGTCGCGCACCCAGGGCCCGACCGCCACCACCACCGATTCGCAGGCCACCCGCCCCCGATCCGTCACGACCGCGGCGACCCGATCCCCGTCCCGCTCGAGCCCGGTGACCGACACCCCGGTCTCGATCCGGACACCGGCCGCCTTCACCTTCGCCGCGAGCCCGGACAGCGACAGCGTGTTGTTCGCGTACCCGCCCCGCTTCTCGTGCAGCAGGATCGAGATCCCCGGTGCCTGCCAGTCGGAGAAGATCTCCCGCATGTACCGGTGGCACTCGTCGGCGCCTTCCACCAGAACCGATTCGTAGCCGATCTCGTTCTGCTCGCGGGCGATCTGCCGGACGTCGTCGGCCATCGAGTCCGGTGCGAGCTGGATGTACCCCACGCCGTGGTACGAGAGCGCCTCGGCGTTCCGTTCCCACGCCTCGACCGAATGCGCCATCAATCTGCGCATCGCCGGTTGGAAGTAGTTGTTCCGGATGACGCCGCACGCGACGCCGGACGCGCCGGCGCCCACGTCGGTCTTGTCCACGACGACGACATCGCTGCCGTCTCCCCGGCCGGCCTCGGCCAGGCCACGGGCCAGGTGCCACGCGGTGGTGAGGCCGTGGATGCCGGCGCCGATGACGACGTAGCGGGACTTCTCGGGAAGCATGTGTCGATCACCCAATCTCGCGGACACGGGTCCGCAGCGAAGTGCGTCAGTAGGCCGAGGTCGTCTCGCGCTGGTCGAGGAACGTCGGCAACGAGTCGTCGAGCGCCTCCCACCACGCGGTGTGGTGGACCGGCGCCGGGGTACCGGTGCAGGGCGAGGAGAACGCCTGGTCCCGGTAGCCCACGATGCTCTCCGTCTTGTGGTGCTCCCAGGCCTTGAACTGCTCCCGGGTGAGGTCGAGGTCGAAGGCCGGGTAGTCGACCGCGGCGAGGAGATCGGCGATGTGGTCGGCCTGGAAGTCGATGTCGTCCATCGGCCCGTCGAGTGCCGCCTCGCGGGCCCGCCAGGTCGCGATGTCCCGTTCCATCTCGGCACGCTCCGGGAGCGTGATCCGGCCGAGCACGACGTCGCGGGCGTACCACGCCTCGGCGTCGAACATCGTGAACGTGTAGTACTGGTCCTGCATGCTCAGGTACATCATCTTCGGGTTGTCGATCCAGAAGACGCCCTTGTAGAGATCCGGCGGGTAGAGCACGTTTCTGGTCGCGAGCCGCAGCGGGCTCGCGACGAACGGGAAGTGGTGCCGGTACCCGGTGCACATGATGATCGCGTCGACATCGCGGGTCGAGCCGTCGACGAAGTGCACGGTGCGGCCCTCGACGCGGTCGATCCCCGGGACCTCCTCGACGCCATCGGGCCACGGGAACCCCATCGGCGCACTCCGGTAGCTGATGGTCACCGAGTTCGCCCCGTACTTGCGGGTCTGCAGGGCGATGTCCTCCGCCGAGTAGCTGCTGCCGACGACGAGGAGGTCCTTCCCGGTGAACTCCTGGGAGTCCCGGAAGTCGTGCGAGTGCAGGATCCGGCCCGGGAACTGCTCGAATCCCGGGTACGAGGGCACGTTCGGGATGGAGAAGTGACCCGTGGCGACGATGACGTGGTCGAACTCCTCGTCGCGGCTCGCGCCCTGCTCGAGGTCCTCGACGGTCAGCCGGAACGTGTCGCTCCCGGGGTCGTGGTCGATCCAGCGCACGGCAGTGTCGAACCGGATGTGCCGGCGCACACCGGACTTCTTCGCCCGGCCGAGGATGTAGTCCTCGAGGACCGCGCGGGGCGGGAACGACGGGATCGGCCGCCCGAAGTGCTCCTCGAAGGTGTAGTCGGCGAACTCCAGGCACTCCTTGGGGCCGTTCGACCACAGGTAGCGGTACATGCTGCCGTGGCAGGGGTCGCCGTGCTCGTCGAGCCCGCTCCGCCAGGTGTAGTTCCACAGGCCGCCCCAGTCGCTCTGCTTCTCGAAGCACACCAGCTCCGGGACGTCCGTGCCGTCCGCGCGGGCCCGCTCGAACGCGTGCAGCTGCGCCAGGCCGCTCGGTCCGGCTCCGATGATCGCGACTCGTCCTGTCATCTCGTCATCCCTCACCTCGATCGGGCCCGCTCAGGAGCGGGGCCGTTCCTTGTCCGGGTCGTAGAACGGGAACCGCACGACGCGCGCGGGAATGCGCTTGCGGTGGCCGTCGAGCTTTCCGATCTCGACGTCCGTGCCGATCTCGGCGTGCTCCACCGCCATCCGGCAGAGCGCGACGTTCTTCCGGAGGACGGGTGAGCGGGTGGCGCTCGTGACGACCCCGACCTGGAACCGGCCGGCGTGCACGCAGTCCCCGTGCCCGGCCGGTTCGTTGCCGTCGAGCTCGAGGCCGACGAGCTTGCGCTGCGGGCTCGCCTTGCGGGCGAGCAGCGCGTCGCGACCGGAGAAGTCGTCCTCCTTGGTCTTGAGCGGCACGGTGAACCCGACGCCGGCCTCGTACGGGTCGACCTGGTCGGAGAAGTCGTAGCCCGCGAAGACCAGGCCGGACTCGATCCGCAGCATGTCCAGCGCGTCCAGGCCGAGCGGCAGCATCCCGTGCGGCTGCCCGGCCTCCCAGACCGCGTCCCAGAGTTCCGGGCCGTGGTCGGGGTGGCACCACAGCTCGTACCCGAGCTCGCCGGAGTACCCGGTGCGGGACACCAGGATCGGGATGCCGTTGTGATCGCCCAGGCGCCCGACCGCGAACCGGAACCAGGTGAGGTCGGTGAACGCGGGCTGGGTGTCCGGGGTCCAGATCAGGTCGCGCAGCGTGTCGCGGCTCGCGGGGCCCTGCACCGCGACGTTGTGCATCTGATCGGTGGAGTGCTTCACCCACACCCGGTCCAGGCCGAGCCGCTCGGCCTGCTCGCGCAGCCAGGTACCGGTGTACTCGTCCCCGCAGACGAACCGGAAGTTGGTGTCGCCGAGCCGGAACACCGTGCAGTCGTCGATCATGCCCCCGGTCTCGTTGCAGACGGCGGAGTAGACGACCTGGCCGTGCGAGAGCTTGCGGATGTTGCGGGTGAGCCCGTACTGCAGCAGGGCTTCGGCGTCGGGCCCGAGCACCTCGAACTTGCGCAGCGGCGACAGGTCCATCACGGCGACCCGCTCCCGGCACGCCCAGTACTCCTCCTGCGGCCCGTGCCCGTCGAAGCTCGCCGGCAGCCAGTAGCCGCGGTACTCGGTGAACTGCCGGGTGAGCGCGGAGGTCCGCGGGTGAAAGGCGGTCTGCTTGGTCAGTTCCGCCGGCTGCTCCGGGGTGACACGGTGTGCGATGGCCATGGAGAACTTCCGTTCGGCGTCGTAGACCCGCACGTGGACGTCGGTCGGGACCCACCCGTTCGACGGGTCGACGTCGTCCGGGCACGCGGAGGAGGCACACACGAGATCCGTCCCGGCCCGCATGAGCACGTAGTCCCCGGGGCGCGACCACGGCTCGTCGAAGACGAGCTGGTTCTGCCCGTCGAAGGCGGTGTTGTAGAAGAGGTTCAGCGCGGGCCACCCGGCACGCGGTGCGATGCCGAACTGATCGAGCTCCGCGTTGAAGTTCTCCGTGCAGTTGACATGGCCGGGATAGCCCATGTCCTCGTAGTACTTGGGGTTGCAGGCGAGGCCGAACGTGTCGTGCCGCCCCACGGTGTCCTGGACGACCTCGACGAGCGGCTGCATGTCCTGGTCGTAGAACTTCCCGTACAACCCGGGCTGCGGGTACGCCTGTCCCATGAAGTACCGGGTCGCCGTGGAGTCGAGCCCCCGCTCGAGCCCCTCCTGCAGGCGGTGCGAACCGAAGGCGAGGAAGTCCGAGCACTGCCGGCCCTCGACATCGATGATCTGGATGTACTGGCCGGCCTTCACCTCGTAGCCCAGCGCGGTCGCACTGTTCACCCGGAAGTCCATGATCGGCTCGGCCAGCGGTTCGGGCAGCGGCGGCGGGCGGACCACACCCCGCTCCGCCCTCCGGAGCTCGATCAGCAGGTCCGACGGCGGGTTCGCCTCGACCGCGTCGAGCCACATCTCGCCACCGGGGGCGGCCACGACCACCGTCCCGGGTGCCTGCGCCGTGAACGTCTCGGTGGCGCCGGCCGGCGACCACTGCCCGAACAGCCGGGCCGCGTCGAGCCGGGTCGGGTCGAGGCCCTGGCGGACCAGGTGCGCCACGACCGGGTCCGGGATTCGGGTGGCACGCCCGACGAGGTCGCGGAGCACCGTCGCCGGGCCGTCGGGCACGAGGTCGAGGACCGGCTGCTGGGTGTCCGCGAGCCGCAGCGTCGTGAGCTCGGCGATCTGGCGACCCTCCAGGTCGACGACCGTGAGCTCGTCGCCGGCGGCCAGCCGGACGCCGGTCACGCCACCGGCCCGGACCCAGTACGTCTCGAGGCCGGGCTCCGGCGAGAGCAGGCCGGGCAGCAGCAGACGTCGGCGGTCGGGGCGGTGATCGGTCGGTACTGCCATGGGATGGCCACCTTCCGGGACGACGGCAGCAGCTGCCGGGCTTCTCAGGTGTCGGACTCCGGGCCGGTCACGTCGATGCCGAACTCGGCACCGGCGTCGAGCAGGACGTCGAACAGGTACTGGCCACTCGAGCGTTCGCAGTGCAGGAGATACGACGGTTCCGTGCTCCCCGGGCCGTCGTCGCGGACCAGGTCGGTGGCCAGGCCGGCCACCGAGGTGCGCAGCGCGGCCCCGTCCGGTGTCGACCCGTCGTGCAGGTCGATGCCGCAGATCTTGCCCAGCACGTCCGCGCAGCGCCGTCCGCGCAACCGGATCAGTGCCCGGCCGTGCGTCTGGTCCAGCACGGACACGAACTCACCCGTGTTCTGCGCGGCGGACTCCAGGTGTTCGCGCAGGGTCCCGGCCGCGCCGGGCGGGCCGATCACCAGCCACTCCCCCGGCCCGGATCCGACCGCGAGCACCGTGGTGCCGGCGTACTCCGTGCGCGCCGCCCTCCCGAACCGGGCGCCGACGATGTCGCGCAGGGCGCCGCCGAAGGGCCCGCGCACGAGCACCTTGGCCAGTGGGGACTCGTCCGCGATCGTGAGGTCGGCGGTGCTACGCCGGGCGCTGACCTGCCATCCGCCCCGCTCGACGGGATCGAGCGGGGTGATCGGGGTCCGGGCGACGACGGTTGCGGTACTAGACACGCTGACGCTCTCCCTTCGGGTCGAAGTGGGCATGGCCCTCGATCACCCGCGCGGTGACGTCCGACCCGTCCGGCAGATGGACCGTCAGTCGGGTCCCGGGCGCGGTGAGATCGGGATCGACCTGCCCGAGGCAGATCGACCGGCGCAGCGTGGGCGACATCCGCGACGACGTGATCCGGCCGGCGATCCGGCCGTCCGGCCGCACGATCTGACTGGCCTCCTCCGGTACGACCCGGCTGTCCTCGGGCTGGATCGCCACCAGCACGGGGTGATCGCCGTGTTCGGCCTGCCAGACGAGCTCCGGCTTGCCGACGAAGTCGTCCTTGTCCAGCTTGATCAGCCCGCCGAGCCCCGCGGTGTAGCCCTGGGAGAGACCGTCGGTGTCCTGGCCGACGATGAAGTGGCCCTTCTCCAGGCGCAGGATCCGCTGCGCCTCCACCCCGAACGGCGCGATGCCCAGGTCCTGGCCGTCGGCCATCAGGCGCTCCCACACGTGCAGTCCGTAGGACGCCGGGACGTGGAGCTCGTAGGAGAGCTCGCCGGTGAAGCCGATCCGCCACAGGACGCAGTCCTCGACCCCCGCGACAGTGCCCGTGCGCACCTGCATGTACCCGAAGGCGTCGGGGTCGAGGTCGACGTCGGTCAGCCGGGCGAGCAGCTCACGCGAGCGCGGGCCGGCGAGGTTCATGCTCGCGTAGGCGGTGGTGACCGGCGTGACGTGCACCTGCCAGTCCGGGTGCGAGGTCTGCAGCCACTCCTCGACCCACTCCCAGACCGCGGCGGCGCCCGACGACGTCGTCGACATCAGGTAGTGATCCTCGCCGAGGCGGCCGGTGACGCCGTCGTCCATCACCACGCCGTCGTCGGCGCACATCACGCCGTAGCGGACCCCGCCCACTCCCAGCTTCGACCACTTGTTGACGTAGAGCAGGTTCAGCAGCTTCGCCACGTCGGGACCGCGCAGGTCGAGCTTGCCGATCGGGGTGACGTCGATCAGTCCGACCCGCGAGCGCACGGCCCCGACCTCCGCGTCCGGGTCGCCGTAGTGCTCGGGCCGGATCCACTGCCCGGCCACCAGCGGCACCGCGTTGTTCCGCTCGTGCCAGGGCTGCATCGGGGAGTGCCGGACGGGTTCCGGGACCCGGCCGGCGAGGGCGCCGAGCGTGAGCGGGGCGTACATCGGGCGCCAGGTGGTGGTGCCGGTCTCGGCGATGCTTCGCCCGGTGGCCTCGGCGAGGACGGCGACCGCGTTGACCGTCTCGAGCTTGCCCTGCGTCGGCCCCATCGTGACCGTGGTGTAGCGCTTCACGAGCTCGACGGAGTCGTAGCCCTCCTTGGCGGCGCTGACGATGTCCTTCGAAGAGACGTCCTCGCACATGTCGACGAACCCGTGCGTGCTGCTGCGGAACAGTTCCGGATGCGGTGCCGGGCGCAGCGGCGGAACCGGCCGCGGGGTGTACGCGTCAGCGGCCCCGGCCCCCTGGTCGGGGCGGGTGGGCAGCTGTGCGCGGGTGACACCGGCGGTGTGCGCGGCACGCCGCGCAGCCTCCTGTCCGACCGCGTGGCCGTGTGCCACCAGCTCGTCGGGCGAGCCGTCGCCCACGATCCCGCCGGCGGCCAGTACGGTGTCCGGCCACGCGGCCGGGTCCGGGACGAACCGGGCCGAGGACGGGTCGTAGACCGGCATGTCGCCGGCCATGTTCAGCAGCGATGTCGGCGCGGTCCATCCGGTCGCCGTGACCAGGAGGTCGCACGCGACGTCCGATCCGTCGGACAACGTGACCGAGCGGACCCCGGCGCGGCCGTCGGCCTTCACCACGCGCTCGCCGCGGCGGGCGTCCGCGACCGCGGCGATGTCCACACCGGCCCGCCGCAGGTCCCCGATCGCGGCGTCGCCGCTGCCGTTGGCGGTCATCACGACCGCGCGCTCGCCCGGCCGCACCGCGTACAGGTTGACGAGCCGCCGGACCGCGGTCGATCCCATGACACCGGGGAGATCGTTGCCGGCGAAGACGTACGGTCGCTCGATCAGCCCCGGGCTGACCACCAACGACCGGGCCCGTGCCTTGATCAGGCGTTCGAACACGTGCGGCAGACCGCGCTGCACGATCGGGATCCAGTTGTCGTCGTAGCGCGCGAGCGCCACGGAGTTCGTGAGCACCTCGATGCCGGGCTCCGCCGCGACCTGGGCACGGAGCTCGCGCAGCGTCGCCAGGTCCTCCTGCGAGCCCCAGCGCAGGTGGCCACCGAGCTGGTGCTCCTCCTCGACGAGCATCACCTGGGCGCCGGCGCGGGCAGCGGCCACCGCGGAGGCCATCCCGGCGGGGCCACCACCGGCGACGACGACGTCGGGGTGGGCGTAGCGCTTGTCGAAGTACGCCCCGGACGGCTCCGAGGAGATCGAACCCGCGTGCACGAACTGGCGCAGGACGCTCTCGTACATCGGCCAGAGCGGCTCGGGTTTGATGAAGGTCTTGTAGTAGAAGCCGGTCGCGAGAAACCGGCCGGCGAGGTTGTTGACCGCCTTGAGGTCGTACTTCAGCGACGGCCAGGTGTTCTGGGACCGGACGTCCATGCCCTCGGCCACCAGCCGGTGCGCGCCCCGGACGTTCGGCTCGTCGCCGACCTGGAACTGGCAGCCCGGGTCGTGGAAGTCCGCGGTCTGGATACCGCGCGGGCGGTGGTACTTGTAGCTGCGGGACAGGATCCGCTCGCCGGCGGCGGCCAGCGCCGAGGCGATCGTGTCCCCGGGGTGTGCGGTGGCTGGCCTGCCGTTCCACCGGAACTCCAGGAGCCGGGAACGGTCGATCACCTCACCGGGCTGCGGAGCGAGCCGGGCGGTGGCCGTCGTGCTCGTCGCCGCGGTCATCAGGTCGCTCCCATCGCACGGTGCGAGTTGGTTCCGGTGTCGCGTTCGACGGCGAAGTACCGCCGGCAGCCCGCACGGTGGTACCAGGACTCCTCCACCGAGCCGAGCGGGTTCGACTTCGCGTACAGGAACCGGCGCCACTGCTGCGGGGTCGTCGTCTCCACGTCCGGGCGGGCCCGGCGCTCACCGCCGTAGCGGAACTCGGTCACGTTGCGGGGCCCGCACCACGGGCACGACAGCACCATCATGTGCGTGTTCACCTCTCCACAGCTGCGCGCGCAGCGGGAACAGTCGGTCGGGAATCAGCGGAGGATCTAGTGACCCACCGCGGCGGCACCCTTCTCACCCACCAGCCGGCCATCGGTGAAACGGTCGATGCCGAACGCGGAGATGATCTCCGGCGGCCGCCCGTCGGCGATGCACGCGGCCATCGCCTCGCCGGACACCGGGCCTGCCTTGAAGCCGTAGGTGCCCCAGCCGACGTCGACGTAGAAGCCGTCCACCCCGGTGGGGCCCATGATCGGCGAGTAGTCGGGCGTCATGTCGCACAGGCCCGCCCACTGCCGCAGCAGCCGCATCTTCGACAGCGCGGGCATGAGTTCGAGGACGTGGCCGCCGAGCCCCTCGGTGAACTCGAGCGAACCCCGGATCGAGTAGGAGGCGAACGGGTCGACGCTGGCCCCGAACACGAGCTCACCACGGTCGGTCTGGCTGACGTAGACGTGCAGCGTGCCGGAGACCACCACGGTGTTCAGGAACGGTTTGACCGGCTCGGTGACCGCCGCCTGCAGCGGGAAGGTCTGCACCGGCATCTCGACGCCGGCCATGTCGGAGATCAGCGTGGACCAGCCGGCCGTGCAGTTGACGACGACCGGGGCCGAGATGCGCCCGCGGTCGGTCTGCACGCCGGTGACCTTGCCGCCGTCGACGTCGATGCCGGTCACCGTGGTCTTCTGGTGGATGTGGACACCGTGCGTGTCCGCACCGCGCGCGTACCCCCAGACCACCGCGTCGTGCCGCACGATGCCGCCCGGCGGGTGGTACAGGGCCCCGAGGATCGGGTACCGCGCATACGGCGAGGTGTCCATGTGCGGGACGAGATCCTTGACCTCGTCCGGGCCGATCACGTCGGAGTCGACGCCTTGGCGCTTGTTGACCTCGGCGCGCCAGCGCATGGTCCGCAGCGAGGAGTCGTTGTGCGCCAGGGTCATGTGCCCGCGCTGGGAGAACATGACATTGAAGTTCAGGTCGGCGGCGAGGTGCTCGTAGAGCTTCACCGAGCGGTCGTAGAAGCGCACGCCCTCCGGGGTCAGGTAGTTCGACCGCAGGATCGCCGTGTTCCGCCCGGAGCCGCCACTGCCGATATACGACTTCTCGAGGACGGCGACATTGGTGATGCCGTGATTGGCGGCGAGGTAGTAGGCCGTCGCCAGGCCGTGCACGCCGCCACCGATGATGATGACGTCGTAGGTGTCGGCGAGGTCGTGCCGCCGCCAGGTGCGCGGCCATTCGGCATCGGACACACCGTGCCGGAACAGGCTCCAGGCCGAGTAGCCGCGGAGTTTGCCGTTTCCGTTACGGCGCGCGCCATTGGTCGATCCGTCCACGCAGTGCCTCCAGGCTCGTGGTGGTGTCGATCAGGTGTGACCGGGAGCATACGAGCTGTAGTGAACGACGTCCACCAGTAGTGGACGATCGGATCGCACGTTCCGACGGCCGGTCGGATCGCGACGACCACACCACCCCTGTCCACGACGCCGCCACCAGCGACCTTGTGCCGAACCGCCCGCTCGACGGCACGCCGGGGCCGGTGAAATCGGTCCTTCGACGACGAAGTCCGGAACACAGGGGTTGTCACCTGTGAGTAAACGAGGTCTACTCGGCCGGGCTGTACCCGATGTGGCCGCGCTCACGCCGGGCGCCCAGATGCCCGAGTCCTTCGGAGGTCCAGACAATGCCGACCGATCTCGACGCTCACCTCGACCAACCCGGACGCGACGACGCCATTCGCGAGATCCGGCACCGGATCGACGAGAGCGGCGTCCGCTACATCTACTTCCAGTTCGTCTCGGTCACCGGCCGGATCATGGGGAAAGGAGCCCCCACCGCGCACTGGGAACGCTTCGCGAACAAGGGTTTCCAGCTGGTCTACGGATCGACGGCCAACCTCTTCATCGACCGTCACGGCGAGTACATCGGCTACGGGGCGGAGGCCTGCGAGCTCGTCGGTCTGCCTGACGTCGAGACGTTCCAGGTCCTGCCCTGGGACCCCAAGACGGCCCGGGTCTTCTGCACCTTGTTCCGCGGTCGCGAGGAGCCCGAGGAGCCGGGCGCGTTCCTGACCTCGGACTGTCGCGGCAACCTCAAGCGTCTCCATGGGGAGTTCGAACGACGGACCGGCCTGCACCTGAGGGTCGGCACCGAGCCCGAGATGATGTGGCTGAAGAAGGACGCCGACGGGAAACCGTCCGTCGAGGGCATGACCAAGCCGTACTGCTACCACATCGACCAGTTCTCCGAGCTCCAGCCGCTGATCCACCGGGTGATGGAGTACAGCGAGGCGATGGGCCTGGACATGATCCAGGGTGACCACGAGGACGCCCCGGGACAGCTGGAACTGAACTGGCAGTTCGATCGGCCCGAGCTGACCGCCGACCGGCTCACGACCTACCGCCAGATCTGCAAGCAGGTCGGCCGCGAGTTCGACGTCTTCCCCTGCTTCATGCCCAAACCGTTCATGGGTGTGTCGGCCAACGGGTGCCATCACAACATGTCGTTGTGGGAGGAGGACACGAACGTGTTCCTGCCCGACGGCGACGATCAGCGGATGCCGAGCAAGATCGGCCTCGCGGCTATCGGCGGCGTGCTCGAGCACCTCTCCGCGCTGACCTGCATCACGTCTCCGACCGTGAACTCCTACCGGAGACTGTGGGACACCGGGTTCTGGGCCCCGCTGTACGCGGACTGGGGCTACCAGAACCGCACGACCGCGCTGCGCGTGAGCGCGCCCGACCGGTTCGAGTACCGGTCCGTGGACTCCGCGGTCAATCCCTATCTCTCGTTCGCCTCGCTGATCGCCGCGATGTCCGACGGGATCGAACGCAACCTCGATCCGGGGCCCCCCGAGGAGCGCAACATCTACCACGCCATGGCCGAGGGCAAGGAGGTCAGGAAGATCCCCATGACCTTGGGCGACGCCCTCGACGCCCTGCGCGCGGACGACGTCGTCCGCGGCGCCATGCCCGGTGACATGTACCGGGTGTTCGAGCACTACAAGCGCGACGAGTGGGAGCGCTACTGCGCCACCGTCACGGAATGGGACGTCAAGGAATACCTCGACATCCTTCCTTGAGCGACCGAAGTTCCGTGACCGTCCGAAGGGAACAGCAGACATGTGTGGGATCGCGGGAATCATCCACCTGGACGGCCCCGGGGACGTCGGCCATGAGATGACCAAGATGCTGCAGTCGATGAAGCATCGCGGCCCGGACTCCTCCGGCTACGCGCTCTACGGCGAGCCGCAGGACAGCCTGGTCATGCGGTTCAAGCTGGCCGACCCGAACGAGACCGGCGACTTCGACTTCACCGAACGCCTCGACCGCAACCGCCGCGAGGTGGAGTCGCGGCTGTCCAAGATCGGGGCGACGGTCGACCGGGTGGACGGCGAGTCGGCCTACGCCTACCGGGCCGAGTTCCGCTACGAGGGCGAGCTCAAGCCGCTGGCCGACTACGTCGAGGACATCCCGGGCTGCGAGGTGCTCTCGCTCGGGCACTCGCTCGAGATCGTGAAGGACCTCGGCGATGCCGAGACCGTCGCCGGCCAGTACAAGCTCGACGCGTTCCGCGGAACGCACGCCATCGGCCACGTCCGGATGGCGACCGAGTCCGACGTCGACATCGCCGGCGCGCACCCGTACTGGGCCTACCCGTTCTCCGACGTGGCCGTGGTCCACAACGGACAGCTGACGAACTACCACCAGTGGCGGCGGCGGCTCGAGCGCTCCGGGCACCGGTTCCAGTCCGAGTGCGACTCGGAGATCATCGCCGTCTATCTGGCCGAGCGGATGGCCGACGGGATGAGCCTCGAGACATCGATGAAGCAGAGCCTCGACGACCTCGACGGCGTGTTCACCTACCTGGTCGTGACCGAGACCAGCCTCGGGATGGCCAAGGACGAGATGGCGGCCAAGCCGCTCGTGCTGTACCAGGCCGACAACATGGTGGCCCTGGCATCCGAGGAGGGCGCCATCCGTGCGGTGCTCCCCCAGGAGATCGATTCGTACGACCCCTATGAGCGGGAGGTGCTGGTGTGGTCGCGGTGAATGACAGGCATGAGGCGTCGGGGCCCGTCCGCTACGACGCGCGCGGGCTCGTCGAGCCCGATCTCGAGGCCCCGAAGACCGCCCTGGTCGACGGGGACTCGGCGGTGGTCGATGCCGCCGACCTCAGCACGCGCCAGATCAACCTGGAGCTGCGCCGCCTGGTCTACGGCGAGGGCATCTCCGAGGTGACCATCACCAACCCCGGGGCGAAGCACTCGATCGCCGTCGGGCTGCTCACCCGGTGCCGCATCACCATCGACGGCAGCCTCGGCTACTTCGGCGCCACCCTCGGCGACGGCCCGGAGATCCACGTGACCGGCCGGGTCGGGTGGGCGCTCGGGGAGAACATGATGTCCGGCGTCGTGGTCGTCGACAAGAACGCCGGCTCGCTGACCGGAGCCGCCCTGCGTGGTGGCGACCTGGTGGTGCGGGGGCACGTCGGCGCCCGTACCGGGATCGACCAGAAGGGCGGAACGATCCTGGTCGGCGGCAACGCCGGGTCGACGACCGGGTTCATGATGCAGCGGGGTCGCCAGATCATTTGCGGCGACGCAGGCCCGGGTCTCGGCGACTCGATGTACGACGGCGAGATCTACGTCGCCGGGAAGGTCGCCGCGCTCGGCGTCGACTGCATCGAGGAGGACATGACGCCGCAGGACGAGGAGCTCCTCGACCGGAAGTTCCGCATCTACCGCATGGACCGCCCGGACACCTTCCGGAAGTTCGTCTGCGGCAAGCAGCTCTACAACTACGACACCCTCGAGCCCGCCGAGCGCAAGCTCGTCCTCTAGGAGAGTCATATGGCTGACGAGACAGCGCCGTCCGAGAACACGGTCCTCGGCAGGAGCCAGATCTTCACACCCGAGGTCATCAACGACATCCACATGAAGGCCGAGCTCGGCCGCTACCGGATGCGCGGGGGCGGGATCTTCAAGAAGATCCCGCACTGGGACGAGCTCGTGTTCCTGCCCGGCACGCTCACCCGCTTCGTGATCGAGGGCTACCGCGAGAAGTGCGAGACGAAGACCGTGCTGGGCGGGCGTTTCGCGAAGAAGCCGCTCGAGCTCGACATCCCCGTGTACATCACGGGCATGAGCTTCGGCGCGCTCTCGCTCGAAGCGAAGATGGCGCTCGCCAAGGGCGCGTCGATGGCCGGCACGGCGACCTGTTCGGGCGAGGGCGGGATGATCCCGCCGGAGCGCGACCTGTCGACGAAGTGGTACTACCAGGTCATCCAGAGCCGGTACGGGTTCAACCCGCACCACCTGATGCTGGCCGACGCGGTCGAGTTCTTCATCGGCCAGGGGTGCAAGGTCGGTATGGGCGGCCACCTCATGGGCCAGAAGGTCACCGAGCAGGTCGCCGAGATGCGCTCGCTGCCGGCCGGGATCGACCAGCGCAGCCCGGCCCGCCACCCGGACTGGCTCGGCCCGGACGACCTGTCGCTGAAGATCCAGGAGGTCCGCGAGGCGACCGACTACCAGGTCCCGATCCAGCTCAAGCTCGGTGCCGCCCGGGTCTACGACGACGTCCGGATGGCCGCCAAGTGCGGTCCGGACGTCATCTACCTCGACGGCGCGGAGGGCGGGACCGGCGCCGGGCCGCACATCGGCACCGAGGAGACCGGCATCCCGCTGATGGCGGCCATTCCCGAGGCGCGCCGGGCGCTGGAGGACGTCGGCCTCGCCGACGAGATCGACCTCGTGGTGGCGGGCGGCATCCGTAACGGCGCCGACATCGCCAAGTGCATCGCGCTCGGCGCCACAGCCGTGGCGATCGGCAGTGCCGCGCTGATGGCACTGGGTTCCAACAAGGAGATCGCGGGTGCCGACTACGAAGGCACCTTCGGCGTGCCGGCGAGCGACTTCTACCACTGGCACACCGGTAAGGACCCGGCCGGCATCACCACCCAGGACCCGGAACTGCGCAAGCGGCTGGACGTCGACGAGGGGGCGATGCGGGTCTACAACTTCCTGCACACCCTGACGCTCGAGGTGCAGATGCTCGCCCGTGCCTGCGGGAAGACCGACGTGCACAGCCTCGAGCCCGAGGACCTCAACGCGCTCACCACCGAGGCCGCCGCGATGGCCCGGGTCCCGCTCGCGGGGACCAAGTACATCCCCGGCGTCACCGAGGAGGAAACGCTCACCGAGATCAAGGACCTGCTGGCCAAGCACATCGCCAACGACACCGGGGGCCGCCGCGATGTCTGATCTGTTCGACCTGTCCGAACGCAAGCTGTCCACCCGGCAGGGAATCGACACCGAGGAACTGACCGGCAAGACGTTCCCGTACCAGTTCGACGCCGCGCTGCTCGACGACGTCGACCTCGACGCCGCCACACCGGGCGACGACATCAACTGGCTGGAGGACATCCACCTGATGTCCGAAGACGGCATCCCGGCCGTCTTCGACCGGTACACCAACGCCTTCCTGAAGATCCATTTCCCGATTCCGGAAGGACGCGAGGACGAGTACGCCCGCAAGGTGCTGATCAAGCACCTGCAGGAGGGCAACTCCTACGGGATCTGGCTGAAGTACCGGCACGCCAAGTTCCCGCAGCCGGAGCTGGGCTCGTGGCTGACCGGCTCGCCGACCGTCGGCGACAACTGGCGGCCACCGATCCTCGAGGGCTGGGACCCACCGGCCGGTCACTGACGGGCACGGCCAGGGCACCACGGGGGGTGTGACCGGGATGGCGAGGACGCCACCCCGGTCGCCCGTAGCCCTCGGGCAGGTTGACAGCGGGCGCGACGAGCAGGCACGGCGTCGCGCCGTACTGCCGGACGATCACGGAGGGGACTCGGCGTGGAGTCTGGGGAGCCGATATGGACCTGGTGAGGTTCAACGGGGTGACGACGGTCCTGATCCTGGTGTTGTTCTTCGGCGCGATGCTCTACATCGTCCGGAAGATCGCCAAGAAACAGGAGGACGCGGACGCCTACATGACGGCCGGGAACCGCGTCGGTTTCGGCATCTCGGCCGGCAGCATGACCGCGACCTGGATCTGGGCCTCGTCGATGTACGCCTCGGCGACCTCCGGGTACCTCTACGGGATCTCGGGCCCGATCCACTACGGGTTGTGGGGCGCGCTGATGATTTTGTTCATCTACCCGTTCGGGCGCAGGATCCGCGCCGTGGCACCGAAGGCGCACACGCTGGCCGAGGTGATGTACGCCCGGCACGGCCGGTCGAGCCAGCTGATGCTCGCGGTGTCCAACGTGGTCGGCAGCATCATCAGCCTGACGTCGAACCTGATCGCCGGCGGTGTACTGATCGCCCTGCTCACCCCGTTGGGGTTCACCCATGGTGTCGTGACGATCGCGGTGGGGCTGCTCGTCTACACCGTCTGGTCGGGCTTCCGTGCCTCCGTGCTCACCGACTTCATCCAGGTCGTCGGAATGCTCGCCGTGGTCATCGTGCTCATCCCGGCGATCTACTTCCTCGCCGGGTTCCCGGACGCCTTCTCCTCCGGCGCCGCGAACCTGACCCCGGAACAGGGCAACTTCTTCTCCAGTGAGGCGTTCCTCAGCCAGGGCGCGCCCTACATCGCCGCGGTGCTCGCCTACGCGATCGGCAACCAGACCATCGCGCAACGCCTCTTCGCGGTCCGCGAGGACCTGATCCGCAAGACCTTCGTGACGGCCACCCTCGGCTACGGCGGGACCGTGATCGGGATGGGCATGTTCGGGGTGCTGGCCCTGTACCTCGGGATGCGACCACTGGACGGCGACCCGAACAACCTGATCCCGCAGCTCGCCGCGACCTACCTGCCGACCGCGCTCCTGATCGGGTTCTTCGTGCTGATCATCGGGTCGCTGTGCTCGACCGGGGACTCCGACCTGTCGGCCCTGTCCTCGATCGCGATGGCCGACATCTACGGGCAGAACATCGCCGGCAAGGAGAAGGCAGACCCGCGGATGATGCTGCTGATCGGCCGGCTGACGATGGTGGCCGCGACCGCGGGGGCGCTGGTCCTCGCGAGCATGCGGCTCGACATCCTCGACCTGCTGGTGTTCGTCGGCGCGCTGTGGGGCGCCCTGGTCTTCCCGGTGATCGCCAGCTTCTACTGGGAGAAGGTCACCAACGCGGCCTTCACCGTCTCCGTGCTCGCAGCACTGGCGCTGTTCATCCCCGTTCGGTTCGAGCTCGTCGATCTCGGTGGACCACTCGCCTACACCGTCGACGTGCTCGCCATCGTCGGTGTGGGCGTCATCGCGGGGCTGATGGCGTTCGGGTTCTTCGGACTGCGCGCGGGCAAGGTCGCCGGAGTGGTGGCGGCACTCGTGGTCGCGCCGTTCGCGTTCGGCGCCGTGCACTCCTACCACGTCCTGTCGGCATCGCTGATCGCCTACTCGGTGAGCACCCTCGTCTGCTTCGCGATGTCGGTGAACTCCGGTCGCACGTTCGATTTCACGGTCATCCGGCAGCGGACCGGCAACTTCGACGAGAAGGAGGCCCTGGCCCGGGAGGATCCGCTGCCCGATCCCTGAACGACATCCGAGAAGGAAGGACGGAGTGGAGGTGTGGACGTCATCTGGTTGAGCATCTACGTCCTGGTCTGGCCGGTGCTGGTCGCCGGCGTCCTGTTCGTCATCTCCCGGGCCTTCTTCGCCGAATGGCGCGAGGCCCGTCGGGAGGGACGCGACATCATCTGATCCCCCATCCGATGCGAGGAGCCCGAAGATGGCCGGTATCGCACCCGACCCGGAACGCACGACACCACCGACGGCCGCCGGTGACGACGACCGCCTGCACCGCACGCTGGATTGGAAGGGCGGGTTCTGGATCGCCAGCGGCGTCCCGGCCCTGGTCCTGTTCTCCATCGGCACCATCGCCGCCACCATCGGCGCGCCGTCGGTGCTGGTGTGGGGAGTCTCCATCACGTTCGGACTGATCCAGTCGTTCATCTGGGCAGAGATCGCCGGACTGTTCCCGCGCAAGTCCGGCGGCGCCTCGGTCTACGGGGCCATGGCGTGGGTCCGCTACTCGAAGTTCGTCGCACCGCTGTCGATCTGGTGCAACTGGCTCGCCTGGTCCCCGGTGCTGATGATCGGCTCCAGCCTGGCGGCCGGGTACGTACTGACCGCGCTGTTCCCGGCGGACGCCCTCGTCAACACCTGGTCGATGACGCTGCTGCCGCTGGACTTCCTCCAGGACGACCTCGCCCTGCGGATCAACTCGACCTTCGTGGTGGCCGCGTTGTTCCTGCTCCTGGTCTTCGGACTCCAGCACGGCGGGATCCTGCGCGCCGCACGGGTGCAGACGATCATCGGCATCGCCGTGCTCGTCCCGCTGCTGGTCGTCGGGATCGTCCCGCTGATCACCGGTGACGTGCTCGCCGAGAACTTCTCCCCGTTCGTCCCGCTGAACGGCGCGTGGGACCTGTCCGGCTGGACGCTGCTCGCCGGCGGGCTGTTCATCGCGGCCTGGTCGGCCTACGCCTTCGAGACCTCGATCTGCTATACGGCCGAGTTCCGCAATCCCGGGCGGGACACGGTGCGCGCCATCCTCGCGGCCGGGCTGGCCTGCCTGGTCATCTACCTCCTGGTCCCGATCGCGTTCCAGGGTTCGCTCGGCCCCGAGCGGCTCGCCGAGCCCGGCATCGTCGACGGCGACGGCGTCGGCCAGGCGATGACCGAGATCGTGGGCGGCGGCCCGGTCGTGGCCAACCTGCTGATCGTGATGCTGGTGCTCGCCCTGTTGCTCACGATCATGACCACGATGGCCGGGTCGTCGCGGACGCTGTACCAGGGCGCCCGGGACGGCTGGCTGCCGCGGTTCCTGGCCTTCACCAACCGGCACGGGGCCCCGACCCGGGCGATGTGGACAGACCTCGTCTTCAACCTCGTGCTGCTGCTGCTCAGCGACACGGTGTTCGTGCTGGCCTCGTCCACCGTCTGCTACATGATCTTCAACTTCCTCAACCTCAACGCGGGCTGGATGCACCGCATCGACAACCCGTCCACCCCGCGGCCCTACCGCGCCCCGACGGTGCTGGTGGCGCTCGGCACGATCCTGGCGTTCGTCAACGCGCTGCTGCTGGGCTGGGGCTCGAGCGTCTGGGGCGGCGGCGCGCTGGTCTTCGGGCTCGTCGGCGCGGTGCTGATCCTGCCGGTGTTCGCCTACCGGCACTTCTACCAGGACCGCGGCGTCTTCCCGGACACGATGTACGAGGATCTGCCGGCCTCCGAACGGGAACCGACCGGGGTGCTCGTACGCCGTGCCGGGATCCGGCCGTACCTCGTACTCGCCGGCGGCGTGGCGATGGTCGCGATCGGCCAGGTACTCGCCGCCGTGAGCGGTTGAGGGGTCCGCGGTGCCGGCGCGGCGCGGGCGCGACACGACCGACCGGACCTCCGACCAGGCGCGGAGTACCGTGGTCGGTGTGACGCCACGACCGGCCGGCTCCCTCGGCCCTGTCGGCCCCGTCGGCCCCGTCGACCCCGTCGACCCCGTCGACCCTGTCGGCTCCGTCGGCTCCGTCGGCCCTGTGCACGACCTGCCGGAGGCCGGCGGCGCCGACTCCAACGATCTCGAACAGGTGATCGCGGCGCGTGCCCGTGAACACCGGATGATGAAGGGGCTCACGATCAGCGCCCTCGCCCGGGACGTGGGGATCTCCAAAGCGATGCTGTCCAAGATCGAGCACGCTCAGACGTCCTGCAGCCTCTCGATTCTCAAGAGGCTGGCGGCGGCGCTGGAGATCCCGGTGACCGCCCTGTTCCGCGGAGCCGACGGTGAGCGGGAGGCGGTCTACACCCCGGCCGGGCATGGCGCGCAGATCGTCCGGCGCGGAAGCCATGTCGGGCACCTGTACCGGATCCTCGGCGCACTGCGCGGTGAGGGCAAGCGCCTGGAGCCGTTGCTGTGCACCTTGACCGAGGCCAGCGAGGTGTTCCCGGTGTTCCAGCACGCCGGAACCGAGTTCATCTACATGCTCGAGGGCAGAATGGTCTACGCCCACGGTGAGGCCCGATACGAGATGAACCGCGGCGATTCCCTGATCTTCGACGGCGAGGGCCCACACGGTCCCGAGTCCCTTCTCACGCTGCCCGTGGTCTTCCTGACAGTCACCGGCTATCCGCTGTGAGCCTGTTCTCGAACGCGATATGAGATCCGACGATTCTGGCCCGGCGGCCGGTCCGACGACCACGGAGTTGGTTACCCACAGTGGGCGTTGTCGAGCGGACACGGTGGCCCGTCCTCTATCGTCGAGGCAGTCGAGAAGTCGCGGCTCGAGGGTCCGCGCCGGGTTCGGAGGGCAGGCATGACTATCGAACCGTTGCCGGGCGCGCTGCCGCCGGCTCCGTCCGACGACGAACCCGAAAGCGGCCTCGAAGGGGCCCTCGCCACCGCGATCGCCGAGCGTGTCCGGGGGTTCCGCCGGCAGAACGGATGGACGATCGGGCGGCTGGCCGAGCGGTGCGGGCTGTCGAAAGGCATGCTTTCCAAGATCGAGAACGCGCAGACGTCCCCGAGTCTCGCGACGCTCGCGCGGCTCTCGGAGGCGCTGGCCGTGCCGGTGACCGCCTTCTTCCGCGGTCTCTCCGAGGAGCAGGACGTGCTCCACGTCAAGGCAGGCGCAGGGTTGGACATCCAGCACCGCGGTTCGGGTGCAGGGCATCGGTACCAGACCCTCGGCGCGATGCGCGCCCCACACGACTCGCTCGAGCCGATGCTCGTCACGCTCACCGAGCGTAGCGATGCGTTCCCCCTGTACCAGCACGCCGGAACCGAGCTGATCTTCATGATCTCCGGCAAGATGGAGTACTGCTACGGGGGCAGGCGCTACCTGCTCGAGCCCGGCGACACGATGCAGTTCGTCGGCGAGGTCATGCACGGCCCGGGCGAACTGATCTCGCTCCCCATCCAGTTCCTCGCGATCAAGGCGCCCGGCTCCCGGAGCTGAGCCGGCCCGGGCTGTCCTGACGGGTTCTCCGAGTGCTGGGAGAATGCCGTGCCACCATCATTGCTGGTCCTCGCGCAAGCGCCCTTCCCGGACCAGGTGAGCACGAACTCACTCGCGCAGACCCTCGTGTATGCCTCGGGGACCGTGGGTGCAACTGACCGGTGCCGTCATCGCCTACCGGACGAAGAGCTACATCTACACACTGCCGGCCCGCTCGCCGGCTACCTCTCGGGGGCGCCCGCGTTCGACATCTACGAACCGTGGCAGATGTTCCTGATCGCGCTGTTCGCACCGGTCGCCGCTTACGTGGTCTACGAGTGGTCGCAGCGCCGCGAGTTCGACGAGCACAAGCTCCTGCCGCTGTGCGTGGCACCCGGCGCCTACGGGATCATCATGGTCGGCCTGGTGAGTTGGGGTACCTCGCAGGGCGGCTACTTCGGCCTGGACTCCGGCCCGTACGCGTTCCAGAACGCCGAGGTCAACGTGCTGTGGCAGCTGGTGGGTCTCGTCGTGGCCGTCGCCATGGGCCTGGTGACGGCGGCGGTGCTGGCGTTCGTCCTCGAGCGCACCATCGGGCTCGGTGTCAGCGAGCAGGTCCAGGTCGAAGGCTACGACCTCCACCTCTGGGGGATCGTCCACGACGAGCCGACGACGGCTCCGAGCGAGCCGCGCCCCGACCAGAACGAGTCCCGGAAGGCTTCGCCCGTGAGTGGTTATCGCGGCCAGGACCACGATAACCACTCACGGAGCTTTCAGCGGAACGCGATCGGCAGCGAGACGAAGCCGGTGTTACCGGACAGCGGGAGGGGGCGGGCGTCACCGTCGAGCCTCGGCTCACGGAGCCGCCGTGCCAGCAGCGGCAGCGCGACGCCGAGGTCCGTGCGGGCGACGTAGTGGCCGATGCAGTGGTGGCTCCCGCCGCCGAAGGCGAAGTGCGGCGCCCGCTTGGCCTCGATGTCGAGACGCGGGTCCGGTACCGCCAGCGGGTCGGTACCCGCGGACTCCGCGAACAGGTGCAGCGTCGTTCCCGCCGGGATGTGGAGACCCCGGAACTCGATGTCGCAGGCGGTCTCCCGGGTCACCCACGTGGTCGTCGGGTTGACCCGCATGACCTCTTCGACCGCGGCGCGCCCGAGCTCGGGACGTCGTCCGAGCAACGCCCACTGGTCCGGATACCGGAGGAAGGTGTGCACAGCGAGGCCGAGCTGGTTGCGGGTGGTGTCCATCCCGCCGAAGATCAACAGCACGATCGCGTTGCGCAGCTCCGACTCGCTCAGCCCGTCCTCACGCCACGCGCCGACCAGGCGCGAGACGAAGTCCTCGCCCGGTGCCGCCGAGCGCCGCCGGATCAGGTCGTCGGCGTAGCCGTACAGGCCGTCGAGGGCCGCGTGGACGCGGTCGATGTCGTCGCGGATGGTCACCGCGAGGGCCAGACCGAGATCGCTCGACCAGGCCGACAGGGTGCGCCATTCGGACTCCGGGAGGCCGAGCATCGTCGTCAGGACGCGGGCCGCGAACGGCTCGGCGAAATTCGCGATGAACTCGCACCGGCCTGTGTCCATGCTCGTTCCGCTGGCGCTTCCCTCGGTGTGAGCGAAGCCGTCGACGAGCTCGTCGGCCAGCTCCCGGAACCGGGGCGCGAGCCGCTCGACGAGCTTGGGGTTGAACGCCGGCTTCAGCAGCCTGCGGATCCGGTCGTGGTCGGAGCCTTCGAGGTTGAGCAGCGTCCGCGCCCACCAGTGCACGAACGGCCCGTCGGTGACGCCGTTGCGCTCCGGCCAGCGCGCGCTGCCCTGTACCAGGCGGCGATCCTTGAGCAGCGCGCTCATCTCGTCGTGCCGCAGCACCGCCAGCCCGTAGTTGGTGCGGGCATACCAGCTGACCGCCCGCGCCGCCCGCACCTCGTCGGACTGGACCGAGAACGCGGGGTCGGCGATGTCGAAGTACGGCACGTCGGTCGCGGTCACGCCCGCCCCCTCACGCCGCGCGTGGCAGCAGACCGGCTCGCACGAGCATCCGGTCGACCAGCTCGTCGGTCGGCCGGTACCCGCCTCCGGTGCGCTCGCGGGTCTCGGCCACGACGGCGTCCGGATCGAGTCCGAGCCGGACGACTGCATCGCCGTAGCGCGAAGCCCAGGCCCGCACGCTCTCGGCCGTCGCCTCGGGGTGGAACTGCACCCCGAGGTGCGGGCCGTGCACGAACGCCTGCGCGGCACGCGGGCTGCGGGCCACCCCGGTGCTCTCCGGCCCCGGCTCCAACCAGTCGGAGTGCCAGGTCAGCCGGGGTCCGGACGCGACGATGTCCGGGGCGGTGGTCTCGACTCTCACCCAGCCGAGCTCGGGGCCGTCCGGCATCCGGCCGACCCGGCCGCCGAGCACCCGGCACAGCAGCTGGCCACCGAAGCAGATGCCGAAGACCGGGACGCCGATCTCGACCGCCCGCTCCAGCAACGACCACTCGCTGCCCAGGTAGGGCACCGACTCGTCGGCCGCCGAGTCGCTGGAGCCGAGCGGCACGACGAGATCGAACCCGGCGGGCTCGGGCAACCGCCCCGCTCGGGCGTCCACCACGTCGACGGTCGCGCCCAGCTCCACGAGCCGGTCACCGACCAGGCCGGGCGGGGCGTCGGCCTGGTGCTGCACGAACAGCACACGCATCGGAGGGACCCTCCCAACTCCGGGAAGCGGCAGGTGCTCGCCGGGGGCCGGGGCGACGATCACCCGCTCGCCAAGGTGCGGTGATAGAACCATTGCCGAGGCAACACCCCGCGCCGGCGCATGTCAACCCCGTCGCAGCTCAATGATCCCGCTCCCGGTCGGACGTGGCGGGGCACGCTGAAGCCCCGGGGTAGGGTTGGACCATGGCAAGGCGGCCGGTGACATCCACGAAGCTGACACAGGCTGTGGCTGATCACCTGCGCACGCTGATCCACCGGGGCGAGGTCGGACCCGCCGAACGGCTGCCGCCGGAGCGCGAGCTCGCCGAGCAGCTGGGCGTGGCACGCATCAGCCTCCGGGAAGCGATCAAGCAGCTCCGCAACGAGGGATACGTCGAGGTCCGGCGCGGGGCGACGGGCGGCACCTACGTCACCGAGCTCAGCCGGCCGGCGGCCGCGTGGCGTGCCCGGATGCACACGCAGGACGGCGAGATCGACGACATCGTGGACTTCCGGATCGCGCTCGAGACCGAGACCGCGATCCTCGCCGCCCGCCGGCACGACCGGAACGACCTCGTCGTCCTCCAGACGGCGATCGACGCGCTGCGCGACACCGACGGGCGGGCGACGTTCCGCCAGGCCGACTCGCAGTTCCATCTCGCACTGGCCCGGGCGGCCCGCAGCGATCGGCTCGCGGAGGCGATCGAGGCCTCGCGCGGTGACCTCTTCAGCCCGCACGACCTGCTGCCCTTCGCCGAACCGGTCGAAGAGACGCTGCGGGACCACCAGCAGATCCTCGACGCGGTGGCCGCGCGGGACGGGGACGGCGCGGCCCGCATCATGCGTGAGCACCTGGACAGCACCCGCGCCCAGCTCCGGCGGATCGTGTTCGGCGACGAGGACGGCTCGGCCGACTCTCCGGACCACGGACCCGCCGCGCATGCCACCACCGGTTCTCGTGCGCAAGGCCGGGGGAAGGGCACCCGCAGCGCCTCGTAGGCGAATGGGGCCTACGCGCGACCGGCGGTGACGTGGCGACCCCTCGAGCCCGCTCGTCCCATCAGGGTTGACTTTCGTCGGAGTTCGGTGTTGCCTCGGCAATGGTACTAAAACCACACCTTCGAGCCGCCGTCCGGCCATGGCGACGGTCACCGCCGGCGCGCGGCCGACCGCTCGGCGCTGCTCCACGCCGACTCGACGGTCGCCCTCTGACCGGTCCGGAGCAGGCCCTCAGATCATCCCGAGTCCCCGAGCGGCGGGACCGAGCATCGAGAAGGGAGGCCGCAATGTGCGGGATCGTCGGTCTGCACCTGCGGGACCCCGAGCTGTACCCCCGGCTGGGCAGCCTGCTGGAGGCCATGCTGGCCGGAGCCACCGAGCGAGGACCGGACGCCGCCGGAATCGCCGTCTACGGAGACCGGGAGCGCTGCCCGGAGGGCCACGCTGCGGTCTCCCTGCTGGGCGCGCCGGCCGACCCGGCCGCGGACCTGCGTCGGGTACTGCCCGATCTGTCGGACGTCACCGTCCGCCGGTTCGGCGTGACCACGGTGATCACGGCCCCGGTCGACCCGGACGCGCTGGCCGCGGCAGTCAGGGCGGCCGCGCCGGAGGCCACGGTCGTCGGGATCGGCACCGACCTCGTCGTCTACAAGGACATCGGCGACCCCCTCGAGCTCGCCGCGAGCTACGACATCGGCTCCGCGACAGGCTGGCAGGCGCTCGCCCACACCCGGATGGCCACCGAATCGGCGATCACCCCGGAGGGCAGTCACCCCTTCTCGGTGGGGCCCGACCAGTGCCTGGTGCACAACGGGTCGTTCTCCAACCACGCCACCATCCGCCGGGCGCTGCGCCGCGAGGGCATCGAGTTCGACTCGGAGAACGACACCGAGGTCGCAGCCCGGTTCGTCGCAGCCTGCCTCGCCGACGGTGACGGCCTGGAAAAGGCCGATCTGGAGAAGGCGCTGCACCGGCTCGGCGAGGCGTTCGACGGCTTCTACACGCTCCTGGTCACCACGGCCGACGGGTTCGCCGTGGTCCGCGACGAGATCGCCTGCAAGCCCGCGATCGTGGCCGACCACCTGCGCTGGGTGGCGATGGCATCGGAGTTCCGGTCGTTGGCCGTGCTGCCCGGGCTGTCCGAGGCCACGATCTTCGAGCCCGAGCCGGGGAAGGTGTACGCATGGCAGCGCTGAGGAGGAGCCCGGAGGCGGGCGCCGACGGCAGGACCACGACGCTCGACGGAGAGGCCCATGTCGTCGACCTCGCCTCGTCGTCGGTGCGCGAGCTCAACGCCGAGCTGCACTCGCCGACCGCGCGACGCTACCGCGTGCAGTCACCGCGGGGCGCGCACGCGGTCGCCGTCGGCATCGATGACGACATCGACGTCCACGTCGAGGGCGACGTCGGCTACTACTGCGGCGGGATGAACCAGCGCGGCCGGATCGTGGTGGACGGTATGGCAGGTCCCGGACTCGGGGAGAACATGATGTCCGGCACGATCCGGGTGCGGGGCGACGCCTCGCAGTCGGCCGGGGCCACGGCGCGCGGCGGTCTGCTCGTCGTGGAGGGCAAGACCTCGATGCGGTGCGGCATCTCGATGAAGGGCGTGGACATCGTGGTCGGGGGCGACGTGGGCTCGATGAGTGCGTTCATGGCCCAGGCCGGACGTCTCGTCGTCTGCGGGGACGCCGCTGACGGGCTCGGGGACTCGATCTACGAGGCCCGGATCTACGTCCGCGGGAAGGTCGGCGAGCTCGGCGCCGACTGCGTCGAGAAGGAGCTGCGCGACGAGCACCGCGTCGAGCTGGTCGAGCTGCTCACCGCAGCCGGGATGACCGACATCGTCGAGGACACCGGGGCGCTCGGCGAGTTCCGCCGGTACGGATCGGCGCGCACGCTCTACCACTTCACCAGCGAGCACGCGGGGAGCTACTGATGACCTCACCTGCCGACCGGGGACTGCGCGAGTCCGCGACGTTCGACCGGGCGACGATCGCCGGCATCCAGCACGCGGCGGAGACCGGCGTCTACGACATCCGCGGCTGGGGAGCCAAGCGGGCCGTCCCCCACTTCGACGACCTCCTCTTCCTCGGGGCGTCGATGTCCCGGTACCCGCTGGAAGGCTACCGGGAGCGCTGCGACACCGACGTCGTACTCGGCGACCGGCACGCACACCAGCCACTGCACCTGGCCACCCCCGTGACGATCGCGGGCATGAGCTTCGGGGCGCTGTCCGCGCAGGCCAAGGAGTCCCTCGGCCGCGGCGCCAGCGAGGTCGGCACCTCCACCACCACCGGGGACGGAGGGATGACCGAGGAGGAGCGCGGGCACTCGAAGACGCTCGTCTATCAGATCCTGCCCAGCCGCTACGGGATGAACCCCGACCACCTGCGCGCGGCCGACGCCATCGAGGTCGTCCTCGGGCAGGGCGCCAAGCCCGGTGGCGGCGGCATGCTGCTCGGCCAGAAGATCTCCGAGCGGGTCGCCGAGATGCGCACGCTGCCGGCCGGGATCGACCAGCGCAGCGCCTGCCGGCACCCGGACTGGACCGGGCCCGACGACCTCGCCATCAAGATCATCGAGCTCCGCGAGATCACGGACTGGCAGAAGCCGATCTACATCAAGGTCGGCGCGACCCGCACCTACTACGACGTCAAGCTCGCCGTCGCGGCGGGTGCGGACGTCATCGTCGTGGACGGGATGCAGGGCGGGACGGCGGCCACCCAGGAGGTGTTCATCGAGAACGTCGGCATCCCGACCCTCGCCGCGATCCCGCAGGCCGTGCAGGCGCTGTCCGAGCTCGGCATGCACCGCAGGATCCAGCTGATCGTCTCCGGCGGGGTCCGGACCGGCGCCGACGTCGCCAAGGCGATGGCGCTCGGCGCCGACGCCGTCGCGATCGGGACGGGGGCGCTGGTCGCGCTGGGCGACAACCACCCCCGGTACGCCGCCGAGTACGAGAAGATCGGCTCCGCCGCCGGCTACTACGACGACTACCAGGAGGGCCGGGACCCGGCCGGGATCACCACGCAGGACCCGGAGCTGTCGGCGCGTCTCGATCCCGTCGAGGGCGGCCGACGGATCGCGAACTACCTGCGGGTCCTCACGCTCGAGGCCCAGACCATCGCCCGCGCCTGCGGGAAGAGCCACCTGCAGCACCTCGAGCCGGAGGATCTCGTGGCCCTGACGATCGAGGCATCGGCGATGGCTCGGGTGCCCCTGGCGGGGACCGACTGGATCCCCGGGCGGACGCCCGGGTTCTGACGCCCCGCGGGGCGGCCACCCCGGATGGTGGCCGCCCCGCGGTGACGTGCCCGGCTACCGGTCGGCGGCCTCGGCCGCCCGCGTCTCCTCGATGTCGAGCGCCTCGGCGTCGTCGAGCATCGCGGCCGGCCGCGGGAAGAGTCGCAGGACCAGCCCCGTGATGACACCGGTGATCATGGCGATGACGAAGGTGCCGGCGATCGCCGCCCACTGGGCCGGCGGAGCGCCGGCGACCACGATCGCCGCCAGCGCACCGAACACGCCCGGCGTGCCGTGCAGGTTGTGGACCCCCATCGTGTCGAGGACGCCGGTCTTACGGACCAGCCAGTCGTTCAGGTAGAGGAACGACAACGTCGACACCACGCCGCCGATCGCGCCGATCACCCAGGCCTGCCAGGGCGAGGCCAGGTCGACCGTCGCGCCGATCGCCACGCCGCCGGCCAGGATCGCGTACGTGTACGCGAGTGGGTCGATCTTGCGCCGCAGCACGTACATCAGCACATAGGCCGACAGCGTCGACGCCATCAGCGCCAGGTAGGTGTTGATCATCCCAGGAATGACCTGATCGGGCGGCAGCAACGCGGTGACGAACGAGGGCCAGAGTACGAACAGGAGCATGCTCGCCAGCCACACGAACGACACGCTGTGGGTGCTGGTGTGCATCGGTTCCCCGACGACCGCCTTGTTGCGCAGCCCGAGGATCACGCCCCAACCCCAGTAGGCGGCGAACATGTGCACCAGGATCGAACCGCCGGAATCGAGGACCCCGTCGAGGAACTCGAAGATGAACCACTCGTTCACCATGTAGGCAGGGACGAACAACACCCCGGCCAGCAGGAAGTGGATCGTCGATATGTGCCCCAGGAACACCCCGATCGCGAGGACGAGGGTGATCGAGGCGAATGCCCCGAGGATCACCGCCTCGATGTCGAGCGGGTTCCCCAGCACCTCCGTGTACCCGATGAGGTACAGCGGCCAGCTCACCGAGAGAACCAGCAGTGTCGCGAGGCACACCCCCCATTCGTAGCGGCGGATGAACAGCATCAGGAAGGCCACGAGCATCAGCATCAACAGGACGTCCTGGCCGCGGTGGAACTGGAACAGGGCGGCCTCCTGACTGCCCTCCTCCGCAGCGAAGGCCACTCCCACACCGAGCATCATGAGCAGGACCGCGCCTGCGCCGACAACGACTGCACGAACGAACACCATTGTTCTGTCCTCCGTCGACCTCGTCACCGGTCGGTCATGGGAACTGCAGGTAGCGATCGACCTCGTGTGCGGTCACGACGTCGTTGATGGCATGGAACTCGTCCTGCTTGAGACGTGCGTAGTAGTCGACGAAATCCTCGAAACCGCCACCGGGACTTCCGTCCGGTCCGTCCGTCGGCACCTTGCCGAAGGCCTCCCTGAAGACGTCGTCCTTCTCCAGGTAGTGCACCGCCTCGATGAGGCTGTTCGGCAGGACCCCCAAGCCCTGCCGGCGCAGCTGGCCGGGGCTGAACTCGTAGAGGTTCGCGGTGTTCGGTTCACCGATCTCGAGACGACGCTCGATGCCGTCCAAGCCGGCGGCCAGAGCCGCCGCGAAACCGAGGTACGGGCTGCCGGAGAAGTCCGGCGTACGATCCTCGATCGCACCCTGACGTGCCACCCGCAGCATCTGGGTCCGGTTGTTCCCGCCGTAGGTCATCGACACCGGCACCCAGGTCCGGACCGCATCCGTACCGGCCTTCAACCGCTTGTAGCTGTTCACCGTGGGTGCGACCAGCGCGGCATAGCCACGGGCGTGATCGAGGATGCCGGCCGCGAACCGGTAGCCGAGCTCGGAGAGCCCCAGGCCACGAGAATCGTTGGGATCCGCGAAGAGGTTGGTCTCGGTCTCCCGGTCCCACAGACTCATCGTGTAGTGGAACCCGTTACCGGTATTGTCCGTGAAAGGCTTCGGCATGAACGTCGCAAGCATCCCGTGCTGCTGGGCGACGGTCTCCACCATGTAGCGGAAGAACACGGCCCGGTCCGCCGTTTCGAGGGCGTCCGCGAACGTGACGTTGCACTCGAACTGACCGTTCCCGTCCTCGTGGTCGACCGCGTAGTTCTCCCAGCCCAACTCGCTCACGTAGCGGGAGAGCTGGGTCACGAAATCGTACTGCCGGGTGAGGCCCTTGACGTCGTAGCAGGGCTTCGGCCAGTTGTCCTGCCTGTCGGCGATGACGAGCCGGCCACTCTCGTCCCGATCCACCAGCATGAACTCCGCCTCGAAACCGATCCGGAAATCGAGGCCGAGCCCCCTCGCCCGCTCCACCTGCTGACGCAGGATGTGCCGGGGACAGTAGGGCCAGGCATCGCCCTCGACCCGGGCGTCACCGATCACGTGGGCGAGCCCCGGCTGCCACGGGACGACACGGAAGGACGCCGGGTCCGGAACCAGCTCGATGTCCGGGCTGTGCGGTCCCTGGCCGATCTCCCCCGCGGCGAATCCCGCGAAACCGACGCCCTCACTGAACAGGTCGTCGACCTGCGAGGCCGGAACCAGCTTCGCGTTGGATTTGCCCCGCACCTCACCGAACGAGGCGAAGATGAACTCGATGTCGTTGTCTTCGATGATGCGTCGGACGTCGTCGATCGACTCTGCCTTCTCGACCACGGTTGGCTCCCCTGATCAGATCGAAGCGGCACCCGGGCGACCGCCGGCCCACGGTCGGCGACCACGACGACCGCGACAGGTCGAGCCCAGCACTCCATTGGACCTAGCTACGAACCTTATTGGGCCTAACTGCAGACCATTACAGGACGCTAGCCAGCCACCGATGCACGTGTCAAGGATCACGCGTCCCGTCCGTACGCTCGGCGGCGCAGAGGACCCCGGCCGGCTGCTGCTCGCCGGCAGGCTGCTCATCGCCACCCGGTCGCTGCGGTGCGCCTCGACCAGGAAAGCCGGAGCCGCTCGAACCGCCACGACGGTGGCTGCCCGCCTGCGGCGGCCTGGCAAGATCCAGCAGGTGCGCACGTCTCCGAGACCGCCCGGCTGGACCAGTTCGCTACACCGTGTCGGAGACCGGCCCGTTCTGCGGTGGGAGGCCGACCGCGCGTGGCGGTGCCTGTCGAACGGAGTGCTCGGCGGCGGGATCGGAACCAGCCGTTGGGTCCTGAACGCGACCGTAGCGAGCGACTTCGACGACGACCGGCCGGCCGACTACCTCGCCCAGCTCGCCACGACGGTGGGGCTCACCCCGGACTCCGGGATCGGATTGCTCACCGCGGTCGACGTCCACGCGGCCGTGACCGTCGCCCGGCCCGGGGTGACGATGTGCGTGACCACAGGGGTCGGTCCCCACGCGGCCCTCTGGCCCGCTGTCCGCGACGCTCGGGTCATCGAGCGCTGCCGCGCCGGAACGGTCAACGCGGTGGCCTGGCTCGACCGTCCGGTCACCCCGGACGCACTGGTCAATGGCGTCATCACGGTGACCGAGGCCAAGACGCAAGCGTTCCTGGATGCGGGAATCGCCGGGACGGGCACCTGCACCGACACCGTGACACTGCTGTGCCCCATCCTCGCCGCGGACGACGAGCCGACCCGCTACCTGGGCAGCCGCTCCCCGGTGGGACAGGCGCTCGCGGCGGCGGCACACGCCGCGGTGGCGACCGGCCTGCGCCAGGAGCGCGCCGCCCTCGCCGAATCGACGTGAGCACGACGTCGTCCCCGCCGGCCGGCTGAGACCCGCGGGCACCGCGCCCCCCACTCGGCCGGCGTCGGTGGTACGCACGAACCCGGGAGGACACACATGGCCGTGCTCGCAGCCGGTCGGCGGCACTCCGTCGGCTGCCGGACGGATGGAACGACCGTGGCCGAGGGGAACGGCCGGGCCGGCGAGTGTGACGTCCTCGCCTGGACCGACGTCGGCGCCGTCGCGGCAGGGAACGTGCACGCGGCACGCAATACGGGACGGTCGCACACGGTCGGGCTCCGATCCGACGGAACCGTGATCGCCACCGGCTGGAACGGCGACGGCCAGTGCGAGACCGCGCAGTGGCGCAACGTCACCGCGATCGCCGCCGGTTGGCGTCGAACCCTGGGGATCCACGCGGACGGCACCGTGCTGGCCACCGGGAGGAACGCCGAAGGCCAGTGCTCGGTGACGGGGTGGGGTGAGGTGATCGCCGTCGCGTGCGGCGATTGGCATTCCGTCGGTGTGCGAGCCGACGGCACGGCGGTCGCCACCGGAATCGATCATCGCGGCCAGTGCGGCGTCGGCCAGTGGCGAGGACTCGTCACGGTGACCGCCGGCTCCCTGCACACCGTCGGCCTCAGGACCGACGGCACCGTGATCGCGACCGGACCGGCCGGCCCGAGCGGCTGCGATGTCGAAGGGTGGCGAGACGTGGTGGCCGTGGCCGCGGGCAGCCATCACACGGTCGCGCTCCGCGAGGACGGCCGGGTTCTCGCCGCCGGTGACCACCGGTACGGACAGTGCGACGTCCGGGACTGGCGTGACATCACCGCGGTCGCGGCGGGTTCCACCCACACCCTCGGCGTCGGCACGGACGGCAGCGTCGTCTCCGCTGGGAACAACGCCGACGGTCAGTGCGACGTCCAGGGATGGCACGGGATCGCGAGCAGCCGACGGGACCGATCGAGCCCCAAGTACCGCGGCACCCGGTCCTGCTGACAGGTGCCTGATCGCCCACAGAACGGGGCCCTCAGGAGCCGATGAGGGTGGTGAGCGGGGCGGACGGGGTGTTCCGGGACCCGCCGGCATGGATGGCCGGGCTGCCGGACGTGCGGGAGGCCCTGGTCGGCCTGGTCGGGATCGACCGCGGCGGACGCGAGTCGTTCGACACGCTCCGGCGCGACGGGACGAGTCCTGCTGGGTGCCGACGAGCGACACCTGGACCTCCGTGGGTCCGTCCGGCGCGAGCCGGACCGGGTCGTCCTGGCCACCGTGGTGGCCCTGCACGCGGCGCGGTCGCCGCGATCACCCAGCCCCGGTTCACCGGGCTGGTCGGCACGGCGGCGCCGACGCTGCGGTTCCTGGTCTCCGTCGATCACGACAGCGGGGTCCCGGCCGACACCGACGCCGAGCCGTTCGCGGCCCTGCGTTCCGACCCGGACGAGCAACCGGCGCGGCCCGCCGACCCGCTCGCCGCGTGCAGCGTGCAGTACACCTCGGGCACGACGTCGCGGCCGAAGGGCGTCGTCTGGACGCACGCCAACGCGCTGTGGGGCGCACGTCCCCGTCGTCGGCGACGCGTTCCTGCCCAACCGACCGCTGTCGATGGGCCGGCCCTCGCCGAGCTACGGCATCACGGTGATCCGTGCGGACGGAACGCCGGTGGACCCGGAGGAGACCGGGGAGCTGCTCGTCCGAGGAGGCCCGCGGCCCGTCGATGTTCGCCGAGTACCTCAACCGGCCCGACGCCACCGCCGAATCCTTCGACGACGACGGCTGGTTCGCCACGGGCGACCTGGTCACCCCGCACCCGGATGGGCACCTGAGCTCCGACAGCCGCGCGAAGGACATGCTCAAGGTCGGCGCGGAGAACGTCTCGGCCGCCGAGATCGAGCGCGTCATCGCGGCCGTGCCCGGGGTCGTCGAAGTCGGTGTCGTGGGCAGGCCCGACCCGAAGCTGGACGAGGCACCGGTGGCCTTCGTGCAGGTCGTAGACGGCGCGTCAGCCGAGCTCGCCCGGATCGAGGCCGACTGCGCGCGCCTGCTCGCCGACTTCAAGAGGCCGCGGGCCGTCGCCGCCGCGGACGACACGGCGCGGTCCGACGCGGAGCGCCGCTGGGTCGAGGCCGCACACCGCGACCCGTCCGGGGACGCGATCTGAGTTTCATGGGTCGAGCAGCTGCTCCTGGAGAAGCGCGGTGAGCCACTCCTCGTACTCCTGGTCGGACCAGCCGCAGCCCTCGGTGGCACCGAGGTAGGGCTCGACGCCGGTCAGAATCCAGGCGCGGTCGAGCGCGCGTTGTTCGCCGAGTCCGGGGCGCAGAGCGTGGGCCTGCGCCAGTGAAGCGATCACGGAGCGAAGGCCTTCGCGGCGATTCCGGTTGCCTTCGTCGCGTAGCTCGGTGATCGCGGGGTCCCCTGCGGCGCCGTGGACTGCCTGGATGGTCGTCTTGCTCGAGGAGAGCAGCACGGTCGTCCATCGCGCAAAGGCGGCCAGCTTCTGGTGCGGGTTCGTCTCCTCCGCGACGCGTCGCGCCCAGGCGGCGGCGTCGGCGTCGCGTTCCATCTGTGTCAACAGGGCCCGCACGATCGCACCCTTGGAGCCGAAGGTGGCGTACACGGTCGGCGCCGCCACGCCGGCCCGCTCCGCGATCCGCGCGACGGTCGTGGCCCCGAAGCCGTGCGCGGCGAACAGCTCGCGCGCGGCCATGGCGATCCGCCGCCGGGTCTCGGCGGCGCGTTCCTCCCGGACACGGGAACGGTACGGCCGGCTCGCGCCACGGTCTGGGGTGTCGTCGGAAGTACCCACTGTCGGACCTCCCAAATTCGATATAGTCAACTATATCGACTCGTGCTAGCTTCGGTCGAGCAGCCAGGACTGAGCTGCGCCACCACTCGAACGGGAGCGCCGATGCCAGGCCAGCGGATCGGATCGGTGATCGCCGCGGTGTTCGGGCTGATCTACGTGCTCGTCAACTCCGGACCGCTCCCGACACCGTGGACTCTGACGTGTCGCGTGCTGGCCGCGATCGCCTCCATCGCGGTGCTCGTCGCGGTCTTCCGTTCCGGTCTGCGACCCCGACACCGCGGCGGACAGCAGGGCCGGGTGTTCGGTCGCGCGTACTGGTTCGTGGTGGCCGTCGAGTTCGTGGCGCTGTTCGGCGGTGCGCGCCTGCTCAGCGGCCCGCTCGACGCCCCCGAAGCCGGGGTCGCCTGGGTCTCGCTGGTGGTCGGCACGCACTTCTTCGCCCTCGCCGTCGTCTTCGGACAGCGGTTCTTCCACGGGCTCGGCGGTGTGATCACCGGGTGCGGCGTCGTCGGCTTGGTCCTGGCGGCCACCGGCGCGGGAGAGCCGGCGATCGCCCTGGTCGCCGGCGTGCTACCGGGCGCCGTCCTGCTCGGCTTCGGCTGGTGGAGTGCGCGTCGCGCCGAGCCCGCCACGGGGCAGACGACGAACGCATGATCGGCCGGTAACCGCGTCGCATCGCGCGCCAGTTGTCCGACCTGGCGCAGACATCGGTAGCCGGGTCATGGCCCAGCGGGCTTCGGGACGGCTCCCGACCACCCGGCGCGGATCGCCTCGCTGTGCATGGTCAACACGTTCGCCGACTGGCGCGCGGATAGCCGCACCCGCCACGTCCGCGTCCCGATCGAAGCCGCGGTCAGCTTTCCGCTCGTGGGCCTGCTCCCGACCCGCGCGTTCGTACGGATGATGGACGGCACGACGACGAAGCTCTCCTCCGCCGAGACACTCGCCGCGCGACCCGGGCTCGTCGACATCTGCCGGGGAGGGTGGTCAAGCCGAACTGTCGGTGGTCGGCGCGACCATCCCACCATGACACCGACCGCCGGCCAGCTCCTCGACGCGTTCCTCGTGTACCGCGAGCGCACCGTCACCGCGCGCACCCTGGCTCGGGATTGCAACGTGATCGAGGAGTTCCGCGAGAGCATCGATGCCGACGGCCCGTGCGTCCTCGACGAGGTCACCGGTCGCCGGCTGCGGCGCGAGCACGGCGGGGTAGGGCTCTCCGACCTGCTCGATGTCGACGGTGTCGTGGTCGCTATGGTCCCGTTCCTCCACCGGCTGGCCGGAGACGAGCAGCGGCTCGCGGGCCTGGTCCTGCGCCAGTTCGTGTCCTGGCTCGACGCTCGGCGTCAGCTCGACCGATGTGCCTACATGTCGCTGCTGACCCTCACGCGCGAGTGTGCGCCGCCCGCGCGTTCGACCCGTAGGCCTCGCTATCGCCCACCCGGCGGGCGACGACCGTGGTAAGGGCAGGAGAACCGCTCTGGCAATGGGTGGAGCTGAGGGGGATTCGGAGCCCAGCAGGGCCGTGAGCAGTAATAACAGTTCGGCCCGGCGGTCTCATCTGCCGCACCGGCCGCACCACGCGACGGCGGTTCGCACCATGCACGACACCACGGAGGTCGACCATCCTAGGTCGCGGAAGGATCGGCAGCAGTGCTGTGCAACCGACGTCGATGGCCCGGTCTGTCAGCTACGTCGTACGTTGCGGCGGACCTCCGCAGCGAACTTCGGCACTCCGGCGCGGTCGAGCGCCGTGCACAACTCGCCGACGGTGCTGGGCCCGTGGATCAAGACATACCGGTTTGCCTGCTGCTCGAGGCAGTGCAACACCGGAGCCGGGTAGAGGTCGAGCTGGTCGAGCAGGAAGTCGTCGGGGCTGACCACGCTCAGGTCGAACAACTTGACCGCGTGCTTCGGGAAGTCCTTGAGGTTGGCCGTCACCAGGACTTCGGCGTTCGCGCGGACGGCCGCGGAGGACGTGGCGGTCCTTCTCGTCGCACGTCATTCCGTCGATGAGGTGCTCGTAACCCGATACCTCCGCGTCCGGGAACGCGGTGCGCATCCGGTCGAGCCGGTGTGCGATCTGCTCGGGCGTCATCCTCGTGTCGCGGTCGAGCGCCCGGCCCAGCTCGTCCAGGATCCCGCGGGACCACAGGGGGCGGAACGTCCTCGCCGCCGCCTGGGTGAGCAGGGTGTCGGCGAGGTACTGCGGGAACAGCACGCAGGTGTCGAGCAGGGCCGGGAACGCCACCGTGATCGTCGATTATCGAGTGGGCCGCGGTGTTGCGGTGGACGTGTACAGGTCGTGCTCCGCGGCTTCGGTCACCAGGTCGTCGAGCTGCTTCCTCTGCTCGACGCGCGCTCGCTGCTGATAGTCCAGGACGTCGGTGAGCAACACACGCCGGTGCCGACCGCGCTGCTCGTACGGGATCTCACCGTCCCCGAGCAGCCTGACCAACGTCGGTCGCGAGATGCCGAGCATGTCGGCAGCCTCCTGCGTGGTCAGACGGGTGTGCTGCGGCATCACCGTGATCGCGAGCCCATCGGCCATCGCCTCCAGCACCTCCCTCAGTACTCGGTACGCCTCCGGCGGAAGCTCCCAGCTAGCACCACCGGGGCCGAGCAACGTTGCCGGACCTTCTGCTGCCCGCATCGCCTCCACCATGCGCTGCAGCTGCTCAGGCTCGTCTGGCGGCAGCACCGTCCGGTCGTACAGAGTCGCCATGGCGCCCCCTTCCACCGATGCCAGGCTACCACCAATCGAAAAAATCGAAAGCGAAGTCGCGCTGACGTCCACCGTGTAAGGAGATCTGCACGCCGAGTTCGACCGAGGGGACTCCAGAACACACCCTCCAGGTTCCACTCGACGGGATCTCGACCAACATGCGGACCGACTGCCCTCGGCCGCCCGCCGACATCCGGGCAACAGTGCCGCTCCGGTGACCAGAACCGAGCGCCGATCACAGGATGCGCAACTCGCACTACGCCGAAAGCTCCCTGAGCAGCGCAGATCCAACACCCATCGAGTACATCCCGCACGACAGCGACTGTCGACTGCGGACCGAAAGCACGAAAGTGCCTGGTCAAAGTGGGTGGAGCTGAGGGGATTCGAACCCCTGACCCCTTGACTGCCAGGAACTTCGTCGGCGTCACCTACGGCTGCGACCAGCAACAACAGCTCGGTCCCGGGGCCACATCAGCCGCACCGCCCGCATCACGCGACAGCGGTTCGCACCACGATCGGCACCACGTGGAGCGATCGACCAAGGAGACCGGCGGTCTTGCCGCCGAGATCCCACACTCAGCGGCGCGTCTCGGACGGGGAGCAGCCGTAACGCCGGCGGTACGCCGCTGCGAACCGACTCGCGCTCGAGAATCCCCACCGGGCGGCGACCTCGCTGACCGAGAGCCCGGTGTCGCCCTCGATGTCCGCGCGGGCACGTTGCAGCCGGACACCGACGAGGTGCTCGGTCGGCGAGCAGCCCGCCCACTCCCGGAAACCCTCCTGCATGCGGCGCACGCTGGTCCCGGCCAAGCTCGCCATGTCCGCGGCGGTCCACGCCCGAGCCGGGTCGTCGCGGATCGCGTCGAGCACCCGTCCGACCGCGCGCGGGCGCGGCACCGGACCCGTTCCGCGGTCCGGGCAGCTCGCCAGCAGGAAACCGGCCGCCACCGCCCCGGCGAGCTGCTCACGTACAACGGGCTGATCGGCGAAGAACTGCGGTCCGTGCAACTGCCCGGCGAGCCCACCGACCAGCCTTCGCCAGTCCCTGCCGAGGCCCCCATCCACCCCGAGCTGTTCAGGCAGCACCGCGGCGGCACGGACCGGTTCCAGCGCCAGGATCCGCTCCGCCTCACGGTCGAGCCAGCCACGGTCGAACTTCACCCCCAGCACCGTGCAGGTGGCGTCCCAGTGGCTGATCAGCGACGGCGTGTCCGCCCGGAACACGCTCGCCTGACCGTTCACCGAGGTCACGGTGCCATGCCTTCCCCGGCTCACCAGATGGCCGGTCAACGGCATGTTCACCTCGTGGGCGGAGGGATAGTCGCACTCCACCTGGACATCGGCGCCCCAGCCCACGTACCCGATCAGAACCGGGCCGAGGTCGAGCGTCTGCAACGTCAGACGCGGTTCCCGTCGACCAGCGGGAACCGTCAGCTCATGGGGAAAGTACGCATCCGCCACCGACTGCGAGACCCGGTCCCAGTCACGGGGCGGCGCACTACGCCGTGCGGGCACACCTCGATCGTAACCGACCCGGCTGTGCTCCAGGTCTCTCGCGCAATCCGTACCGCCGCCGCGCAGACCGCGTAGTCCGCCCCGTCCACGCGACCTACCTTCTCGCCAACCCGAACAACGAGGAGGCCGCGTCGATGACGACGATGAGCGAGAACACCACCACGCCGGACCTGTCCTGGATCGACGACATCACGATGACGGAGCTGGAGCGCAACCCGTACAAGGCCTACGAGCGCCTACGAGCCGAGGCACCGTTGGCCTACGTCCCGGTCCTCGGGTCCTACGTCGCCTCCACCGCGGAGATCTGCCGCGAGATCGCGACCAGCCCCGACTTCGAGGCCGTCATCACCCCGGCCGGCGGCCGCACCTTCGGCCACCCGGCGATCATCGGTGTGAACGGCGACGTCCACGCCGACCTGCGGGGCATGGTCGAACCCGCCCTGCAGCCGGTCGAGGTCGACCGCTACGTCGACGACCTGGTCCGCCCCATCGCCCGCCGCTACCTCGAACAGTTCGAGGACGACGGGCGCGCCGAGCTCGTCTCCCAGTACTGCGAGCCGGTCAGCGTGCGCTCGCTGGGAGACCTGCTCGGGCTGCGCGACGTCGAATCGGACACGCTCCGAGACTGGTTCGCCAAGCTCAGCCGCTCCTTCACCAACGCGGCCATGACCGAGAACGGCGAGTTCGCCAACCCCGCGGGCTTCGACGAGGGCGACCAGGCCAAGGCCGAGATCCAGGCCGCCGTCGACCCCCTGATCGACAAGTGGATCGTCGAGCCCGACGGCAGCGCGATCTCACGCTGGCTGCACGACGGCATGCCCCCGGGGCAGACGCGCGAGCGCAGCTACATCTACCCGACGATCTACGTCTACCTGCTCGGAGCCATGCAGGAGCCCGGCCACGGGATGGCGTCGACGCTGGTCGGCCTGTTCGGCGAACCGGACCAGATGGAGCAGGTCGTCGACGACCCGGCCCTGATCCCGCGGGCGATCTCCGAGGGCATGCGCTGGACCTCGCCGATCTGGTCGGCCACCGCCCGCATCTCGACCGGGCCGGTCACCGTCGCGGGCGTCGACCTGCCGGGCGGCACCCCGGTGATCCTCTCCTACGGCGCGGCCAACCACGACAGCGACGTCTACGCGGCACCGACCCGGTTCGACCTGCACCGCCCGCCGCTGCCGCACCTGGCCTTCGGCGCCGGGAACCACGCCTGCGCCGGCATCTACTACGCCAACCACGTCATGCGGATCGCCCTGGAGGAGCTGTTCGAGACCATCCCGGTCCTCGAGCGCGACACCTCCGCCGAGTCCGAGTTCTGGGGCTGGGGCTTCCGCGGACCGACCAGCCTGAACGTCACCTGGGAGGTCTGAGATGGGCTTCACCGCGACCGTCGGCGGCCGGGCCGTGCCCTGCGGGGAGGAGCAGCCGATCCTGGACGCTTTCCTCCGCGCCGGGGTCTGGATGCCGAACTCCTGCAACCAGGGCACCTGCGGCACCTGCAAGCTGCGGGTGGTCAGCGGTGAGGTCGACCATCACGACTCCCCCGCCGACACCCTGACCGACGACGAGCGTGCCGACGGCCTCGCACTGGCCTGCCAGGCCCGGCTCCGCTCGGACACGGTCGTCGAGAGCACCGGGGCGGCGGACGGCAGGACCACGCACCCGCTGCGTGACCTCGTCGCCACCGTCCTGGACCTCGAGGAGATCGCCCGCGACACGCTGCGCCTGCGCCTGGACCTCCCCGAGCCGCTCGCCTTCGACCCGGGCCAGTACGTGGAGCTCGTCGTACCCGGCACCGGCGAGCGACGGCAGTACTCGCTGGCCAACACCGCCGACGAGGACAAGGCCCTGGAACTGCACGTGCGTCTCGTCCCGAGCGGGGTCGCCACCGAGGGATGGATCTTCGACGGCCTGACCCCCGGGGACCGGGTCGAGATCACCGGCCCGCTCGGCGACTTCGTCCTCCCCACCGAGGACGACGGCGGACCGATGGTGCTCATCGGCGGCGGCACCGGGCTCGCCCCGTTGCTCGGACTGGTCCGGACGGTGCTGGCCCGCGACCCACAGCGGGAGGTGCTGCTCTACCACGGCGTCCGTGGTGCGTCCGATCTCTACGCCCTCGACCTGCTGACCGAGCTCGCCGACGCCCACCGCCGGTTCCGCTTCGTCCCGGTGCTCTCGCACGAGCCACCGCCCGACGGCAGGGAGCACCGCACCGGGTTCCCCACCACCCACTTCGTCGACGACGTCGCGTCGGCCCGGGGATGGTCGGGGTGGCTGTGCGGGCCGCCGGCGATGGTGGAGGCGGGTGTGAAGGCGTTCAAGCGACGGCGCATGGCCCCGCGCATGATCCACCGCGAGAAGTTCACACCGGCCGACGCGGCATCCTGACATGGCGCCGGTCAGTTGCACACTCTTCTGGAGCGACCGCGTCGACCTGCCGCATGGGTCCTTCGGGGATCGCGTCGTTGTAGGGACGTCCTCCGTCAGGCGCGACCTCCAGAGCTGCAAGGACGTCCACATAGCCGAGCAGCGCCTGTCGCGGCAGGTAATCGAGCTGACCGTCGACCACGTCGTCGGGGATAATCCGATACACGTCAGAAGTCGAGCCGGCGATTGAGCCAGCCACGATGGGCCTCCACCGACACAGCGTCCGGATTGTGCCGCTCCCGTCGTGATCGACCGGGCCTTGTCCAGCAGCCGCTGGTGAACGTGCGCTCCGCGATGCTGGGTCTGTACGGCGATGCGGTGATAGGCGCGCGGGACATCAAGCACACCGGTGAGGTCGAGGCTGTCAGCGGCCTCGACCAGCACCGAGCGGTAGCGACGTTCGAACTCCGCGCGCTCCTCGCCGACAAGCGCGTCCCGGATCGCCTCGGGCGTCGCGTCCGGCGCGAGCGCCGGCACCGCAGCGCCGTCCGAGAATGCCTCGGCGGTCATCCACCAACCATGGGCCAACCCGCGTGCGACAGGTACGGCACAGCGACAACCGCACATCTCGATCACAGCATGTGCAGCTCGCACCACGCTGCACCCCCGCTGACCAGCAGGTTCCCTGCCACCTGATGCAACACTCCCACCACGACAACTATCGGGAGTGGACAGAAAAGGACCAACGTGCCTGGTCAGAATGGGTGGAGCTGAGGGGATTCGAACCCCTGACCCCTTGACTGCCAGTCAAGTGCGCTACCAGCTGCGCCACAGCCCCTTGCGACACGAGGAACAGTACACGGGCCGCTGACGGCCACGGAGAAGGGGGGTGCCCCTCCCGCGCCGCGCCCCTAGCGTGCGGCGGATGCAGCCCCGCGACATCGGACGACTGATCACCCTCGGCTCCCCCGCGGTCTCCCCGGACGGCAGCCGGATCGCCTTCACCCTCCGCCGGGTGGACCTCGAACAGGACTGCTACCGCACGTCGGTCTGGCTCGTCGCGGCCGACGGGAGCAGCCCACCGCGGCAGCTGACCGGGTCCGAGCACGGCGACGCCTCCCCCGTCTGGTCCCCGGACGGCGTCCGGCTGGCGGTCGTGACCGGCCGGGACGGCGGCGGGTCGGCATTGCGGGTGCTGCCGGTCGGTGGACCGGGCGAGCCGGTGGTGCTGTGCGAGCGCCCGGAGACGATCACCGAGCCGGCCTGGTCGCCGGACGGGACCCGGATCGCGTTCGTCTCCCGGGAGCGCACCGCGCGCTGGGCCGAGGGCGACGACGACCGCGCCCGCGGCCCGCGCCGGATCGACCGGCTGTTCTCCCGCCTCGACGGCGAGGGCTGGATCATCGACCGGCCGGCGAGCGTGTTCGTCGTGGACGCGGCCGGGGCCGGCACCCCGCGGATCGTCGCGGGCGGCCCGTACGAGCACGCCAATCCGGCCTGGTCGCCGGACGGGCGCACGCTGGCCGTCGCGGCCGCCCGGGGACCGGACTGGGACCTGCGCTGCCTGCCCGGCATCCACCTCGTCGACGTGGACGCCCCCGATCCGGATCCCCGGCCGCTCACCACGTCGGGCGCCGAGCACGGCTTCCCCGCCTACTCCCCGGACGGCACCCGGATCGCCACGCTGTCCGCCGACGAGCACGTGGCCACCCCGGCACACGGGTACCCGACGGTCGTCGACGTCGCGACCGGGCAGGAGCGCCGGGTCGCGGTCTCGCTGGACCGTCAGTGCCGCCCGTTCCCGGCCGCCCGGGCCCCGGTGTGGGACGGCGAGTCGTTGCTCTTCACCGTCGAGGACCGGGGCGGGGTGCACCTGTACCGGTGCGGGACCGCCGACGGCGACCGCCCGCAGCGGCTGCTGGGCGGGGCCCGGGCGGTCGCCGCGTTCGACCGCGCCGCGGGCACCACCGCGGTGCTGCTGGGCGACCCGACCCGGATCGCCGAGCTGCACGTGCTCGACCCGGACGGCGAGCCGGTCCGCCTCACCGGGCTGGCCGACGCCTTCCACGCGGCGGTGCCCGCGCCGCCGCCCGGCTACCTCGCCGTCCCCTCCCCGGCCGGGGACGGCGACGTCGACACCTGGGTGCTGCTGCCGGAGGGCCGCGGCGGCGACGGCCCGCTGCCGGTGCTGCTCTCGGTGCACGGCGGCCCGATGACCCAGTACCCGTCCGCCTGGTTCGACGAGTTCCGGATGTGGGCGGCGGCCGGGTACGCGGTCGTCTGGTGCAACCCGCACGGCTCGACCGGCTTCACCCAGGCCTGGGCACGGTCGATCCGGGCGCCCGAGGCCGAGGTCGCGCCCGGCACCGGCTGGGGCGGGATCGACGCCGCCGACGTCCTGGCCGCCCTGGACGGCGCGCTCGCCACGTACCCGCAGCTGGACCGGACGCGGGTCGGCGTGCTCGGCGGTTCCTACGGCGGGTACCTGGCGAGCTGGCTGGCCGCACGGCACGCCGACCGGTTCGTCGCGGCGTGCAGCGAGCGCGCGGTGAACAACCTGGAGTCGAACGAGTGGCACTCCGACTCGGCGGGGCTGTTCCACTGGCAGTTCGGCGTGACCCACCTCGACGACCCGCAGCGGTGGCGGGCGATGTCGCCGGCGACCCACGTTCGCGACATCGGCGTCCCGATGCTGCTGCTGCACTCCGAGGACGACCTGCGCTGCCCGCCGGAGCAGGCCGACGCGCTGTTCGTGGCGCTGCGGATGCTCGGCAAGCCCGTCGAGTACTGGCGCTTCCCCGGCGAGGGCCACGACATGTCCCGGTCCGGCGCGCCGCGCAACCGAATCCGCCGGGCACAGATCATCCTGGACTTCTTCGGCCGGCACCTCGGCGGCGACCGCCCGGACGAGCTGCCGCCGGGTTAGCTGCGTGGCCCCGGTGGGTCGGGGAGGTCGCGTAGCCGCTCGATGCCCGGGTCGTTGCCCCAGAACTCGGCGAAGCCCCGATCGGCGTAGTGGTCGGCGACCCGGTGCATCGCGATGTCGTGCCGCACGTAGTCCACGGCCAGCAGCACGGCGGCCGGATCGTCGGTGTAGAGGCCCCAGGTCCGGTCCCCGGCCAGCCCGCCGATCACCGCCTTCGTCCGGTCCGCGGCGACGACGAGCAGCCGGCGGCCGAGGTTCGCCTCGACGGTCTCCGGGCTGGAGTAACGGTGCTCGGTGGTCCAGCCGACCGGGTCGGCGTCGCGGCCGAACACGACGGTGGCGACCTGCACGCCGGTCTGCTCCGCGTCCCGGACGGCCGGCTTGAGCCCGGCCAGGTCGTCCGGCCAGCCGGACACGAACAGCTCCGCCGTCGCCCCGACGACGACGTCCCGGGCCCGGTCGACCAGGGCCGCGCGCTCGTTCAGCGAGTGCACCATCCGCACCTGCTCGGGCGAGGCCAGCCCGGGCAGGTCGGCCTCCAGCGTCGCGACCGAGGAGTCGAAGTCCCGGCGCATCCGATCCAGCAGCGCCTCCGGCGGCAGCGGCACGTACCCGACGCCGTCGTCGTCGGCGCGCACCTCGTAGGCCGCGCCCCGCCCGACCAGCTTCCCGAGCGTCTCGTAGACGGTGCTGCGGGGCACCCCGGACCGCTTGGCGACCTCGTACCCGTTCACCGGTTCACCGGCGGCGACCAGCGCCACGTAGGCCTTCGCCTCGTAGCCCGACATGCCGAGGTTGCGGAGCTCCTCGACGACGCGCTGCTGCGGCATTGCGAGATCCTCTCACTCGTTCGGCGGTCCCTCGGCTCGGGTACCCCGGATCACTCAGGACGCCGGCCCGGCACCCGCCCGCATCGCGGCGGCCGCCTCGGCGAGGATCTCGCGCATGGCCGACTCGGCCGCCGCCGCGTCGCCGGCGCGCACCGCGTCGGCGACGTCACCGTGGCGCCGGATCGCGAGCGGCTCCGGCCGGGCGGGCATCAGATGGTGCCGGGTCCGGCCGGCCAGCACCTCGGCCACCACCCCGTCCAGCGCGGCGAGCATCTCGTTGCCGGACGCGGCCAGCAGCGTCCGGTGGAACCGGACGTCGGCCGCCAGGTATGCCTCCAGGTCCCCGGAACGGCCGTGCACGGTCATGTCCAGCACGGCCCCGACGAGATCGCCGCACTGTTCGGGGGTGGCCCGGGCCGCGGCCAGCGCGGCGGCCACCGGCTCGACGCCGTGCCGCAGCTCGGACAGCGACCGCAGCTGGTCGTCCCGGTCCGGGCCGTCCAGCCGCCAGCGGATCACCCGCGGGTCGTGCACGTTCCACCGCTCGCGCGGCGCGACCGTCACCCCGACCCGGCGCCGGCTCTGCACCAGGCCCATCGACTCGAGCACCCGCACTGCCTCCCGGACGACGGTCCGGGACACCCCGAACCGCTCGCCCAGCTCGTCGGCACGCAGCACCTGCCCGGGATCCAGCTCACCACCGGCGACGAGCGCACCGAGCCGGTCGAGGACGTCGGCGTGCAACCCGCCCGCCGCACCCGCCCGGTCTGTCGCCACCGGGGCGATCCTGGCACACGAATGCCTACCCGCAGTGCGTATCCACATATCTGAATCGGTCCGGCCTTGAATACGTAGTACTTATCGCGCAGGCTGAACGGGCCTGCGGCCGGGTACCCGGCCCGCGTGCCGGAGCCGCCACCCCCGAGGGAGCCGATGCAGTGACGCAGCAACCCGCCCCGCCCCTGGTCGTCGTGATGGGGGTGTCCGGCTCCGGCAAGTCCACCGTCGGCGCCGCCCTCGCCACCCGTCTCGGGGTCGGCTTCACCGACGCCGACGACCTGCACCCCGCCGCCAACGTCGCCAAGATGCACGCCGGCGTCCCGCTGACCGACGACGACCGGTGGCCCTGGCTGGACGCGGTCGGCGCCGAGCTGGCCCGGCACGCGGGCACCGGCCTGGTCGTCGCCTGCTCCGCGCTGCGCCGCAGCTACCGGGACCGGCTGCGCCGCCACGCACCGCGCACGCTGTTCCTGCACCTGGCCGGGGACCGCGCGGTGCTCGCCGGGCGGATGGGTCACCGGCAGGGCCACTTCATGCCGCTGGAGCTGCTGGACTCCCAGCTCGACACACTCGAACCGCTGGGCCCCGACGAGACCGGCGGCACGCTGGACCTGGCGGGCGCCGTCGACGACCTGGTCGCGCAGGGCGCAGCGGTCGTGGCCCGGGCGGAGGGCCCCGCATGAGCCCGTTCACCTCCCCCGCCCTGGTCCTGGCCGCCGAGCAGGCCGCCCCGGTCGCCTCCGGAGGCCGCCTGCTCACCGCCGCGCTGGTCGGTATCGCCGCGCTGGTCGTGCTGATCACGCAGTTCTCGCTGCACCCGTTCCTGGCGCTGACGATCGGCTCGCTGCTGGTCGCCGCGGTCGCCGGGATGCCGATGGACGACGCCGTCGACGCCTTCTCCGAGGGCTTCGGCGACACCGCCGCCGACGTCGGCACGCTGATCGCACTCGGGGCGATGTTCGGCAAGCTGCTCGCCGACACCGGCGGCGCGGACCGGATCGTCGACACGATCATCGCCCGGTCCGGGCCGCGGTCGCTGCCGTGGGCGATGGCGCTGGTCGGCGCGCTGATCGGGCTGCCGATGTTCTTCGAGATCGGCCTGGTCATCCTGATGCCGGTGATCTTCCTGGTCGCCCGCCGCGCGCGGATGTCGGTGGTCGCGATCGGGATCCCGGCGCTGGCCGGGCTGTCCGCGATGCACGGGCTGGTCCCGCCGCACCCCGGCCCGCTGGCCGCGATCGGCGTGCTGAACGCCGACCTGGGCATCACGCTGCTGCTCGGCGTGCTCGTGGCGATCCCGGTGATCGCGCTGTCCGGGCCGCTGTTCGCGAAGCTCGCGGCGCGCTGGGTGGACGTCGCGCCACCCGCCCTGTTCGAGTCGAGGATCGCCGCGGGCGCCACCGGCACGCCGACCGGTGACTCCGGCCCGGACAGCGACGCCGCGGACACCGACACCCGGGACCCGGACGGTCCGGTCCGGCGGCCCGGGTTCGGGATCACGCTGGCCACCGTCCTGCTGCCGGTCGTGCTGATGATGGGCAAGGCGGTCGGCGACGTCGTCGCGGCCGAGGGCAACCCGGTGCGCTCGGCGCTCGACTTCGTCGGCACACCGCTGGTCGCGCTGCTGCTGTCGGTGCTGGTCGCGGTGTTCACCCTCGGCGCCGGGTCCGGGATGGGCCGCCGGGCGGTCATGGCGACGGTCGAGTCGTCGCTGCCACCGATCGCGGGGATCGTGCTGATCGTCGCGGCCGGTGGTGGCTTCAAACAGACGCTGGTCGACACCGGCATCGGCGACCTGATCGCCGGCTGGGCCACCGGCGCCGGGATCTCCGCGCTGCTGCTGGGCTGGCTGGTCGCCGTCGCGATCCGGCTGGCGACGGGCTCGGCGACGGTCGCCACGGTCACCGCGGCAGGCATCCTGGTACCGCTGCTGCCGACCCTGGACCCAGCCCAGACCTCGCTGCTGGTGCTCGCCATCGGCGCCGGTTCGCTGTTCTTCTCGCACGTCAACGACGCCGGATTCTGGCTGGTCAAGGAGTACTTCGGGCTCACCGTCGGGCAGAACATCCGGACCTGGTCGATCATGGAGACGGTGATCTCGGTGTCCGGCCTGGTGCTGGTGCTGCTGCTGGACCTGGTCCTGTAGCCGGTGATCGCAGGCCCGGTGTCGATCGATGCCACCGATGGCACGGATCGACACCCGGACGACGATCCCCCTTCAGACCACCACCCCGGCGCGGTGCCCGTCCGCAGAGGCCGCGCCGGCGCCGTCGCGTGCGGGGTCGCCGACCTCGTCCGCGACCCGGCGGAGCCGGCGGACCGCCTCGGCCAGCACCGGTTCGGGGTGGGTGAAGGGCAGCCGCAACCGGTCGTCGAAGGCCCGGCCGTGGCCGAACCGCGAGCCGGGCGCGAGGGCCAGCCCGTGCCGGGGCGCGGCCGCCGCGAGCGCCGACGACACCGGTGCACCGAGGTCGCACCACAGGACCACGCCGCCCTCGGGCGGGACGACCCGCCAGCCCGGGAACGCGTCGGCGAGCAGCCCGACCAGCGCGTCCCGGCGGTCCCGCAGCCGCCGTGCCCGCTCGGCCCGGATCACGTCGAGGGCGTCCAGCACCTCGACCCCGATCAGCTGCTCCAGTACCGGCGGGGCGACCTGGGCCCGGGCCAGCCGCCGCCGCATCCGCGCCGCGGGTTCGGCCGCCGCCCGGACCCAGCCCAGGCGCAGCCCTCCCCAGGCGACCTTGCTCAGTCCGCCGACGGTGACGGCGTCCTCCTCGCGCGGGGCGTGCGCGGCGCACGGCAGCGCCGGTACGGCCCCGGTGCGCAGGTCCAGCTCGGCGAACGTCTCGTCGACCACGGCGACGACGTCCTGGCGGGCCAGCCGGTGCAGCAGCCGGGCCCGGGCGTCGTCGTCAAGCAGCGCGCCGGTCGGGTTCTGGAAGTCCGCCATCAGGTACGCGGCCCGGGCCGCGGTCTGCCGGGCCGCGCGGGGCAGCGCGGCCTCCGGGGCGTCCCGGTCCAGCGCGACCGGGACGACGCGGGCCCCGGCGTCGGTGATCACGTCCAGCGCGCTCGGGTAGGTCGGGTGCTCGACGAGAACCCGGTCACCGGCGCCGGCCAGCGTCCCGAGGGCGGTGCCGATCGCGTGCAGCGCCCCGCCGGTCACCACGATCCGGTCCGGCTCGGTGGGCAGCCCGCGGGCGGTGAAGCGGGCCGCGATCCGCTCCCGCAGCGCGGGCAACCCGTCCGGGCCGTAGCCGTGGGAGGCGAGCTCGGCGTCGAGCCGCTCGACGGCACGGCGCACCAGCTGTGGCATCGCGTCCGGCGCGGCCGGCGCGGCGTGCGCCAGGTCGATGACGCCGGGACGGGCCGGGCCGGGCACCCAGGCCCCGTCGGCGCCCGAGGCGCCGTCCGGGAGATCCGGGAACCGGACCCAGGTGCCGGAGCCCTGCCGGGCGTCGGCCCAGCCGTTCGCGCGCAGCTCCCGGTAGGCGTGCGTGACGGTGATCCGGCTGACGCCGAGCACCCCGGCCAGCGACCGCTCGGCCGGCAACCGGGTGCCCGATGGCAGCCGGCCGTCCGCGACGAGCACCCGCACGCCGTCCGCCAGGGCGCGGTAGGCCGGGCCACAGGCGTCCCGGACGTCGCCGAGCAGTTCCCCGAGCTTGCGCGGATCCATGGCCACTTCCCATCGATTGGACCGATGACATCGAGCCACTGCACCGGGAAGCATGCCATTTCGTGACGATCGACGGGACGACCCGGTGGACGCTGCGGATGCCCCGCCGCACGCGACGGCTGACCCAGCTGGTGCTGGGTCTGGCCGCCTACTCCTGCTCGATGGCGCTGATGCTGCGCAGCGGGCTGGGCGCGATGCCGTGGGACGTCCTGCACCAAGGCCTGTCGCTGCGGACCGGCCTGCCGATCGGGGCGGCGACGGTGCTGGTCGGCGTGGTCGTGCTGCTGGCCTGGATCCCGCTGCGCGAGCGGCCGGGGATCGGGACGGTGGCGAACGTCGTGGTGATCGCGCTGACGGTGGACGCCTGGCTGGCGCTCATCCCGCCGGTGGACGGGCTCGCCGCCCGGATCGGGCTCGCCGTCGCCGGGATCGTGCTGAACGCCGCCGCGACCGCGGCCTACGTCGGCGTCGGACTCGGGCCCGGGCCGCGGGACGGGTTGATGACCGGGCTGGCCGCCCGGACCGGCCGGTCGGTGCGTCTGGTCCGCACCGCGATCGAGGTGACGGTGGTGCTCACCGGCTGGCTGCTCGGCGGCACCTTCGGCGTCGTGACGGTGGCCTACGCGCTGGGCGTCGGGCCGCTGATCCAGTGGTTCCTGCCCCGGTTCACCGTGCGCGTGCCGGGCTGAGGTCAGCCCCCGACGGCCCGGCTCAGCCAGTCGGTGTCCTGGACGTCGATCTTGGCGCCGTTCAGCAGGACGGACGGCGTGCTGAACCGGCCCCCCGGCGCGACGATCGGGTCGGCCGCCGCGGCCTCGGTGGCGTCGGTGATGGCCGCCGCCTCGGCGTTGCGGTTCACGCAGCCGGCGAAGTCACCGGTCGCGCCGAGCTCGGTGCCGACCGCGGTCAGCTCCTGCGCGGTCCTGCCGGCCGCACCCTCGGCGGGCTGCTCGGCGTAGAGCCGGGCGTGGAACCGCGGCCAGATTCCGGCGTCGACCGCGCAGAGCGCCGCGTTCCCGGCCAGCGTCGAGTAGCCGGGCGGGGTCGTGGCGTCGTCCAGGATCGCGACCGTGTGGTAGTTGACCTTGGCCTTGCCCTCGTTGAGCGCGGTGGTGATCTCGTCGCCGTAGTACCGCTCGACCTCCTTGCAGCCCGGGCAGAGGTAGTCCTCGTAGATGTCCACGGTGACTCCGGCGGCCGGGTTCCCGGCGGCGACGACGGTGCCGTTGCGGGTCACCGGGTAGGTGGGTTCGATCCCGGCCGAGCGGTTCTGCCAGAACACGTAGAGCCCCGCCGCCAGCGCGACGACCAGGACGACCGCGCCGATCGCCAGCCCGCGGCCGGCGCCGCCGCGCTGTGGCGGGGTGATGCCCGCCGCCTGCAGCCGGGCCTGGGACGCCTGCCTGCGCTCTCGCTCGCTCGGTGCCATCACCGGTCCCCCTCCGCACCGGCCGGCGCCCGCCGGCCACTCGTCCGATCGCCCGTGCCGGGACCGCCCGCCGGCGCGGGGTCCCAGATCCGATCCACCGCCAGCAGTGTGCGCGGGCGCACCGACAGCCACAGGGCGAGGGCCAGGAAGCCCAGATCGCGCAGCAGCGTGCCGCCGTACCGCTCCTGTCCGGGTGCGACCGGCCCGCCGCCGCCGAAGCAGCCGCAGTCGATCGACAGCCCGCGCGCCCACGCCTGGAGGAGCCCGGACACGAAACCGGCCAGCAGGACCGCGCTCACCAGCCCCGCGAGCCGGGTGCCGATACCCGCCAGCAGCAGCACACCCAGGGCCAGCTCCAGCAACGGCAGCACGGTCGCCACCAGCCCGACGGCCTCGCCGGGCAGCACGTCGTAGGCGCCCACCGCGATCGCCGACCCGATCGGGTCGGTGATCTTGAGCGACCCGGACACCAGCCAGACGGCCGCGAGCCCGAGCCGCACGACGGTGCCGGTCACGTCCAGCACCCGGGCGGTGGTCACGCCGGCGAGCCTAGTGCCCGCTCCGGCCGGGTGACCGGCGCCGTCGTCGTGCACCGCACCGGGGCCCCGCGGCCCTATCGTCTCCGTCCATGGAGGATCCGGAGCTGGACGCCGAGCTGGCGGCGCACCGGCACGACCACGTGCACCGCGACGTGTCCGGCGGCTGGCTGCGGGCGGCGACGTTCGGCGCGATGGACGGCCTGGTCACTACGATCGCGCTGGTCGCAGGCGTCGGTGGTGGCGGGGCGGGCCGGGACATGATCGTGCTGACCGGGCTGGCCGGCGTCGTCGCGGGGGCGTTCTCGATGGCGCTGGGCGAGTTCGCCTCGGTCGGCACCCAGAACGACGCCGTGGCGGCCGAGGCGGCGGTGGAGCGGCGCGAGCTGGCGGTCCACCCGCGGGCCGAGCAGGTCGAGCTGAGCCGGCGCTTCCGGGCGATGGGCCTGTCCGGGCCGACCGCCGACGCGGTGGCCCGGGAGATGCACGCGGACCCGGACCTGGCGCTGCGGGTGCACCTGAGCCAGGAGATCGGCGTCAGCCTGGACGACCAGCCCTCGCCGTGGGTGGCGGCCACCTCGTCGTTCGCGGCGTTCGCGGTCGGCGGCCTGCTGCCGCTGCTCACGTTCCTGCTCGGGTTCGGGTCGCTGCCCCTCGGCCTGGCGGTCGGCGGGGCGGGGCTGCTCGTCGCGGGCGCGCTGACCTCGCGGTTCACCACCCGGACGTGGTGGGGTGCGGCGGTGCGCCAGCTCGCGTTCGGAGCGATCGCGGCCGGCGCCACCTACCTCGTCGGGATGCTGATCGGGGTCGGCGTCGCCTGAGCGCGGTCAGTCCGCGACGGCGATCACCCGGGCCGGGCAGACGTGCTCGGCCTCCTTGACCGCGTCCCGGTCGCTCTCGGCGGGATCGTCGGTGAGCAGCTCGACGATGCCGTCGTCGTCCTGGTCGAAGACGTCGGGGGCGGTGACGACGCACTGCCCCGCGCCGATGCAGAGGTCCTTGTCCACGGTCACGCGCATGCCGACAGGATGCCAGCACCCGGCCCGGTCCGCCGTCCCCGGCACCAACGACGAGCGGCCCCGCCCCGGAAGTCCGGGACGGGGCCGCAGGCCGTTCGGTGGAGGTGCCGGGAATCGAACCCGGGTCCTCCGTCGGTTCACGAGGGCTTCTCCGTGCGCAGTCCGCTCTGTCTCTACTCGGATCCACCGGTCACGCGAACGAGCCGGTGTGACGATCCCAGCCGCTGTTGGATGTCCCCTGCGGCTCCGCGGCCGACCCGCAGGGTGAGTCCCCTAGACGATGCCGGGATCCGGAGCGGGGACGCCTCCGGTCCGACAGCCCCTTACTGGATCAGGCAGCGAGCGCGAAGGCGCTCTGAGCCTGAGCCGGGGCAGTGCGACTGTTGTCGGCACTTATTTTTTTGCGACGCATGGTTAACGAGATCATCGTCGCCTTCCTCGGCACGCTTCACCTCGATCAACGATCGGAGTCGAAACCGTTCACCCCCTGGTCGGTGTCGTCCACCTGGTTCCCCGTGCGGCCGCCCACATGCTCGGCCACCCGCACGGACACGTCAGCATAACGCCCCGGGACCGCCGGATCATTCCGGTTCCCGGGCGCGTCATCCGATCCGTTCGGCGGAGAGCGTCTGACCGGCGGCGCGCAGCCGCTCCACCAGCACGTCACCCATCGCCGTCGCCGGGGTGAGCACCCCGGCCCGGTCGGGCAGCGACGCCCCGCCGAGCGCCAGCGCGAGGCCGCTCTCGCCGAGCATCACCGCGGTCGCCGCGTACCCGGGGTCCCCGGGTCCCGACACCTGCACCCGGTAGCGGGCACCGCGCCCGGTCCGGGCGTCGGTGTCCATCCGGAACCAGCCGCGCTCCCGGGTCCGTTCGGACGGCCCGGTGCCCGGCGCCGGCAGCACCCGGTCGAGCAGCGGCCGCAGCGGGGTCAGGGCGAACGCCCCGAGCAGCGCGCCGAGTCCCGCCGTCACCCCTGCCGCGGTCACCGCCCCCAGCGGGCCGCGGCCGCAGTTCTGCAGCTCGCCGTAGCGCAGGCCACGACCGTAGGCGTGCCCGAGCAGCGCGTTGCTGCGGCGCACGATCCGGGTGTTGTGGGAGGCCATCACGAACGGCGCGGTCCACCGGCCGTCCCGCGCGCGGCCGGGCGCGGCCGCGTCGGCGGGTTGCGACGGCGTCGGCTCGGCCGCCCGGTCCGGGCTCAGCGCGTGCGGGTCGGCGGCCAGCCGGCGCAGCGACCGGTCGGCGCGCACCGCGTCGAGCTGCCCGCGCAGCGAGTCGACGGTGCCGCCGCTGACCCCGCCGCGCAGCGAGGCGAGGGTGCGGACCTCGGTGAGCCCGCCGGCGTCGTCGGCCGAGGCGGCCGCGTGCGCGAGCCACACCCCCAGGTCCGAGGGCACCGAGTCGTACCCGCAGGAGTGCACGATCCGCGCCCCGGTGGACTCCGCCACGCCGTGGCAGCGGTCGATGCTGTCCCGCACGAACAGCACCTCGCCGGTCAGGTCGGCGTAGTGCGTCCCGGCCCGCGCGCAGGACGCGACGAGGTTGCGGCCGTGCCGGGCGTACGGGCCGACCGTGGTGACGACCACGCGCGCGGCCTGTGCGAGCCGGTCCGTGGCGGCCGGGTCCCCGGAGTCGGCGACGATCAGCGGCCAGTCCCGCGCGGCGGCCGGCAGGCTCGCCCGGGTGGCGGCGAGCTTCGCCTCGGAGCGGCCGGCGAGCGCGATCGTCACCCCGGGCGGCGCGTGCTCGGCGAGGTAGGCGGCGGTCAGCGCACCGACGAAGCCGGTCGCGCCGTAGAGCGCGATGTCCACCGGCTCGTTCACCGGCTCGGACGGCCCGGCGCCGCCGGTCGAATCGTGCTGCGGGTTCACCACGGGACTCTCCTCGATACGAATCGAACCGGCCGGCTCCCGCCGAGATGCAGCTCAGCGGGGCTGAAAGATCCACAATTCCCGCTGAGCTGCATCTCGGCGGGGATCGGCGAGGCGGGGTGGCGGCGGGAGGGGCGGTTCAGGGGGTGGGGTGCACGCCCAGCAGTTCGGCGGGGGCGTCGTAGAGCACCGAGCGCAGGAAGCCGTGCCCCAGGCGGGGTTCGGCGGCGGCCCAGTCGTGGATCGCGGCCAGCTGCTCGGCGTAGGGGTAGGGGATGTTCGGGAAGTCGGTGCCCAGCACGACCCGGCCGGGGAACTCCGCGAGGCGGGCCGGCCAGTCCCGGGGCAGCGGTGCGATCCGCTCGCTGAACGCGGTGCCGACCATCGTGGTGTCGAGCACCAGGTTCGGGAACCGTTCGAGCAGCTCCAGCGCGCCGGTGAAGTCCGGCATGCCGGCGTGCGCGAGCACGATCCGCAGGCCCGGGTGCGCCTCGAGCACCTCGGCGAAGATCCCCAGGCCGGTGTGCGCACCGCGGATCGGGCCGTCACCGCAGTGCACGACGACCGGGACGCCGGCGTCGGCCAGCAGCCCCCAGGCGTCGCGCAGCTTCGGGTCGCGCGGGTCGAAACCGCCGACCTGGACGTGCACCTTGACCATCCGGGCGCCGTCGGCGACGGCCCGGCCGAGGTAGTCGGTCACCTCCGGCTCCGGGAACAGCGTGGCGGTCCGGACCGCACGCGGGTAGGTGTCGGCGAACTCGCCGGCCCACCCGGTCAGCCACTCCCCCATCCCCGGCTTGTGCGGGTAGGTCAGCGGGGCGAACCGGAGCACGCCGAGACGCTCCAGCTGCGCGTACCGCTCCTGTTCGGGCAGCTTGTACTGCACCGGCCAGGGCATGCCGTAGTGCTCCTCGGCCCGGTCGAAGTAGGCCCAGACCTTGTGCAGCATCCGTTCCGGCAGGAAGTGCACGTGCACATCCACCAGGCCGGGCAGGCCCAGATCGGCGGTCCAGCGGGGCACGTCGGCGTCGTCGGCGGGTGGCTCGGGAAGATCCACGCCGCCCACCCTAGGCGGACACCTCAGCGCAGGCTGCGGGCGCGGCCCTTTGCGGCGCGACCGACGGCACGGGCCATCTCCCGCTGGGCGTCCTTCTTGGCCAGGTCCCGGCGCTTGTCGTAGTCCTTCTTGCCGCGCGCCAGCGCGATCTCGCACTTGACCTTGCCGTCGCTGAAGTACAGCGACAGCGGGACCAGGGTCAGCCCGCCCTCGCGGGTCTTGCCCATCAGCCGGTCGATCTCCTCGCGGTGCAGCAGCAGCTTGCGGGTCCGCCGCGGCTCGTGGTTGGTCCAGCTCCCGCGCACGTACTCGGGGATGTGCAGCCCGCGCAGGAAGATCTCGCCGTCGTCGATCGTGGCGAACGCGTCCGCCATCGACGCCCGGCCCAGACGGAGGCTCTTGACCTCGGTCCCCCTCAGCGCGACCCCGGACTCGTAGACGTCCAGGATCGAGTAGTCGTGCCGGGCCCGGCGGTTCTGCGCGATCACCTTCCGGCCCTGTTCCTTCACCCCGTCAGCCTACCCGCGACGCGCCACCGGTATCCGGCGCCGCGCTCAGACCTTCACGTACGCCCGCAGCGTCACGTACCCGGTGACGCCGGCGACGACCCCGCCCACCGGGATCAGCAGCACCGACACCGCCAGCACGTCGGTGAGCCGCACCGGCGGGATCACCCCGGCGGTCCCGATGGCCGACAGCAGGTCGTCGACGACGACGTACTTGGCCGCGACCAGACCGATCCCGGCCAGCGTCCCGCCGATCATCCCGGCGACCGCGGCCTCCACCAGGAACGGCAGCTGGGTGGTCCACCGGGTCGCGCCGACCAGCCGCATCACGCCGACCTCGGTGCGCCGGGTGAAGGCCGACACCTGCACCGTGTTCGAGATCAGCAGGACGGCGGCGAGCGCCTGCACGACGGCCAGCGCGAACGCCACGTCCCGCACCCCGCCGAGGAAGTCGAACAGCGTCCCGACGACGTCCCGCTGGTCGATCACCCCCCGGATCCCGGGGTCGCCCTCGACGGCGGCACGCACTGCGGCCGGTCCGGCCTGCTGGTCGGTGAGGGTGACCCGTAGCGTCGCGGGCAGCGACTGCGGCCGGGCGACGTCGGCGACCGACTGGCCTGCGAACAGCTCCTGGAACCGGGCGTACGCCGCGGCCTGCGACTCGTAGGTCACCTCACCGACGCCCGGGGTGGACACCAGGACGCTGCGCAGCCGGGAGCAGGCGGGCCCGGAACAGTCCGGGTCCGCGCTCGACACCTCCGCCGACAGCGCGACCTGGATCTCGAGCCGGTCGGTGTAGAGCGCCGAGATGTCGTCGATCGTGCGGATCACCAGTAACCCGGCGCCGACCGTCATCAGGGTGACCGCGGTGGTGAGCACCATCGCGACGGTCATCGTCACGTTCCGGCGCAGGCCGCCCGAGACCTCGCGGGTGAGCAGTCCGGCGCGCATCTACCGGCCCGCCCCGTACACCGCGCGGGCCTCGTCGCGCAGCACCACGCCGTCGGCCAGCTCGATCACCCGGCGGCGCATCGCGTCGACGATGGTGTACTCGTGGGTGGCCATCAGCACCGTGGTGCCACCACGGTTGATCCGCTCCAGCAGCTGCATGATCTCCCGGCTCGTCTCCGGATCGAGGTTGCCGGTCGGCTCGTCGGCCAGCAGCAGTGGCGGCCGGTTCACCGACGCCCTGGCGATCGCCACCCGTTGCTGCTCGCCGCCGGAGAGCTCGTGCGGCATCCGCTCGGCCTTGCCCTGCAACCCGACCAGCTCCAGCAGCTCGGGCACCGCGACCCGGATCTCGGACGGGCGGCGGCCGAGCACCTCGAGCGCGAACGCGACGTTGCCGGCCACGCTGCGCTTGGGCAGCAGCCGGAAGTCCTGGAACACGCAGCCGATCCGCTGCCGCAGCCGCGGCACCTTGCGCCGGGGCAGCTTCGCCACGTCCAGGCCGTCCACCCGGATCGTGCCGGAGGTCGGGCCGTCCTCGCGCAGCAGCAGCCGCAGCAGGGTCGACTTGCCGGAGCCGGAGGGCCCGATGAGGAACACGAACTCGCCGCGCTCCACGGTCGCCGAGATCCGGTCCAGCGCCGGGCGTCCGGACGCCGGGTACCGCTTGGTGACGTCCTGCAGCTCGATCACGGAGCGGGACGGTACCGCCGCTCGGAGTACACAACCCGTGACGACACGCCCGTCAGCCCGGCGGGTGCGCTCCGAGGTCGCGCCGGCCCTCGAGCGCGCCGGCGAGCCGGGCCAGCGCGGGCACCGCGGCCCGCAACGCCTCGGCGTCGCCCCCGGGCAGCTCGGTGAGCGCCCGCTCGACGCCCTGCGACCACGCGGCGTCGAGCAGCGTGCGGTGCCGGCGCGCCCGCGCGGTCGGGTGCAGCAGGGCACGCCGGCCGTCCGCCGGATCGGACCTGCGCTCGAGCAGGTCGCGCCCGATCAGCGAGCGGACCGTGGTGCTGACGTTGCTGGGCTGCAGGCCGAGTGCCCGGGACACCGCGGACACCGTGCTGCCGGGACGGGCCGACACGCAGCGGAGGACCTCGACCTCGGAACCGGTGATCGCGTCCAGCCCGGCGCCGCGCTCACCGACGCTGCGCAGCACGCGGGACAGCTCGTGCACGGCCGACGCCAGCTCGGGCCAGACGTCGGTCCGCTCGTCGCGGGCGGCACCGAGATCGGCCGCGGCGTGGAGATCGGTCACAGACGCTAGATTACCCAATGGATTATATCTACTTTCATAACTACCTGTAGCGAACCCGAGGAGCGGAATGCCCGGCCCGACGAACGTCACGACCCCGGCACCGAACGCACCGGTGACCCGTTCCGGCCGCCGGGTACCGGACGGCGTCTGGATCTGCGTGCTCGCGCTGCTCACCGCGGTGGCCCCGCTGGCGACCGACATGTACCTGCCGGTACTGCCGCAGGTCGCGGCCGAGCTGGGCGCACCGGCGTCCGGGGCACAGCTCACGCTCACCGCGTTCCTGGTCGGCCTGGCGACCGGTCAGCTGGTCATCGGCCCGCTGTCGGACGCGTTCGGTCGACGCCGGCTGGTGCTGGCCGGCACCGTGCTGTTGCTGCTGGCCAGCGTCGCGAGCGCGCTCGCGCCGTCGATCGCGGTGCTGGTGGTGGCCCGCTTCCTGCAGGGCTTCGGCGGCGCGGCCGGCGTCGTCCTCAGCCGCGCGATGATCTCCGACCGGACCACCGGCGTGCGTACGGTCCGGCTGTTCTCGGTGATGATGGCGATCAACGGCATCGCCCCGGTGCTGGCGCCGATGATCGGCAGCGCGATCGGCGGACTGGTCGGCTGGCGGGGCATCTTCGTCGTGCTGGCCGCGCTCGCGCTGCTGATGCTGGTCGCCTCCAGCGTCGCGGTGGGCGAGACCCTGGACACCGACGCCCGCACCACCGGCGGGCTGCGCCGGACGTTCACCGACATGGGCACCCTGCTGCGCCGCCCGCGCTTCGTCGGCTACCTGCTCGCGTTCGCCGCCGCGTTCGCGATGATGTTCGCCTACATCTCCGGCTCGCCGTTCGTCCTGCAGCAGACGCTCGGTCTCTCGCCCACCCAGTACGCGCTGGCCTTCGGCGCGAACGCGGCCGGGCTGACCCTGGCGAACATCGTGAGCGGCCGGCTGGCCTCGCGGATCGCACCGCGACGGATGCTGGTCACCGCGGTCGGGCTGCTGGTCGTGCTCTGCGCCGCGCTGACCGCCGTGACGCTCCTCGGCGCCGCCCGGTGGCCGGTCCTGGTGCTGCTCTTCGCGATCCTCACCACGCTGGGGTTCGTGATGGGCAACGGCGCGGCGCTGGCGACCGGCGAGGTCCGGGACCGGGCCGGGACCGGCTCCGCGCTGCTGGGCGCCACCCAGTTCGGGCTGGGCGCGGTCGTCTCCCCGCTGGCCGGTGCGGACCCGGTGGCGATGGCGGTGGTGATGCTCGTGGCCGTGTCGGTGTCGGCGCTGGCGCTGGCCGCCCTGACCCGCGGACCGCGCGCCACGCCGCACTGACCCGCACCGGGAGGCCCGGCGTCAGGCCGGGGGGCTCACCTCGACCGGGAGGCCCGGCTCGGCGAACCCGATCGTGACCGCGCCCGGCGCCGGGGCCGGCTGCGGCGCCGTCCCCGGGGGCGCGGGCTCCAGGCTCAGCCGCAGCAACCGCCCGCGGTCGGCCTCCGGGGCGTCCGGCGCCCCGATCCAGGCGGTGAACCGCGGGGTCGGCGAGACCAGCCCGGACAGCTGCGCCAGCCGGCCCGCGGTGGCCGGGTCGGCACCGGCGCGCGCGGCGGCCAGATCGACCGTGCCGCCGTAGACCGTCGCCGGGGCCCCGCCCACGTCCTCGCCTCCCCGCTCGGTCACGTCGGTCAGGCCGCGGACCGCCTGCAGCGCGCCGCCGACCGCTCCGACCGGGACCATCCCGGGCGATAGCGACTGCCAGCCCGGGGCACCGGCCAGCCGGAACCAGACGCCGTCGTCGACGGCGCGGACCTGGGCCCCGCGGGTCCCGAACGCGACCGTCAGGTCCGTGGCGAACGGCGTGAAGCGCATCGGCCCGGACGCCTGCACCGCGCCGGTCGCGGCGCCGACGCTCAGCTCGACCCGGGCGCTGCCGGCGTCGGCCAGCGACCGGGCGGCCGACGCGACGACGTCGCGGGGCTCCGGCGGGGCCGGCGCGGCGGGCCCGTCACCGGACGGCGCCCCGGTGCAGGCCGCGAGCACCAGCAGGCAGGTCAGCAGGACGGCGGCCGCACCGCCGCGGCGCACCCGGGTCACGCGGTCCCGTCGGCCTGCTGCCGGCGCCAGCGGATGCCGGCCTCGATGAAGTCGTCGATCTCGCCGTCGAGCACCTGCGACGGGTTCCCCGCCTCGTGCTCGGTGCGCAGGTCCTTCACCAGCTGGTACGGGTGCAGGACGTAGTTGCGCATCTGGTTGCCCCAGGACGAGCCGGAGTCCTTGAAGGAGTCCATGAGCTCGCGCTCCTCCCGGTGCCGCCGCTCCAGCAGCTTGGCCTGCAGCACCGTCATCGCGGCCGCCTTGTTCTGCAGCTGCGAGCGCTCGTTCTGACAGGCCACCACGATGCCGGTCGGGACGTGGGTGAGCCGGACCGCCGAGTCGGTGGTGTTGACGCCCTGGCCACCCGGCCCGGACGCGCGGAACACGTCGACCCGCAGATCCTTCTCGTCGATCTCGATGTGGTCGGTCGACTCGACCACCGGCGCCACCTCGACCCCGGCGAACGAGGTCTGCCGCCGCCCCTGGTTGTCGAACGGCGAGATGCGCACCAGCCGGTGCGTGCCCGCCTCGACCGAGAGCGTGCCGAAGGCGTACGGCGCGTGCACCGCGAAGGTGGCCGACTTGATCCCGGCCTCCTCGGCGTAGGACGTGTCGTAGACGTCGGTGCCGTAGCCGTGCCGCTCGGCCCAGCGCAGGTACATCCGCAGCAGCATCTCGGCGAAGTCGGCCGCGTCGATCCCGCCGGCCTCGGCGCGGATGGTCACCAGCGCCTCGCGCTCGTCGTACTCGCCCGACAGCAGGGTGCGGACCTCCAGCGAGGCGACCTCGCTGCGCAGCTTCGCGCGGTCGGCGTCGGCGTCGGCGACGGCGACCGAGTCGTCCTCGTCCGCGGCGAGCTCGTAGAGCACCGGGAGGTCGTCGAGCCGGCGGCGCAGGTCGTCGAGCCTGCGCAGGTCTCCCTGGGCGTACGCGAGCCGACTGGTGATCTTCTGGGCCGCCTCGACGTCGTCCCAGAGGTCCGGTCGTCCCGCCTGCTCGGAGAGTTCCTCGATCTCCTGGCGCAGCCGGGGCACGTCCGCGACGGCCTCGATGTTGGACAGGGTGGTGTCGAGGTCATTCAGGTCGGCCTGGACGTCGGGAGTCACGCCGCACGAGGGTACGCGGGTGAGCGGACCGCCCGGGCCGCGGGCGCTCAGTCCGCGGGCACCGAGTCGATTAACTTGATCATCGCTCGGGTGTGCGCGACGGCGAAGTCGGCCACCGGGCGGCCGTACGGGTCGTCGGTGGCCTTCGCGGCGGCGCGGGCCTCGGCCAGCCGCTCGGTGTAGGCCTCCCGGGCCGAGCGGAGCAACTCGGTGCGCTGCTTCACGGTCAGCCGGCCGGCCTGCAGCAGCCGCAGCACCATCGGGCTGCGGACCGCGTCGGCCTCACCACCGGCGGTCAGCCAGCTGCGGAACGCCCGCTTGCCGCTCGCGGTGATCACGTACTGCTGCGACGCCCGCGGGCCCTGCTTGCCGAGCCGGAGCAGCCCCCCCTCGGTCAGCACCGGCAGCTCGCGGTACACCTGGCTACGGGTGACCGAGAAGAACAGTCCGAAGCGCTCCCCGGCCACCGCGACCAGCTGCCCACCCGTCATGGGTCCGCCGTGCAACAGACCGAGCAGCGCGGCGGCAGTGGCGTTGACGGGCGCGACGGGGGCCATCGTGGAACGGTCCCACGTCCGGGCCGGGCCCGCGAGTCCACCGTGCACCCGATCAGGTCGGCGGGTGCACGATGGACTCCCGCGGCGAGCCCATCGGTCCGGACGGCCGGATCAGACGGTCAGCGCCGCGATCCGCTCCCGCTGCGTGTCGACGTCGCCGTACTGGCCGGCGAGCCGCTTGGCGCGCTTGTAGAAGAGGTGCGCCTCGTGCTCCCAGGTGTAGCCGATCCCGCCGTGGTACTGGATCATCGCGGCGGTCGCCTGCAGCGCGACGTCGCTCGCCTTGGCCTTCGCCACGGCGACGGCGAGCTCGGCCCCGTCCAGCTCGGCCTGCACCGCGTACGCCGCGTACAGCGCCGCGTGCTCGGTCATCGTCACGCCGACGTGCAGGTCGGCCAGTGCGTGCTTGATCGCCTGGAAGGACCCGACCGGCACCCCGAACTGCTCGCGGTCCCGGTCGTAGGCGACGGTGCGGTTCACCGCCTCCCTGGCGATGCCGACCAGGTCCGCGGCGACCAGCACGGTGGCCCGGTCGGCCAGCTGCCGCACCACCTCGACGGTCGCGCCCGGCAACGCCTCGGCGGTGCCGCCGGAGAGCGTGGCCAGCCGGGTGCTGCCGTCGTAGCTGCCGACCGGGGTCGCCGTCACGCCGGTGACCAGCGACAACCCGGGAACACCGTCCTCGGCCGGTGCCACCACGACGTCGGCGATCGCGCCGTACTCCACGGCCGGCAGGCCGTCGGCGACCGAGCCCTGCTGGGTGGCCGCGCCGACCGCCGCACCCGCGGCGAGCTTCGGCAGCCAGGCCGCGCGCTGGGCGTCGGAGCCGGCCAGCCGGAGGGCCTCGGCGGCCAGCACGGTGCCCCGCCACGGCCCGGGCGCGACCCCGGCGCCGAGCGCCCTGGCGATCACCTGGGCCTCGACCAGGCCGAGTCCCAGCCCGTCGTGCTCCTCCGGGATCATGACGGCCGGCCAGCCCTGCTCGCCGGCCGCCGTCCACAGCGACGCCGGGTTGCCGTCCGACGTGGTGTCCTCGACGACCGCCCGCACGGCCGCCAGGTCGAACCGTTCGGCCAGGTACTCGCGAACCGCCTTGTCGAACTCGCGCTGGTCGTCGGTGAGTGCGAAAAACATCTGACGCTCCTCGTGGGCGTGGTCAGCGAGGCAGGCCGAGCACGCGCTCGGCGGTGATGTTGCGCTGGACCTGGGACGAGCCGCCCCAGATGGTCACCGAGCGGGACCACATGGCCTGCGCGTGCAACGACCGCAGGTCGGTCCCGTCCGGCAGCGCGTCGAGCGTGGCGTGCTCGCCGAGGACGTCGTCGTAGACCTCCCAGAGGTCCTGGAACGCCTCCGACCACTGCAGCTTGGTCATCGACGACTCGGACCCGAGGTCGTGCCCCTGCTCGACCCGGGTGAGCACGTGCATCGAGTGCAGCCTCAGGCACTCCAGCTCGGTGAGCACCCTGGCGAGCTTGTTGCGGATCACCGGGTCGGTGTCGCGGCCGAGCCGGCGCGCGACGGCGGCGATCTCGTCGTACTGCCGGCGGAACTCGGTGTACTGCGAGATGCCGGACGCGCCGCGCTCGAACGAGAGCAGCAGCATCGCCGTCCGCCAGCCGTCGCCGATCTCGCCGAGGCAGTCGGTGGCCGGGACCCGGGCGTCGTCGAAGAAGACCTCGCCGAACTCGCTGGCACCGCTCATCTGGCGCAGCGGGCGCGCCGTGACGCCCGGCTGGTTCATGTCGATCAGCAGCATGCTGATGCCGCGGTGGCGCTCCGAGCCTGCCTCGGTGCGGACCAGGGTGAAGATCTTGTCGCCGTGCACCGCGTTGGTGGTCCACACCTTCTGCCCGTTGACGACGAAGTCGTCGCCGTCCCGGACGCCCTTCGTGCTCAGCGCCGCGAGGTCGGAGCCGGCGCCGGGCTCGGAGAAGCCCTGGCACCAGATCACCTCGTTGCGCAGCATCGGGCCGATGATCTCCTTGCGCTGCGCGTCGGAGCCGATCGCCATCACGGTCGGCGCGAGGAAGGTCAGGCCCAGCGGGTTCACCGTGCGCGGTGCGTGCGCGCGGACCATCTCCTGGTCGTAGATGGCCTTCATGCCCGGCGTGCCGCCGCGGCCGCCGAACTCGGTCGGCCACTCGATGCCGGCGAACCCGGCCTCGGCCTTGTCGCGCTCCCAGTCCCGGCGCATCCGGAAGCTCTCGGTGTCGTCGAGGGACTCCCAGAAGCCGGGGCGGGTCCACTCGTCGGGGATGTGGGCCGAGAGCCAGGAGCGCAGCTCGCTGCGGAACTCCTCCTCGGCCGGGGTGAAGGTCAGGTCCATCCGTGCACCGTTCCTCTGGTCGCGTCGATCGTCCCGCGTCGGCCGCGGTTCCTCGCCCTGCCGCAGCCTTGCATACCCGCGAGTAACCTGCCTACCCGGCGCGGCTGCGTGGCAGGGCCGGTATGCGGGGAGTAGCATTCCGGTATGCGCAGCGAGCGGGTGACGGTCACGCTGCCGGCCGAGCTGGTGGCGGAGGCGCGGGACGCGGTGTCCCGCGGATCAGCGACGAGCCTGTCCGCCTACGTGGCGGAGGCCGTCCAGTCCCGGCAGGACCGGGACCGTTCCCTGGCCACCCTGGCCAGTCTGTACGGGGGCCCACCACCCGCCGACGAGCTGGACGCGGCACGGCGCTCGTTGCGCCCGGCCCCGCCCGTGGCCGCCGGCGCAGCCGCGCGATGATCGGTGGACGCGTCCTCGACGCCTCGGCACTCGCCGCCTTCGCGACCGGCCGCCCGGTCTACATGCGCGCACTGGTCTGGGCGGCGGTCGAGGAGAACATCGTGCTGGCGATCCCCAGCGCCGCGCTCGGCCGGGCCTGGTCGATGGTCGAGGCCGAGCACCATGCCGCGCTGCAGGTGCTGCTGGGCCTACCCAACACCGTGATCCACGAGCTGTCCCCGGCCGGCGCCCAGGAGGCCGGGCTGCTGCTCGCCTCCCAGGGGCTCGACGACATCGTCACCGGTCAGGTGGTGACCACCGCCCGGCGGCGCGGCTGGCCCGCCGTCACCGGGGATCCGGGGACCCTGCGCAAGCTGGACCCGGCCGTGCCGATAGAAGAGCTGCCCTGACTGCCTGACCTGAAATGCGGCTGCAGGTCGCACCCGTGCCGCCGCCGGTGATCGGCGGGATCGTGACGAGAGCGTCGCTGGGCGGCGTTTCGGTCACGATCGTGGCGATCTCGTGCTCAGAAGGCGTCCTCGTCGCGCAGCCGGGAACGGAGCCGGGCCAGCTCGTCGTCGGTGAGCCCGTGCTCGCGCAGCCAGCCGACCGGGCCGTCGTAGCGCTCGTCGAGCAGGCCCAGGAAGGCGTCCATCACCTTGGCGCGCGGGCGGTGCCGGTCGACCTCCTCGGCCGCGGGCATCGGATCCCCGGAGGCGGTGGTCCAGCGGCGGAACAGCGCCTCGATCCTGCTCGCGGACAGCGCGTAGTCGGCGACCACCTCGTCCCGCGGGACGCCCGCGGCGGAGAGCGCGAGCGCCACCAGCACGCCGGTCCGGTCCTTGCCGGCCGCGCAGTGCACGACGGTCGCGCCGTCGTCCAGGGCGGCGATCCGGCGGACGCCGTCGACCACGTTGTCCGAGCGGTCACCGAGGTAGGCGAGGTAGTGCGCGACCATCGGGTCGGTGTCGCCGTCGATCTCCGGCAGCCCCCGGCCGGACTCCGGGATGAAGCTCAGCCGGTGCACCGTGACGCCGGCCGCGTGCAGCGCGCCGGCTCCGTGGACCAGCAGCTCCTCGTCCTTGCGCAGGTCCAGCACCTGCACGACGCCGAGGTCGCCGGTCAGCCGGGCCACGTCCCCCGGGGTCAGCCCCTCCAGCGACTCGGTGCGCAGCAGCACCCCCGGCCGGACCCGGCCGCCGCCGGTCAGTGGCAGGCCGCCGACGTCACGGGCGTTGGCGAGGCCGTCGAAGGTCAACCAGCGGTCCGGCACCAGATCGGTCACATCCCCACCCTAAGCAGTGCGCGCGGACCACGGGGCGGTCCGCGACCGGGCTCACCGGCCGTGCGCAGGCGACCTGCGCAGCGCGGCCGGCAGGACCCGCGCACCGTCGCCCTGCACCGCCACGGAGTCCTCCGGGTTGACCAGCCGGCAGGTGGTCATCGACAGGCAGCCGCAGCCGATGCAGCCGTCCAGGCCGTCGCGCAGCGCGACGAGGGCGTCGATCTGCTCGTCGAGACGACCCCGCCAGGAACGGGACAGCCGCGCCCAGTCCGCGCGGGTCGGCGTCCGCTCCGCGGGCAGCGAGTCCAGGGCGGACCGCACCTCGTCGAGCCCGATCCCGATCGACCGGGCCGCCCGCACGAACGCCAGCCGGCGCAGCACGCTGCGCCGGTAGCGCCGCTGCCCGCCGCTCGTCCGGGTCGCGGTGATCAGGCCCTCGCGCTCGTAGTACCGCAGCGCCGAATGCGGGAACCCGCTCCGCGTGACGATCTCCCCGATGGTCAGCAGATCACTCGACTCCATGCCCCGCTCCCACTTCGCCGGTCTCGCACCCGGTTCGAACGGTGAAGTCAGCTTGAGTATTTCGCCGCTCACCGCGAGCCCGCTACCTGCGACGACTACCGTCCGTCGTCTCTGATCTGCCGCCTGCCAGGTTGCTTGGGGTGGGACAACAAGATCCAGTACTCGGTGAACGGTCCTTCGGGCACGCCGACCGACCCCCTCCTCGCTGGACCCGGCCGCACCACCGATCTATGGTCCTTCCAGTCATCACGGCCCGATCATGAGCGGGCTGGAGCCGGACCTCCCCGACCGGCTCGCCCGGGACCCCCGACCCGGCCGCTCGTGCGCGGAGCCGTCCGTGATCGCGAAAGGGCGTTCCCTTGTCAGGACACCGCTCCCCCGGTGGTCGTCACGTGTTCCCCCGACCCGTGGCGCCCGCTCCCGCAGCGAGGACCGCTGCGCACGGAGTACCCACGGCCCACGCCGTGCACACCGTCGTCCGCTCCCCCGCGCCGGCCGGCCCGCGGCATACCGAGAGCAGCGCTAGCGGAACGAGCATCGGCGCCGCCCGCCGGGCCGGCACCGCCACCGCGGCCACCGGGGCCGCGTTCGGCGTGCTCGCCTCCGGCGCGTTCGCCGCGGTCGTCCCGACCACGATGGACGGGACGGCGACCGCGGCCGACGCCGCGCCCGAGGAGACCACCGCGACGACGCTGGCCGCGCACAGCGCGACCATCCCGTCGGCCGTGCCGGCCACCGACGGCAACCCGTCGGGCTACTTCAGCCCGGTCTCGTTCGAGTCCTCCGGGACCGCGAACGGCGCGCTGCAGGCCGCCGCACCGGCCGAGGCCTCCGACCTCGCGTCGATGGGCAAGGCCCGCGAGATCGCCGCGAAGATCGCCGAGCAGCACCGCGAGGCCGCCGAGGCCGCGGCGAAGGAGGAGGCCGAGCGCGCCCGGCTGGACGCGCTGATCTCGCAGGGCGGTGTGGACGGCTGGGTCGCCGAGGCCCTGGACCACATGGGCCTGCCGCAGTCCTATGCGAGTGGCCTGAAGACGATCATCATGAAGGAGTCCAACGGCGACCCGGACGCCATCAACGACTGGGACTCCAACGCCTCGGCGGGCAACCCGTCGGAGGGCCTGATGCAGGTCATCCCGTCGACGTTCGACGCCTACGTGCACCCCGACTTCGCCGACCGCTCGGTCACCGACCCGGTCGCGAACATCACCGCCGGCGTCCGCTACATGATCGACCGCTACGGCCTCGAGACGCTGTCGGCCGGTGGGCGGAGCAGCTCCGCCGGCGGCTACCTGGGATACTGACCGGGCAACCCCGCTCGCCCGCCGCGACGGCGGGTCCGCGACGACCGTCACGGCGGCCGGCAGGAGCCTCCTGCCGGCCGCCGTCGTCGTCGCGGCGGGGTCAGTTGGGTGAACCCGGCTTCACCTTCCCGTCGAGAGGAGCCCCGGCTCGTGACGTCCACCGGTGGAGCACCGCAGTCCCGCACCGGCACGGCGCCGGGAGCGACCCGCACCCGGTTCCGGCCCGAGCTGCAGGGGCTGCGTGCCCTCGCGGTGCTCCTGGTCGTCGTCTACCACGTGTGGGTGGGGCGGGTCTCCGGTGGCGTCGACGTCTTCTTCGTGATCACCGGCTTCCTGATCACCGGCGGCCTGTACCGGGCCGCGGCCCGGGGCGGGATCGACCTGCGCGCCACCTGGACCCGGCAGCTGTCCCGGCTGCTCCCGGCGATCACCGTGGTGCTCGCCGCGGGCGTCGTCGCGGGGGCGCTGCTGCTGCCGGAGAGCCGGTGGGGGCCGACCATCCGGGAGACGGTCGCGTCGCTGCTGTTCCTGCAGAACTGGGAGCTCGCGAACAACGCGGTGGACTACGCCGCCCGGGACGACGCGGCGAGCATCGTCCAGCACTTCTGGTCGCTGTCCATCCAGGGGCAGTTCTACCTCGTGTGGCCGCTGCTGGTGGCCGGCGTGGCGATCGCCGCCCGCCGGGACGGCGCGAACCTGCACCGGCGGCTGACCGGGACGCTGCTCGCCGTCGGCGGGGCCTCGCTGGCGTACTCGGTGTACCTGACCGTGGTGAACCAGCCGCTGGCCTACTTCCACTCGCTGCCCCGGGTGTGGGAGTTCGCGCTCGGCGGCCTGCTCGCCCTGTGGCTGTCCCGGATCGAAGCCCGGCCGGAGCTGACGTCCGGGTTCCGGGCCGCGCTCGGCTGGGGCGGGGTGTTCGCGCTGGTGTCCTGCGGCCTGCTGCTGCAGGTCGACCGGGCCTTCCCGGGCTGGGCCGCGCTCTGGCCGACGGTCGCCGCGGCGATGGTGCTGGTGGCCGGGCAGAGCGGGCACCGGTGGGGCGCCGACCGCCTGCTGTCCGGGCCGGTGCTGCGCCGGATCGGCGACGTCAGCTTCCCGCTCTACCTGTGGCACTGGCCGGTCCTGGTGCTGACGCTGATCGTCACGGGCGAGGAGCGGCTCGGCGTCGGTGCCGGCGCCGCGGTGATCGGCGCGTCGTTCGTGCTCGCGTTCGCGACGCACCGGTTCGTCGAGCAGCCGCTGCAGGCCCTCGACACCCGGCGCGCGCTGCGCACCGGCGGGATCCTGGCCCTGGTGGTGCTCCTCGGCGCCGGATCCTGGTACGGGCTCACCGCCGCCCGGTCGTCGGTGCAGGTGGAGGCCGGCTCGGCGACCCACCCCGGCGCGGGCGCGCTGGACCCGACGTTCGACCTCGCGAGCGCGACCGAGGCGGAGCTGGCGCCCTCGCTGGTGCAGGCCGGCGACGACTGGAGCTACCACCGCGGGACGTGGCTCTGCGGCCCGTCCCCGGAGCGACCCGCCATCGACAACGTCTGCACCACACCGGCGCCGGGACCGGAGCCGCCGGCGAAGCGGATCGCGGTGGTCGGGGACTCGCACGCCCAGCAGTACGTGGCCTCGCTGATGCCGGTCGCCCAGGAGCACAACTGGGAGATCATCGGCATGTACCGCGGTGCCTGCCCGTTCTCCACCGCCTCCGAGAGCGCCCCCGACGACGTCGGCTGCGCGGAGTGGAACGCCCAGGTGGCCGACGAGCTCGCCGAGATGCAGCCGGACGCCCTGCTGACCCTGGCCTCCCGCGACGTGCGCCCCGGGCAGCTCGAGCAGACTCCTGAGGGCTTCGTGCAGGCGTGGTGGCGGATGCACGACGCCGGCATCCCGGTCGTCGCGGTGCGGGACAACCCCCGCCCGCCGTTCGACATGCCGGACTGCGTGGCCCGGGAGGGCCGGGACTCGGAGGCCTGCGGACTGGTCCGCGAGGACGTGTACCCGAGCATCCCCCCGTACACGATGGCCCCGGACCTGCCGCCGAACGTGTCCTTCCTGGACGTCGCCGACGGCATCTGCGGCCCGGAACTCTGCCCGAGCGAGGTGGGCAACGTACTCGTCTACATGGACGACAACCACCTGACCGCGACCTACGCCGAGACGCTCGCCCCGATGTTCGCCCGGCACTTCCAGGACGAGCTCGGCTGGCAGTGACCGCCGGCCCTGCGCGCCGGCTGAATCCCGTGGAGGTGCGTGAGCGCTGTGGGGAGCCCCCGGGCAGCCCGCACGTGCCCTTCGCGTACCGAACCAGCATCAGCGCTGGCCGCGTCCCTCGGTGGCTGAGGCGCCCGGCGATTGAGGCGTCCGGCACCCGTCGTCATGGTCAACGGCGTCGATGAGGGATCGTCTTCGTTCAGGCCGGGCGCGCCTCGGTGCCGTCCACCGCGACCACGTCACCGCGCCGCAGCTGCGCGCCGCGCCGGTGCTCGACGTCGCCGTTCACCGTGACCAGGCCGGCCTCCAGCAGCTCCCGGGCGTGCACGCCGTCCTCGGCGAGGTCGGCGAGCTTGAGGAACTGGCCGATCCGGATCGGCTCGTCGGAGATCGGCACGTCCTGTGGGGCGCTCATGGGCTCATTCTGCGCGCCGTAGGATCGCCCGGCGTGGGGGACCACTACTTCACCGCCGACCCGTCCGCGCCCAGCCGGCCGGGCAGCGTGCGGCTGCACACCGGCGGTGTGCAGCTGACGCTGGCCACCGACTCCGGGGTGTTCTCGAACGGCCGGGTGGACCGCGGCACGAAGGTGCTGCTCGACACGGCCCCGATGCCCCCGGCGCGCGGCCCGCTGCTGGACGTCGGCTGCGGCTACGGCCCGATCGCGCTGACCCTGGCCGCTCGGCGCCGCCGGCTGCCGATCTGGGCGGTGGACCTCAACTCGCGCGGCCTCGGCCTGACCCGCGACAACGCGGCGACGGCCGGGCTGGGGAACGTGACGGCCTGCCACCCCGACGAGGTACCGGACGACCTCACCTTCGCCGGCATCTACTCGAACCCGCCGATCCGCTCCGGCAAGCCCGCGCTGCACGCGTTGCTGCTGCACTGGCTGCCCCGGCTGCAGCCCGACGGCCGGGCCTACCTGGTGGTGGCGAAGAACCTGGGCTCGGACTCGCTGCAGCGCTGGCTGGCCGGCGCGGGGTGGCCGACCGAGCGCCTGGCCTCGGAGAAGGGCTACCGGGTGCTGGAGGTGTCCCCGCCCCGCTCCTGACCGGCCCGAGCAGCCGGTGCTCCCGGACGCGACGAAGGCCCCGGGACAGTGTCCCGGGGCCTTCGTGGTGGTAGCGGGGGCAGGATTCGAACCTGCGACCTCTGGGTTATGAGCCCAGCGAGCTACCGAACTGCTCCACCCCGCGCCGTACGGAACCGCGTGGGCTCCGTCTGTGTTGTGTTACCAGCGTACCCCGTGCCCGGACGGCCCTCGCACCCGGGGCCCCTACCTGAACCGGTCGGCCGGCCCGCACACGGCGAAGGCCCCGGGACAGTGTCCCGGGGCCTTCGTGGTGGTAGCGGGGGCAGGATTCGAACCTGCGACCTCTGGGTTATGAGCCCAGCGAGCTACCGAACTGCTCCACCCCGCGCCGTACGGAACCGCGTGGGCTCCGTCTGTGTTGTGCCACCAACGGTACACGCCGGGCCGGCACCCCTGCGACGGGGGTACCGGCCCGGCGTGACCTGCGGCGATCAGCCGCCGGAGCTCTGGAAGGCGTTCACCGCCCGGTCGAGCTCCGCCAGCGCCTCGCCCTGCGCGGCGAAGTCGCCGGACTGCTGGGCCGCCTTGAGCTGGGCCAGCGCCTGCTGGATCTGCTGGGCCGCGGCCGACTGCGCGGCGTTCGGCGCGGCCGGCTGCTGCGCCTGCCCGTTCTGCGGCGGCGCCTGCGGCGCCGCGGGCTGCTGTCCCGCCGCCGGGGCGTTGCCGCCCGCCGCCGCACCGGCCCCGGCCCCGAAGACCTGGTCCAGCGCCGTCGAGAGGCTGGCGTCGTAACCGACCCGCCCGTTGTAGCTCACCAGCACCCGGGCCAGCTGCGGGTAGGACGACTCCTGCCCGGCCCGCTCGATGTAGACCGGCTCGACGTAGAGCAGCCCGCCGGCCACCGGGAGGGTGAGCAGGTTGCCGTAGTCGATCGTGGTCTGGTTCTGCCGGAGCAGGTTCAGCTCCTGCGACACCTCGGGCGAGCCGAGGAACTGGGCCTGCACCTGCTGCGGGCCGAGCGTCTGCGTCTCGTTCGGCAGCTCGAGCACGGTGAACTGCCCGTAGGTACCCGGATCCGAGCTGGCCGAGACGTAGGACGCCAGGAACTGCCGTCGCAGGCTCACCAGGGCGCTGGTGAGCTGGAAGGACGCGCCGTCCTGGCCGGGCACTCCGGAGTACAGGTAGTACGGCGGCTGCGCATCCTGCGGGCCGGCTCCCTGCACGGTCGGGTCCGACGGGACGTCCCAGAACGACACCGTCGAGAAGAACTCGCCCGGGTTGTCCACGTGGTAGCGGGTCAGCAGCTCCCGCTGGACCTTGAACTGGTCCTCCGGGTAGCGGAAGTGCCGCTCCAGGTCCGGGCTGATCGACGAGCGCGGCTCGACGGTGCCCGGGAAGGCCTTCTGCCAGGTCTGCAGCACCGGGTCGGACTCGTCGAAGGCGTGCAGCTTCACGGTGCCGTCGTAGGCGTCGACCGTGGCCTTCACCGAGTTGCGCAGGTAGCCGACCGTGTCGTTGGGCTGCTGCTGGTTGTTGGCACCGAGCCGGGAGTCCGCGGTGGCGTCGCCCAGCTGCACGCGCTCGGAGTACGGGTAGTTCTGCAGCGTGGTGTAGCCGTCGACGATCCACTTGACCCGGCCGTCGACGACCGCCGGGTACGGGTCGCTGTCCAGCGTCAGCCACGGGGCCACGGCCTGCACCCGGTCCCGCGGGTTCCGCACGTACATGATCTTCGACGCGTCGTTGATCGAGCTGTTGAACAGGATGTTCCGCTCGCCGTAGGCCAGCGCGAACGCCGCCCGGTTGAAGATCCCGCCGATCGGCACGCCACCGGCCCCGTCGTAGGTGAACTGCGCCTCGTCCGAGTCGTACTCGCGCGGCGCGGTCCCGGGCTCGGCACCGACGATCGAGTACTGGTTGTCCAGCAGCTCGCCGTAGTAGATCCGCGGCTGCTCGACGTCGATCGTGCCCTGGGTCTGGGTGTCCGAGACGGTGAACCTCGGCAGCCCGCCCTGGCCACCGGTGTCCTCCAGCGCCGCGTTGACCTGGTTCGCCGGCGCGGCGACGAAGCCGTTGCCGTGCGTGTAGACGAGGTGCCGGTTGATCCAGTCCTGCTGGTTGCCGACCAGGGCGTTGGCGTCCATCTCGCGGGCCGCGACGATGTAGTCCTGGGTGTTGCCGTCGATCGTGTACCGGTCGATGTCCAGGTTCGGCGCGAAGCCGTAGAAGTTCCGCCGCTGCTGGAGCTGGGTGAAGGTCTTGTTGAGCTTGCCCGGGTCGAGCAGCCGGATGTTCGGGATGGTGTCGGTGTCCGCCCGGACCTGGGCCGGTGTCGCCTCCGACTCCCCCGAGTACGGAATGATGTTGACCTTGTCCGGGGTGATCCCGAAGGCGTCCCGGGTGGCCGCGATGTTGCGCTCGATCGAGGGCGCCTCCCGCTCGTTCGCGTTCGGGGCGACCACGAACTGCTGGAGCACCAGCGGGAACGCGGTGCCGACCAGGATCGACGAGATCACCAGCATCACCACGGCGACGGCCGGGATCTGCAGGTTCTGCCGGAACGCGGCGACGAAGAACGCCAGCGCGCAGATCACCGCGATGATCAGCAGGATCAGCTTGGCCGGCAGCACCGCGTTCAGGTCGGTGTAGGTGGCACCGAAGAACGTCTGTGAGTTCCGGTCGGACCAGAGCAGGTCGTACCGGTCGAACCAGTAGGCGACCGCCTTGAACAGCACGAACACCCCGGCCAGCACGGCGAGCTGGGCACGCGCGGCGGTGGAGACGAACCCGGAGCGGCCGGTCAGCCGGATCCCGCCGAACACGTAGTGCGTGATCAGTGCCAGCACGAAGCAGATCGCCACGGCGACGAACAGCCAGTTCAGCACCATCCGCAGGAACGGCAGGGTGAAGGCGTAGAACGAGATGTCGTTGCCGAACTCCGGGTCGACCTGCCCGAACGGCGTGCCGTGCAGGAACATCTGCACGGTCTGCCACTGGGCCGGTGCGGCCAGGCCCGCGACCAGGCCGATCGCCACCGGCACGCCGACGGCGAACAGCCGCAGCCGCTGGATGATCGTCGTCCGGTAGCGGGCGACCGGGTCCTCGGGACCCGACACCGGCACGAACACCGGGCGGTACCGGTAGGCCAACCACAGGGTCAGCGCGACCAGACCGCCGACCACCAGCCCGACGACGCCGAACAGCACGACCTGGGTGAACAGCCGGGTGAGCTGCACGCCCCGGAACCCGACCTCACCGAACCACAGGTAGTCGACGTAGAAGTTCAGCAGCCGCGATCCGCCGAGCAGGAGCACCACGAGGACGCCCGCGGCGACCAGCAGGATCCGGGTACGACGGGTCAGCGACGGCGCTCCGACGGGGGGCCGCATGGACGACACGGGCACGCTCCAAGCTCGGGTACGACATCGGAGAGTCGGCCGGCGGGGAGCGACGGCACGGGTCTCCCGAGCGTAACTCTACGGCGACGCCGTAAGTTCCCGGTTGACTCCCGGCGTGTTCGGGGATGTCGGCACGAAATGGACACTCCGGACGCGCCCGCCGGCCCCGTCCCGCCCGCTCGCCGCGGCCGGCCGGACCGACCGTAGGGTGCGCCGGGTGGGTGTTCGATCATCGACGTGGCTGACGGCGCTGCTGGTGCTGCTCGCCCTCACCGTGGTCGGATCGGTGGTCCCGGCACCGGTGGTGGCGCTCGGCCCCGGGCCGACGGTCGACACGCTCGGCGATGCCGACGGCGCTCCGGTGGTGTCCACCCAGGGCCTGCCCACCTACCCGACGACCGGGCACCTGAACATGACCACCGTCGGCGTCACCGACGGGATCACCCCGCTGCGCGCGCTGGGCATGTGGGCCTCGGGCGACCACCGGCTCGCGCCGCGGTCGACGCTGTACCCGCCGGGACGCAGCACCGACCAGGTCAGCGCCGAGAACCAGCGGGAGTTCGACGGCTCCGTCGCCGACGCCGAGGCGGCCGCGCTGAACCACCTGCGGCTCCCGACCAGGGTGACGGTCGGCACGCTGACGCCCGGGTCGGCCTCCGACGGCGTGCTGGCCGCCGGCGACGAGATCCGCGCCGTCGCGGGCCGTCCGGTCACCTCGGTCCAGGACCTGCTCGACGCCCTGGGCACCGCCCGGCCCGGCGAGCCGCTGACCCTGACCACCGTGCGCGGGGACGCCGCGCCGCGCCAGGTCACCGTGATCCCGGCCGCGCATCCGGGGGACCCCGCGCGGGCGTTCCTCGGGATCACCCCGGCCACCTCCCCGGCCGACGGCCAGCAGCTCTCGATCAACCTGGCCGACGTCGGTGGTCCGTCCGCCGGCCTCATGTTCAGCCTCGCGCTGGTCGACAAGCTCACCCCGGGCCCGCTCACCGGCGGCCGGTTCGTCGCCGGTACCGGGACCATCGACGCCGAGGGCCGAGTCGGCCCGATCAGCGGTATCCGGTTCAAGATGCTGAAGGCCGCCGAGGTCGGCGCGACGACGTTCCTGGTGCCGGCCGACAACTGCGCGGAGGCGGCGCGGGAGGGCGTGGACGGGCTGCAGCTGGTGCGGGTCGGAACGCTCGACGAGGCGGTCGGCGCGCTGCAGACCCTGGACGCCGGCGGGAGGCCGGAGGCCTGCGGCTAGCGCCGGCGATCGTCCTCGGCGAACACCGCCCGACCAGCGGCTCGGGTGCGGACGCCGACCGGGGGCCCCGCGTACGGTGGGACGCATGAGCGACATCCCGTTCGGCTTCGGACCCGCCGACCGCGACCGCGGCGACGACCGCGGAAAGGACGACGACGGCGGCAAGCCCGGTGACGGGAAGGGTGGCGGTTCCGGCGGCGACGACCAGGGCCCGCCGGACCCGTTCGGCATCGGCTCGCCGGCACCCGCCGGGGGCAACGACCCGGCCGGCGGGTCCGGCGGGGCCGGTTTCGGCGTCCCCGGCATGGGTGGGTTCCCGGGCATGCCCGGGATGCCGGGCGGCGCCGGCGGCAACTTCGACATGAGCCAGCTCGGCCAGATGCTGTCCCAGCTCGGCCAGATGCTCAGCCAGGCCGGCACCGGCTCCGGCGACGACGGGCCGGTCAACTACGACCTCGCCGCGCAGCTGGCCACCCAGCAGCTGTCCCAGACGACGTCGTCGCTGACCGACGAGCAGCGCACCGCCGTCACCGAGGCCGTCCGGCTGGCCGAGCTGTGGCTGGACCCTGCGACCGAGTTCCCGGCCGCGGGCGGCGAGGTGACGGCGTGGACACCCAGCGACTGGGTGCGCGCGGGGATGCCGACCTGGAAGCGGCTGTGCGACCCGGTGGCCCGGCGGCTGTCGTCGGCGTGGGTCGACGGCCTGCCCGACGAGGTCCGCAACGCGGCCGGTCCGATGCTGGGGATGCTCGGCCAGATGGGCGGGATGGCATTCGGCAGCCAGCTCGGCCAGGGCCTGGCCCAGCTCGGCAGCGAGGTGCTGACCTCCACCGACCTCGGCATCCCGGTCGGCCCGGAGCGGACGACGGCGCTGCTGCCGGAGGCGATCTCCCGGTTCACCGAGGGGCTGGACCGCCCGGCCGGCGAGGTGACGCTGTTCCTGGCCGCCCGCGAGGCGGCGCACCAGCGGCTGTTCACCCACGTGCACTGGCTGCGGGAGCGGCTGCTCGGTGCCGTCGAGGACTACGCCCGCGGGATCACCGTGGACACCTCCCGGATCGAGGAGCTGGCCCGCGGGATCGACCCGTCGAACCCGGAGTCGATCCAGGAGGCCATGTCCTCGGGGATGTTCGAGCCGGAGGACACCCCGGAGCAGAAGGCGGCGCTGGCCCGGCTGGAGACGCTGCTCGCGCTGATCGAGGGCTGGGTGGACGCGGTCGTCGCCGAGGCGCTGGCCGAGCGGCTGCCCGGGGCCGACGCGCTGCGGGAGACGATGCGTCGCCGCCGGGCCTCCGGCGGGCCGGCCGAGCAGGCGTTCGCGACGATCGTCGGGCTGGAGCTGCGGCCACGCCGGCTGCGGGCCGCGGCGGAGCTGTGGAAGCTGCTCGGCGAGCAGAAGGGGATCTCGGGCCGGGACGCGGTCTGGGCGCACCCCGACCTCATCCCCTCCGCGGACGACCTGGAGGACCCGGCCGCGTTCGTGCGCGGCGGCAGCGGACCGGTGCCCGACGACCCGATCGCCGCGCTGGAGCAGCAGATGGCCGCCGACGCCGGCACGGGCGACGAGCCGACCGGTACCGGGTCGAAGAGCGAGACGTCGGACGGCCCCGGTTCGGGTGGCACCGGTTCGGGCACCGGGGCCGGGAGCACCCCGACGGCGGGGTCCGGCTCCGGCGATTCCGACCCCGGTGAAGCCGACTCCGGCGAGTCCGGCTCCGGCGGGTCCGACTCCGACGGGTCGGCGAAGCCGGACGACGAGGGCCCGAAGGACCGCTGACGCGCGCCGCCGGGGCCCTGCCTGCACGCGGCCGGGCCCAGCCTCGCGCGGCACCGGCCGGTGCGGCCCCGGTACCGGTCAGTGCCCGCCGGCGCCGGCCACCCGGCTGTCCGGGATCACCGGGACGACGTCCGCGTCCGCGAGCCCGGGTGCGTTCGCACCGTCGGCCCCCGGAATCTCGTCGGTGAGGTCGTCCTCGGTGTCCGGGTCGCCGTCCACCCCGACGATCCCCAATGCCGCGGCCGCGTTCAGCCCCTCCAGGTAACCGATCGCCCGGTCGGTGCGCGGGTAGCGGTACACCCAGTTCCAGAAGGTCTCGTCGTGCGCGGCGGACAGCAGGTGCGCCAGCTCGTGCACCAGCACATAGTCGACGACCCAGCCCGGGGCGTCCCGCAACCGCTCGCTGATCCGGACGGTGCCGTCGTCGGGGGTGCAGGACGCCCACCGGGTGCGCATCGTCGGCACCCAGCGGACCGACACCGGGTCCGCACGGCCCTCCAGCCAGCGCTTCGAGAGCTCGCGCCCGCGGCGCAGCAGGGCCTCGTCACCACGACGGCCCGGGGACCGCCGGCGGGCCTCGCTGGCCTCGATCCGCTTGACCATCTCGGCGACCCAGTCGCGTTCCTGCTCGGCGCTCATCCAGCCCGGGATGAACACCACCACCCGATCGCCCTCGCGTCGCGCGCTGACCATCCGCCGCCGGCGGGCGCTGCGTCGGACCTCGACCGGGGGGCTCGCCATGGCTCCAGGGTACGGCCCGCCGGTCCGCGGACGCGCGGGTCCGCGCCCACCGCCCGGGGCTCCGGCCGGAGCCCGTGTGCGACTGCGAACGACGCCCACCGACCGCACCCGCCGCCCCGCCGACCGGGGCGAGGCTGGGCCGGTGACCGATCCCCGGCTCCCGGAGCGGCTGGCTCTCGCACCGCACCACCTGGTCCTGTCCCGCGGCCCGGGTTCCTGCCAGGTCGGTACCGGGCCGGACCGGGCCCGGGTGCTCGACGGCCTGTCCCCCGGCCTCCTCGCGATGCTGGACCGGCTGATGTCCGGGCCGTGCCCGGTGGCGACCCTGCTCGACCTCGCAGGTCCGCGCGGTCCGGCCGCCGGGCTGCTCGTCGCACTGCGCACGGACGGGCTGCTGACCGATCCGGACGCCGGCCGGCGGGCCCGGTCGTCGTCGCTGGTCGTCGTGCGCGGCGACGGCCCGCTCGCCGTCGCGGTGGCGCTCGGGCTGGCCCGGGCGGGGGTCGGGCTGGTGTACCCGCGGGTCACCGGGACCGCCGGGTCCGACGACGTGGCCGCCGGGCTCCCCCGCCGCGACGCCGGCCGGGACCGCGGTCCCGCGCTCGCCCGGCTGCTCGCCGCCGAGTGCCCGGACACCCGCACGGGGCCGCCCGGCTCGGCGTCGCCGGACCTGGTGCTGCTCACCGGGGCGGCGGCCGCGCCGGAGCCCGGCGACGTCGTCGAACACCTGCCGGTCACGCTGCGCGACGGTCGCGGCGTCGTCGGGCCGCTGGTGCTGCCCGGCCGCAGTCCCTGCCTGCGGTGTGTGGAGCGCACCCGCACCGACCGGGACCCGGGCTGGCCGCTGATCGCCGCCCAGCTCGCGACGCACCCCCCGACCGCCGCCCCGCACACGGTCACCGCGACCGCAGGGCTGGCCGTCGGGCAGGCGCTCGCGGCGCTGGAGGGACCGGCCCGCGGGGACCCCGCACCGGCCTCGCTGGGGGCGTTGCTGGAGCTGGACCCGCACACCGCAGCGATCACGGTGCGCACCTGGACGGTCCACCCGGCCTGCCGGTGCGGGGCGCCGAGGCCCGCCGCGACCGGGACCCACACCGGTCGGACACGCCGTGCGGAGCTCCGGTGATCGGGTGGACAATCGGGGGGTGACCGACATTCCCCGCCGGACCGCCTCGCGTACCGCCAAGCTCGCGGGCATCCCGCTCGGTGTGGCCGGACGCGCTGCCGCCGGGTTCGGGCGCCGGCTCACCGGCGGCGACCGGGACGAGATCTCGGCCCAGCTCGCCGCCAAGAGCGCCGAGCAGCTGTTCGCCGTGCTCGGCGAGCTCAAGGGCGGCGCGATGAAGTTCGGCCAGGCACTGAGCGTGTTCGAGGCGGCCGTCCCGGACGAGTTCGCCGAGCCGTACCGGGAGGCGTTGACCCAGCTGCAGTCGGCCGCGCCGCCGATGCCGATGACCGACGTCGACTTCATGCTGACCCAGCAGTTCGGGCGGTCCTGGAAGGCCCGGTTCACCGAGTTCGACGAGACGCCGGCGGCCTCGGCGTCGATCGGGCAGGTGCACCGCGCCGTCTGGCAGGACGGTCGGGAGGTCGCGGTCAAGGTGCAGTACCCCGGCGCCGAGGAGGCCCTGCGCTCGGACCTGCGCCAGCTCGGGCGGATGAGCCGGATCCTGCAGCCGCTGGTCCCCGGGATGGAGGTCAGGCCACTGGTCGCGGAGCTGCGCGACCGGATGGAGGAGGAACTCGACTACCGGGACGAGGCCACCTACCAGCGCGAGTTCGCCGCGGTCTACGAGGGCGACCCGGAAGTGAAGATCCCCCGGGTGGTCGCGTCCGCGCCGAAGGCCGTCGTCACCGAGTGGGTCCAGGGCCGCCCGCTGGCGTCGATCATCCGGGACGGCACCCGCGACGAGCGCGACCACGCCGGCGAACGGCTGGCTCGCTTCCACTACTCGGCACCGGACCGGGCCCAGCTGCTGCACGCCGACCCGCACCCCGGCAACTTCGGCATCCTCGACGACGGCCGGTTGCTGGTGCTGGACTTCGGCGCCGTCGCCCGGCTCCCCGACGGCATGCCGGCCGAGCTGGTCACGATGACCAAGCTGTCGCTGGAGCGCCGCGGTGGCGACCTGATGGCCCTGATGCGCGCCGCCGGCTTCGTCGTCGACGGCACCCGGATCGACCCGGAACAGATCATCTCCTACCTGGCGCCGTTCACCGAGCCGCTCGAGACCGAGGAGTTCCGCTTCACCCGCCGGTGGATCCAGGCCCAGGCCGAGCGGGTCGGCGACCTGCGCAACCCGGAGGCCTCGATCGGCCGGTCGCTGAACCTGCCGCCGAAGTTCCTGCTGGTGCACCGGGTGACGATGGGCACGCTGGGCATCCTCTGCCAGCTCGACGCCCGGGTGCGGCTGCGCGAGATCGTCGCCGAGTGGCAGCCGGAGATGTTCGAGTCGGACGCGCCCACGGGCTGACCGGCCCCGTGGTTCCGTCGTCGAGCGGTGCGTCACGGTCGTCCCGAAGCCGGCGGGCAGCGCTCATGTACCTCCCGACGCGGGGCCGGGCACCGCGTCGGTGCCCCGCCCGGAGAGCTCCGGACGGGGCACCGATCGTGCGTGGGCGGTCAGGACGCGCGGGCGCGGGCCCGCTCGGCCCGGGCGGTGGCCCAGGACGCGAGCCGAACCCAGCCACGGCCGGCGGTCGCCCGCCGGGCCAGCCGATGCTCGGCCGCCCTCCGTTGCGCCTCGTGCTGATGGGATCTCGCCAGTGCTTCCTGGATGAGTGTCATCGCGGTCTCCTGAGTGCGGTGGGCGAGCTGCTGCTCGCCGGACGGGCGGGGACGGGCGGGGCGCGCCACGGGCGCGGTCACGAGGTCGGTCATCTCGGTCGTTCTCCTTCGGTGGTCGTTGCGGGGCGGGCGGGTCGGGACTAGTGGCCGGCGGCCAGGGCGTAGGCCCGGTCGCGCTCCAGGTCGGTCTTGCGGGGACGGCCTCTCGGACGCTTGCGCGGGATCACCCGGCCGCGCTCGAAGATCTCGCCGCCCCACACCCCCCAGGGCTCCTCGCGGGACAGGGCGCCGGCCAGGCAGGCGTCCCGCACCGGGCAGCTGCCGCAGAGCGACTTGGCCTGCTCCAGCTCCGCCGGCGACTCGGCGAACCAGAGGTCCGCATCGCCGTTCCGGCAGGGCAGCGCGGACCCGGTCCGGTCGGCCGGGGCCGCCCGGAGCAGCCCGGACAGCTCCTCGTCGGGAGCGGACGGCGACGCGGTGCCGCCCCCGCACTCACTGGTGATCACTCCGCCGTCACACGGAGCGGATCGCACGTACACGATCGAACCTCCTCGATCGAACTTCATCTGGACAAAAAAATCGGGGCCGTGGAACCCGTGTGCGTGGGTTCCGCGGCCCCGATGGGACTCGGCGCGAGCGCTGAGGGTCAGGTACCCCCTCGGCGCCCGGGAACGGACGCACCTGTGCACTTGTGGTCATCGAAGATCGGGCCGGTGATCATGGAGATCGCGGCGCTCCGGTCCGCCGGACGGGACACCTGTCCCCCGCTACGGGTCGCCGCGCCGGCCGGACGGAACCGCTCGTCGCGAACCGTCGGGATGCCGGCGTAGGTCACCGGCAGCGTCGCGTGGGCGACGGCGTGCGGGAGCACCGTGACGGGAGCGCACGGCAGGGCGGTGCCGACGGTCCGGAGCAGCGTGGTGCTGTTCACGGGGGTCACCTCCTCCTCGTGCGCCCGGCGGTCTCCCACCTGGGGCATGCGGGTGCGGGAGCGGCTGCTCCACGCGGTGCCGATGACACTAGAAGTGCAGCGCACACCGCGGCAACCGATTTATCGGAACTCTCCCCGGAAGTTCGTCCGGGCCGGACCGAAAGTGAGGTCTCCCGGCGCGGTACCGCCGCTCCGGCCCTCGACCGCCCTCAGTGCTCGGCGGCGTGCTCGGCGAGCAGCCGCAGCACGTCGTCGCCGTAGCGGTCCAACTTGGCCGCGCCGATCCCCGGGATGCCGACGAGTGCCGACGGGTCGGCCGGGCGCTGCTCCGCCAGCGCGGTCAGGGTGGCGTCGGTGAGCACCACGAACGCCGGGACGTCCTGGCGCTTCGCCTCGCCGGCCCGCCACTGCTTGAGCCGGTCCAGCAACTCCAGATCCACATCGGACGGACAGTCGTCGCACCGCATGAGCTTGGTCGCGGTCCCGCCGAACAGCGGAGTGCCGCACACCCGGCAACGCGGGCGCGCGCCGCCCGGCCGCCGCTCACCGGTCACCCGGGAGGCCGGGTGCGAGTCCGGGATCAGACCGTGCAGGAAGCGGGACCGGCGGCGCTTCGGCCCGCGCCCGGCCGCCCGGGCCAGCGACCAGGACATCGACAGCACCCGGCGGGCCCGGGTGACGCCGACGTAGAACAGCCGGCGCTCCTCCTCGATCGCGGCCTCGTCGTCCCCGGCGTGGCCGATCGGCAGCGTCCCGTCGGCCAGGCCGACCAGGAACACCGCGTCCCACTCCAGGCCCTTCGCCGCGTGCAGCGACGCCAGCGTGACGCCCTGCACGACCGGGGCCTGTGCGGAGTCGGCGCGGGTGTCCAGCTCGGTACACAGCCGGGCCAGGTCCGCACCCGGCTCGACGGCGGCCAGCTCCTCGGCCACCCCGACCAGCGCCAGCAGCGACTCCCACGCCGCACGCAGGGTGGCGCCCTTCGGCGGCTCGTCGGTCAGCCCGGCCCGGGCGCCGAGCACGGCACGGGTCACGTCGACGAGGTCGGTGCCGGGTCGCTGGTCCGGCGCGGCGGCGCGCAGCGCGACCATCGCCCGCCGGATCTCCGGGCGGGCGAAGAACCGCTCCCCGCCGCGCACCTGGTAGGGCACGCCGGCGTCGGACAGGGCCTGCTCGAAGGCCTCGGACTGGGCGTTGATCCGGAACAGCACCGCGATCTCGCTGGGCTCCGTCCCGTCCTTCAGCAGGGTGAGGATCCGGCCGGCGACGGCGGCGGCCTCGGCGGGCTCGTCGTCGTGCTCGGAGAAGTCCGGATCCGGTCCGGGCGGGAGCTGCCCGACCAGCTGCAGCCGGGAGCCGGCGGGCCGGTTGCGGGCCGAGGAGATCAGCTGGTTCGCGGCCGAGACGATCTGCGGGGTGGAGCGGTAGTCGCGCTGCAGCCGGACGACGGTCGCGTCCGGGAAGCGGCGCGGGAAGTCCAGCAGGTGCCGCGGGGACGCACCGGCGAAGGTGTAGATCGTCTGGTTCGCGTCCCCGACGACGGTGAGATCGTCCCGGTCGCCGAGCCAGGCGTCGAGCAGCCGCTGCTGCAGCGGCGTGACGTCCTGGTACTCGTCGACGACGAAGCAGCGGTACCGGGAGCGGAACTCCTCGCCGACGCCGCGGTGCTCCTCCAGCGCGACCGCCGTGTGCAGCAACAGGTCGTCGAAGTCGAGGACCTCGGCGGCGTTCTTGAGCTCCTCGTAGCCGGCGTAGACCCGCGAGACCTGCTCGGCCGGGCCCGGGGTGTCCCGCTTGCGCCGGGCCGCCTCGGCGGCGTAGTCGGCCGGCGCGACCAGCGACGACTTGGCCCACTCGATCTCGTTGGCGAGATCGCGCAACGCGTCCGAGTCGGTGCCGGCCTTCGCGCGGGCGGCGGCCTGTCCGACGATCCGGAGCTTGCCCTCGACCAGTGGCCACGGCTGACCGCCGACCACCTGCGGCCAGAAGTAGCGGAGCTGGCGCAGCGCGGCGGCGTGGAAGGTGCGGGCCTGCACTCCCGGGGCGTCGAGGGCCTTCAACCGGGTCCGCAGCTCGCCTGCGGCCCGTGCGGTGAAGGTGACGGCCAGGACCTGCCCGGCGACGACGTGGCCCTGCCCCACCAGGTGCGCGATCCGGCGGGTGATCGTGCGGGTCTTGCCGGTGCCGGCCCCCGCGAGCACGCAGACCGGCCCGCGCGGCGCGGTGACGGCGGCGCGCTGCTCGGGATCCAGGCCGTCCGCGCCCGTGGGGCCCCCCGGTCCCGGCACGCCCCGGGTCGCGGGGACAGGACCGGGAGCGGTGGTTCGGGACGGCACGACCCCATCCTGACACCCGCCCCCGACGACCCCGGCCGGCCCGGGCCTTCCTCGCCGTCGGCGCCGCTCCCCGCGCCGCCGGCCGCGCGGGGGTGTCCGCACCGGTTCACGCCCGCGGGAAGATCCGGAGCCCGGGCGTCGTTGTGCCGGGTATGGCCGATCTGACGATGTACACGACCAGCTGGTGCGGCTTCTGCCGGCGGCTGAAGCTCCAGCTCGACGAGGCGGGGGTCGCCTACCGCGAGGTCGACATCGAGCGCGAGCCGGACGCCGTGGCGTTCGTCGAGCAGGCCAACGGCGGCAACCGGACGGTGCCGACCGTCGTCTTCCCGGACGAGTCCACGGCGACCAACCCGAGCTTCTCCGAGGTCACGCAGCGCCTCGGTGTGTGAGGCGCGGGCCGCTCAATCCCCCTGGGCGGCCCAGGAGTCCAGCATGGTCCGCGCGATGGAGACCCGCCCCGGCAGCATGACGACCGGGTCGGTCCCCTCGTGCGCGTCGCGATCCTCCCGCGCACCCCAGTCCCCGCGGGCCAGCGCGGCCCGCAGCTGCGACCGGGTGATCCACAACGCGTCGGCGATCTCGCCGTCGGCCGGGCGCAGCGGCTGTTCCGGGTCGCCGACCGCGTGGAAGCCGACCATCAGCGACCGCGGGAACGGCCACGCCTGGCTGCCGAGGTAGCCGACGTCGGTGACGTCGAGCCCGACCTCCTCGCCGATCTCGCGGTGCACGCAGGCCTCCAGGGACTCGCCGGACTCGACGAACCCGGCCAGCACCGAGTAGCGGCCGACCGGCCACGCCGGCTGGCGGGCGAGCAGCACGCGGTCCGCGCCGTCGTGCACCAGGCAGATGACCGCCGGGTCGGTGCGCGGGTACTCCTCGTGCCCGTTCTCGCAGACCCGGGCCCAGCCGGCGTTGTGCGGGCGGGTGCGGGTGCCGTCGACCGCGCAGAACCGGGCCCGGTCGTGCCAGTTCAGGGTGGCGACGGCCCCGGTGAGCAGGCCGGCCCCGAGCGGGTCCAGGAACGCGCCCGCGGCCCGCAGGTCGGCCCACTCGCCCGGGTCGTCGGCGGCGATCCACGCCGGGCCGCCGCGCACCGCCCAGTACGGGACACCCCCGGCCTCCCCGAGCAGCACCGCCTCGGCGGGCGGCTCAGGCGCCAGGTCGGTGCCGGCCCGGGTGCGGACCTGGCCGTCCCGGCCGGCAGCGGCGTCCCAGGCCGCGGCGTCGGTCTCGCGGAACGCCCCGCCGGGCCGGACCTGCCAGTCCACCGGCGTCCGGCCCGCCTCGTCCACGACGAGCACCCGGGCCTTCGGCCACGAGTCGCGCACGTACTCCGGGTCCAGCCGCAGCGCCTCGTCCCGGTCCAGCGCGTTGCGCGACAGCACCGGCTGCTCGACCAGCCGGAAATCCCCTGGGCTCACCGGCCCGCCTCCCCTGTCTCCGGTCCGCGGGTGACCCCGCCCAGCGCCGCCAGCCGCGCCCCGATCACCTCCGCGTCCCCCACGACGACCCCGGTGAAGCGGGGCGGCGCGAAGAACTCCGCCGCGGCCGCGGCGACCTCGTCGGCGGTGACCGCCTCCAACCGGGCCGGCCGCTCCCGCAACCACTCGACGTCCAGCCCGGCGCCGTCCAGCACGGACAGCGTCCCGGCCAGGGCGGACTGGCTGTCCAGCGAGGTCAGCAACGAGCCGATCGCGTACCGGCGGGCGGACTCGACCTCCTGCTCGGTCGGGGGCACGGCCACCATCCGGCCCAGCTCGTAGCGGGTCTCCAGCAGCGCCGCGGCGGTGACGTCGCCTGCGACGTCGGTGTCCAGGCCGAGCACCGCACCGCCGGGCACGAACTCCTGCCCGGAGTGCGCGCCGTAGGTGTAGCCCTTGTCCTCACGCACGTTCTCCATCCAGCGCGAGGAGAAGTAGCCGCCGAAGACCAGGTTCGCGACCTGCAGCGCGGTGTAGCGGGGGTGCGTGCGATCCAGGCCGGGAGCGGTGAGCCGCAGCTGGGACTGCACCGAACCGGGCCGGTGCACCAGCTCCAGGTCCCCGGCCACGGGCGCCGGTGGCGCGGACAGCTCCCGCGCCCGGTGCGTGCCGGTCCACCCCGCCAGCCGGCGCGCCACCTCGGCGATCGCGGCCTCCGGATCGATGTCACCGACCAGCACCAGCCGGGCACCATCGGGCACCACGGCGTCGGTGTGCAGGGCACGCACCCGCTGAGGGGTCACCGCGGACACGGCATCCGCGAGCGGCATCTCGGAGACGATCGGGTGGTCACCGAACCGCTTGCGCTGCAACGCCTCGCGCGCGACCGTGCGCGGCTGGGCGCGGGCCACGGCGATCCGCTCGGCGAGCCGGGCCCGTTCGCGGTCCACCTCGGCGTCCGGGTGGGTGGCGCCGGTGAGCACGTCGGCCAGCACGTCGAGCACCGTCGGCAGTCCGGACGCCAGCGCGGAGCCGCCTGCGACCAACCACTCCGGATCCACGCCGACACCGAGCTCGCCGCCGACCGCGGCCAGCTCGTCGTCGATACCGACCCGGTCCCGGGAGCCGGTGCCGGTCAGCAGGGTCTCGGCCAGCACCTCCGTCCCGGCCGTCCAGGCCGGGTCCGCGACCGCCGAGGGCGCCGCGACCGGGATCCGCAGCACCACCTCCACCATCGGGATGCCGGGGCGGCGCGCGGCCAGCACGGTCAGGCCGTTGGGCAGGGTCTCGGTGACGACGTCGGGCAGCGGCACCTCCCGGGTCCTTCCGAGCGCGGGCAGCGGCCGTGGACCGGTCGCGGTCCGGCCGATCTCCTCGGCGCTGCGATGGGTGCGAACGGCGCTCACGCGGCTCCCTCCTGGGCGGTCTCCGGGCCGGACGGCTCGACGGCGAGCACCGCGCGCCCGGCCGAACGCAGCCGGGCGGCAGCCGCGGCGACGTCCGGCGGGCGCAGCGCGGCCAGCCGGGACGGCAGGTCGAGGGCCAGCTCGGCGCGGCCGTAGAGCAGCTCCCGGGCACCGAGGCCCAGCATCCGTGACATCAGCCGGTCGTCCTCCCGGTGCAGGGCGGCCGCCCAGCGGGCGGCCTGGCGCTCCAGCTCGTCGGCGGTGGGTCCGTGCGCGGCGAGCCGGTCCAGCTCCTCGTCGACGGCGGCCAGCACGCGGTCCGCGGAGACCTCCGCGGGGTGCACCGCGGTGATCGTGAAGGTGTCCGGGTCCCGGGCGTCGAGCGGGCCGCCCATCAGGCCGTTGGCCGCGGCCACGTCGGTGACCAGGCCGTCGGCGTGCACCAGCCGGCGCTGCAGCCGGGCGGCCTCGCCGTCACCGAGCACCGAGGCGAGCATCGCGTGCGCGAGGTAGCCGTCCGGCTCCGTGGTCGGGTCCGGCACCCGGTACCCGACCGCGAGCGCGGGCAGCGGGGCGTGCGGGTCCGGCACCGCCTGCCGGCGCTCGGTACCGGGCACCGGCTCGGCGAACGACGGGCGATGCGGCACCGGCCGGGCCGGGATGTCGCCGAAGTGCCGCTCGACCAGCGCCAGCGTGCCGTCGACGCCGTGCTCGCCCAGGTCACCGTGCACGGTGACCAGCGCGTTTCCCGGCGCGTAGAAGGTGTCGAAGAACGCGGCGGCGTCGTCCAGACCCGCCTGCTCCAGCTCGGAGAAGTCGCCGTAACCGTTGTGCGCGTTCGGGAAGGTGTCGTAGAGGACCGGCGGCAGCAGGATCCACGGGAACCCGCCGTAGGGGCGGTTGTGGACGTTGAGCCGGATCTCCTCCTTCACCACGTCGACCTGGTTGCGCAGGTTCTCCCTGGTCAGTTTCGGGGCGCGCAGCCGGTCGGCCTCCAGGAACAGCGCCCGTTCCAGGGCGGCGCCGGGCAGCACCTGGAAGTAGTCGGTGTAGTCCTGGTGGGTGGAGCCGTTGAAGACACCGCCCGCGGCCTGCACCTGGCGGAAGTGCTCCAGCTTCTCCAGGCTCTCGCTGCCCTGGAACATCAGGTGCTCGAACAGGTGCGCGAACCCGGTCCGGCCCTCCGGCTCGGATCGGAAACCCACGTCGACGTGCACCGCGACCCCGACCACCGGGGTGGCCGGGTCGGGCACGACGAGTACGCGCAGCCCGTTCGGCAGCGTCGCCCGGTGCAGTTCGAGGGCTGGGGTCGGGGCGTCGGTCACGGACACACCGGCGAGGCTATCCCCCGGCCCCGACCGGCTGTGTGATCAGGCCGGGGGCAGCACCACGAACTGGCGCAGACCCAGGTCGCGGTAGGTGACCGGGCCGCGCGGGCCGGGCGTGTGGTCGACGTTGATCCCGGTCTCCGGCAGGCCGAGCAGCTTGTAGCCGTCGAGCAGCCGCGAGGTGGCGTTCCAGAACACCCCGGTGCCGGTGTAGCGGTCGATGAAGGCGTCCGCGGCGGCCCCGTCGGCGGCGCAGATCGTGGCCGCCAGGCCCGAGGTCTCCCGGGCGGCGGTGTCCGCGGCGTCGACCGGGCCGTCGACGGCCGCGACGGTCACGTGGGCCTCGGCACCGGAGTCCAGCGCCCACTCGTGTCCGAGCCGGTGGCCGTGCGGCGGCTCGGACAGCCCGATCCCGCGCTCGTCCAGTGTAGACCGGACGACCGGGAGCAGCGCGTCGTAGGCGGGACGGTCCACGAGCAGCAGGTTCAGCCGGTTGCACACGCCGAGCCGGTCGGTCGAGTCGGCGACCAGCCGGGTGACCTCGGCCGGGTCCGCCGAGGCGTCCAGGTAGAGCACGCCGCCGCCGTCGGCGTGCGCGAGCACCCGGGTGCCCGCGGTCGCCCCGAGCACCGACAGCTTGCGGGTGACCTCCCCGGACCCGCGGACGACGACCAGCGGCACCAGATCCGGCAACCCGACCAGCGCCTCGGCACCGGCGTGCCCGGGCAGCGGGACCAGCTGCACCGCCTCGGCGGGCAGCCCGGCCTCGGTCAGCGCGGGCCGGAGCACCTGTTCGACCAGCGCGGTGGCAGTGCGCAGCGCGGCCGCGCCGGTGCGCAGCACGGCGGCGCTGCGGGCCTTGAGCACCTGGGAGGCGACGTCGACGGTGACGTTCGGGCGGGCCTCGAACACCGCACCGATCACGCCGACCGGGATCCGCCGCTCGAACACCCGCTCCCCGGTCTCCAGGGTCCGGACCGGCCACTCGGTCGCCGGCTCCGGCGTCGCGGCCAGCACCTCGAGCTGCATGGCGATGTCGGCCAGGCGCTCCTCGTCGAGGGTCAGCCGGTCCAGCAGGCCCGCGGCCATCCCGCTCCGCCCGGCGGCCTCGACCTCGGCGGCGTTGATCTCGAGCAGCTCCGGCGCCCGGTCCCGGATCCGGGCGACGGCCGCACGCAGCGCGTCGTCGACGGCGCCCTCGCCGGCGGCGCGGACGGCCGGGGCCGCGGCCCTGGCCCGCTGGGCGGCTTCGCGGACGGCGGCGAACTCCGGGGCCTCACCGGTCTGCGCGGAATCGGTCACGGCGGGGGTTCCGGTGCTGGTGCTCACAGCAGGTCAGGGTAAGCGCTCGCGCGGATCAGGCCGGGTCCGGGACGGCGTAGACGACGATGTTGGACTCGTAGCTGCCGGCGACCGGGTCGAAGACCCCGCCGCAGGTGATCAGGACGAGCTGCGGGTCGCCGTCCCGGCGGAAGACCTCTTGGGGCAGGTCCTGCTTGCCGTACTCGCGGCGGGCGGCGACCCGGTAGGTCGCGGCGCGCCCGTCCGGCCCGCGGACGACGACCGGCTCACCCGCGACCAGCTGCGGCAGCACCGCCAGCACGCCGAGGCCCTGGGTGGCCGAGTCGACGTGCCCGGCGATCACCGCGCTGCCGGCGGTGCCACCGGGGAGCACGCCCGGTGCCCACCAGCCGACGGTGCGCACCTGCTCCGGGATCACCATGCCGCCGCCGGGGCCGGTGCCGACCGACTCGACGGGTGCGGTGACGCCGCGGCCCGGCAGTTCCAGGACGGCCGGGACGACCGGTCCCGGCCGGGCGGCGGGGTCCGGTTCCGCGGTGTCCGGTTCCTCGGGGGCCGGGTAGATCGGCGAGACCGTCCAGGGCTGTTGCGGGGCCGGCGGGGCCGGCCCGGTGATCCGGGGCGACGCCCCAGGGGCGTCCGCGCCGGGTGCCGGGGCGACCTCCGGAGGGGCCAGCACGGGTAGCACCCGCGACGCCGGCACCGCACGCGACGGGGCCCCACCGGCGAGGCCGGCGGGGCCCGGATCGGCAGGCCCCGCCGGGGCGGGAACCGTGCCGAGGTCCTCGGCGACGAGGCGGGGCCCGTCACCGGTGGCGAGCACGGCACCGGCACCGAGCAGGAGGACGCCCAGGAGCATCAGCGACAACGCTCCGCGGACGGCCTCCCGGCGGTACCGGTGCCGTGTCCTCACGCGCGCGAGCGGCGCAGCCGGATCAGGCCGGCACCGAGCAGCAGCACACCGGCCCCGCCGAGCGCGATCGGCAGCACGGCGTCGGACGACGCGGCCTGGCCGCCGGTACCGGCGTCCACCGCGTTGCCGGAGCCGTTCTGGCCCGCGCCCTCCGAGCCCGAATCCTCGGAGCCCGAACCCTCAGAGCCCGAGCCCGCCGAGCCCGAGCCCTCGGAACCGGAGCCGTCCGGACCGGCCGCCTGGCCGCCGTCACCCGCGCCGTCCTGGCCGCCGGCCGCGCCGTCCTGACCGGTCTGACCACCGGCCTCGCCGCCCTGACCGCCGTCGGCGGCACCGCCCTCGCCGGGCTCGCCACCCGGGGTGGCGGCGCCGCCCGCGGCGGCGGCCTCGTCCAGCTTGGTCTTCAGCTCTCCGAGGTTGCTCACCTGCGCGCGGGCCTGCTCGAGCTGCTCCGGCGGCAGGCCGGGCACGTTGAGCAGCCCCTGGGCCTGGTCGTTCAGCTCCGTGACCTGGGTCTGGGCGGCCTGCAGCCAGCCCTGGTCGAACTCCTCGCCGGAGCGCGCCTTGAGGTCGTCGACCTGGGACTGGACCTCCGGGGAGACCTGGTCCGGCAGCGAGACGCCGATGCCCGACGCCAGGCCGCGCAGCTGCTGGTCGAGCTGCTGCCCCTCGCCCTGCACCTGCGGGGCGAGGTCCTTGACCTGCTGGCCGACGCCCTGCTCCATGCCGGCACCGCCGAGCGCGGCCAGACCCAGCGCCTTCTGGTGCGCGTCACCGAACGCCTGCTGCGGGTCACCCACCCCGGGAATCTCGGGCATGTTCGGCATCGACGGCGTCTCACCCCCGCACGCGGTGAGCCCGACGAGCGCGATCGCGGCGACCCCGGCGCCCACGGTGCGCGTGAGCCGACGGTTGGTGTCAGTCATGGTCTTCCCCCGTGAGTTGCGGTCCACGCCCGGTGGGTAGCAGCGCTACCGCAAATGTTGCAAGCGGAACCACACCATGGGTCGTTCCGGGGCGCCGAGCGGCTACCTGCCCCGGACCAGCGGTGCCGGCGCGGACGGCGGCGGGACGACCGGTCCGGCGTCGCCGTCCGGGGCGGTGTCCAGGTCGAGCAGCACCGGAGCGTGGTCGCTCGGGTTCTTGCCCTTCCGGGCCTTGCGGTCCACCCACACGGCGGCACGGCGACCGGCCGGACCGGCCCCCGCGAGGATCAGGTCGATCCGCATCCCCTGGTCCTGGTGGAACCGGCCGGCCCGGTAGTCCCAGTAGCTGAACACCCGCTCGTCCGGCCACCGGTCACGCAGCACGTCGGCCAGGCCGGCCTCGCGCAGCGCGGCCAGCGCCGCCCGCTCGTCCGGGGTCACGTGGGTCGCGCCGTCGAACGCCGGGCGGTCCCAGACGTCGTCGTCGGTCGGGGCGATGTTCACGTCCCCTGCCACCACCGCCGACGCCGGGTCGCCCGCCGCGACCAGGTCGCGCAGCGCGGCGAGCCAGCGCAGCTTGTAGGCGTAGTGCGGATCGGACGGCTCGCGCCCGTTCGGCACGTACACCGAGGTGACCCGCAACCCGCCGCAGGTCGCCGTGATCGCCCGGGCGTCCGGTCCGGTAAGCCCGCCGTCGGTGAAGACCGGCTCGTCCGGCAGCCCCCGGACGACCTCGTCCAGCCCGGCCCGGGACAGCAGCGCCACCCCGTTCCAGCGGCCCTGCCCGTGGTGGGCCACGGCGTAGCCGCGCTCGGCGAGCGGCTCGCCGAGCGCGGCGTGGAAGTCGTCGTCGGACAGCTTGGTCTCCTGCAGGCAGACGACGTCCGGGGACCGCTCGTCCAGCCAGGGCAGCAACCGGGGCAGCCGGGACTTCGCCGAGTTCACGTTCCAGGTGGCCAGGCGCACGCCCGCGACCCTACGACCCCAGGAACCCGGCCACCGACCGGCGGATGCCCGCGACGTCCAGGCCGTGCGCGGCGTCGTGGTCGGCGACGGTGCCGTAGCGGCGCAGCTCCGCGGTCCCGACGCCCAGCCCGAGCACCCGGTGCCGGATCCCGGACAGCGCATCGGCCGCGAACCGGGTCGAGGCGCCGGCCAGGTACGGCTCGACGAGCACGACGTCGGGCTCGGTGAGCGTGGCGCGCAGGGTCGCCCCGTCGAACGGCCGCACGGTGGCCGCGTAGAGCACCGTGACATCGAGGTCCGCGACCGCAGCCAGGGTCCGGTCGGCGGTCGGCCCCACCGCGACGACGGTGCCCCGGCTCCCCCGGCGCAGCACCGTCATGCCCCCGCCGACGGGCTGCGCCACCGCGTTGGACGCGGCGCCGAGCCGCACGTAGACCCGGTCGTCGCCGGGGAGCACGGCGCGGATCAGCGCCTCGGCCTCGTCGGCGTTCCCGGGGACGTGCACCGTCCAGCCCGCCACGGTGTCCAGCAGCGGGACGTCCCGGGAGCCGGAGTGCGTCTCGCCTGCGGTCGGCATGTCGTAGGAGCCGCCGGCCGAGACCAGCACCGCGCCGGCGCCCTGGTGGCCGAGGTCCAGCTTGAGCTGCTCGTAGGGCCGCTCCAGGAGGAACGGCGCGAAGGTGTGCACCAGCGGCCGCATCCCGCTCAGCGCCAGCCCGCCGGCCGCGGAGACCAGCAGCTGCTCGCGGATCCCGACGTTGACGATCCGGTCGGCGACCTCCGGAGGCACGTCGAGGTACCCGGCGCCGATGTCGGCCAGCAACACCACCACCCGTGGATCGGCGGCGACGAGCTCGGGCAGCAGGTCGTAGAAGCGTTCCCGCTGGTCGAGGGACCGCTGCGTACCGGTACGCAGAGCAAAGGCGGTCATCAGTGGATCTCCTCCGGTTCGACGTGCGCGACGACGGCCAGCGGCCGGCCATCGTGCGGGGTGCGGAACGCGCGGAACAGGGCCCCCCGGTCGTGACCGTCGACGTCTGTGGTCACCCACCCCTCGACGGCGAACCGCGCGGCGATCCCGCCCGGCCAGCCGTGCGAGGCCGACGCGTTGTCGATCACGACGGCGGTCAGCCCGTCCAGCCCGGCCCGGCCGGCGTACTGGATCGCCTCGGCGTTGGACCCCTCGTCCAGCTCGGCGTCGCCGACGAGCACCACGGTGCGGGCCGAGCGGCGCTGATGCTCGTTCCGCGTGCGCTCCACTCGGCCGGACAGGCGCAGCCCCAGCGCGGTCCCGACCGCGAGGCCGAGGCCGTGTCCGAGGGAGCCGGAGGAGATCTCCACCCCGGGCAGCAGGGTGCGGTCCGGGTGGTGTCCGAGCCGCGAGTCGAACTCGGCCATCCGGTCCAGGGACACGGGGTCGAGGAAGCCGTGCGCGGCCAGCACGGCGTAGTAGGCCATCGGCCCGTGCCCCTTGGAGAGCAGGAACCGGTCGCGGTCCGGGTCGTCCGGACGGGCCGGGTCGACCCGCAGGACACGCTCGTACAACACCCGGATGACGTCCAGGGTGGACGTCGCCGCGGGCTCGTGCTTCTCGTCGCCGGTCATCCGGGTCAGCAGTCCGGCGAGATCGCCGGGGGAGGTGGTGGTCGTCGTCATGGGGACGACCGTGCGACCTGTAGCCGACTTCAGGTCAAGGGATCTGCCCGGAGATCCCCTCAGTCGTCGCCCGGTGGGGTCGCCTTCCGCACGTAGAGCAACTGGTCACCGCGCTCCAGCGCGTCCACCGCCGGCGCGTCGACCCGGTGGAGGTGCTCGTCCCGGACCACACCCAGCACGATGTCGGGCAGGTGCCGCGGCGATCCGCCGACCTCGGCGGGCTCCACCTGGCGCTGGCTGATGGCGAACCCGGCGTCCGGGGTGAGCAGGTCCTCCACCACCTCGACGACCGCCGGGGACCGGGTCGCGACGCCCAGCAGCCGCCCGGCCGTCTCGTCCGAGACGATCACCGAGCTGGCCCCGGACTGGCGCAGCAGGTGCACGTTCTCGGTCTCGCGGACCGCGGCCACGATCGAGATCGACCTGGACAGCTCGCGGGCGGTCAGGGTGACCAGCACCGCGGTGTCGTCCCGGTCCAGGGCCACCACCAGCGTCGTCGCCAGCTGCACCCCCGCGATCCGCAGCACCGCCGAGCGGGTCGCGTTGCCGGAGACGGTCACCAGCCCCAGCCCGGACGCGACGTCGAGCCGGGCCCGGTCGGTGTCCACCACGACGATCTTCTCGGGCTCCACCCCCTCCCCGAGCAGCGTCTCCACCGCGGCCCGGCCCTTGGTGCCGTAGCCGACGACGACCGTGTGCTCGCGCACGCGCGACCTCCAGCGCTGGATCCGGAACGACTGGCGGGAGCGCTCGGTCAGCAGCTCCACCGTCGTGCCGACGAGGACGATCAGGAACAGCACCCGCAATGGGGTGATCACCGCGATGTTGACGGCCCGCGCGGTCGGGCCGACCGGCACGATGTCGCCGTAGCCGGTCGTGGACAGCGACACCGTCGCGTAGTAGAGCGCGTCCAGCAGCGAGATCGGCCCGACGCCGTTGTTGTCCAGGTAGCCGTCCCGCCCGAAGTACACGATCAGGGTCGTGGCGCCGAGCGCGGCCAGGGCGACCAGGAGCCGGGTGACCAGGGAGCGGACCGGGCTCGACCGGGTGTCGGGCATCCGTAGCGCTCCCGCGACCTGCGGGTCGAGGGAGGCGAGCCGGGAGGAGCCGATCACGCGGGCAGGTTAGTCCCCGTCGAGGGCCGATCGGCACGGCACTCGTCGGGGCCCGGGCGCCCGTGATCGGCCGCAGGCGGCCGGCGGGGCGGGGGCGTCCTATCCTGGCGGGATGGCAGTGCCAGGCGACCCGGAGCGCGGCCCGCGCACGGCCGGGCTCGGCGGGTTGCGGCCCCGCCTCCCGGGACGCCGCCGGCCCGACGGTGCCGCGACCGTGCACCCGGACCCGACCGACGTGCTCGACACCGGTGTCGCGATCGCGGCCGGGCTGCGCGAGCCGGCCGGGTCCCCGGCCGCCGTCGAGGCGATGCGCCGGCTGGCCGGGCTGTGCGGCGCGTCCGGCGCCGGGCTGCTGCCCCCCGGCGAGCCCGCGACCTGGTGGGGCGCCGAGCGCGAGGCCGGGACCGCGCTGGCCGGACGAGCCCGGTCCGGTGGCCGCCGGGTGAGCGGTGCCGGGCTGGTCGCGCTGCCGTTGCCGGCCGGTCCGGACGGCGCAGAGGACCCCGGCGAGGCCGGGGTCCTGGTGCTGGCCGGCGAGGTGGGAGTGCCGGCCGCCCGGCGCGCCGCCGGGTTCGTCGCCGACGCCCTGGAGCGGGCCCGGCTGGAGACCGGTGCGGCGCAGGCCGAGCTCTCCCGGCTGCGGGCGTTGCGCGCGCAGATCTCCCCGCACTTCGTCTACAACGCCCTGACCACGATCGCGTCGTTCGTGCGCTCCGACCCGGCGCGCGCCCGCGACCTGCTGGAGACCTTCGCCGAGTTCATCCGGCACTCGCTGGCCGCCCGCGGCGACTACACCACGCTGGCCGGCGAGTTCCGCTCGGTGGAGGCGTACCTGACGCTGGCCCGCGCGGTGCTCGGCGACCGGTTGCGGGTGCAGGTGCGGGTGGCCCCCGAGGTGCTGCCGGTGGCGATCCCGGTGCTGGCCCTGCAACCGCTGGTGGAGAACGCCGTGCAGCACGGCGTCGAGCGCTCCTCCGGCGGCGGGCTGGTCCAGGTCAGCGGCGAGGCCGAGGGCGACGAGTGCGTCGTCGCGGTGGAGGACGACGGGCCGGGGATGAGCCCGGAGCACGCCCGGGACGTGCTGGCCGGGACCGCCGAGGGCTCGGGGCTGGCGCTGGTGAACGTGGACCGCCGGCTGCGTGCGGTCTACGGGCCCGGGCACGGCCTGGTGATCGAGACCGCCCCGGACGCCGGCACCCGGATCGTGCTGCGGGTCCCGCGGTTCGCCCCCGGAGTGCTCCCGTGAACGAGAGCCTGCGGGTGCTGGCCGTCGACGACGTCGCGCCGGCCCTGGACGAGATCTGCGCGCTGCTCGCCGACGCCCCGGACGTCGCCGAGGTGGCTCGGGCCGGGGATGCGGTCGAGGCGCTGCGATCGATCCCCGGCGGTGCGTTCGACGCGGTGTTCCTGGACATCACGATGCCCGGGATGGACGGGCTGGAGCTGGGCGGCGTGCTGGCCGCGATGGCGCATCCCCCGGAGATCGTGTTCGTGACCGCCTTCGAGGAACACGCGGTCGCCGCGTACGGCCTGGGCGCGGTCGACTACCTGCTCAAACCGGTGGGCACCGACCGGCTCGCCGCCGCGCTCGCGCGGGTCCACCGGGCCCGGGCCGGGCGCTCGGCGTCCGCCCCCGCCCCGACCGCGGAGCCGGCGGACGAGGGCCCGGACGCGCACAGTGCCCTGCCCCGGGTGGACGAGCTGGCCGTGCTGCCGGTGGAGCTGGCCGGGCGTACCCGCTACGTCCGCCGCGAGGACGTCCGGTTCGCCGAGGCCCATGGCGACTACGTGCGGCTGCACACCCCGTCCGGTTCCCCGCTGGTGCGGATCCCGCTGTCCCGGCTGGAGGAGCACTGGGCGGCCCACCGGTTCGTCCGGGTGCACCGCAGCTTCCTGCTGTTCCTGCCCGGCGTGCTGGAGCTGCGCAGCGACGCCGGTGGCGGCCTGCTGGCGCACACCGACGCGGGGGACGTCCCGGTGAGCCGGCGGCACGCCCGCGAGCTGCGCGAACAGCTACTGGCCGCGGCGACCTCCGGGGCGCTGGGCCCCGCGGACGACTCCCCGCCGGCCCACCGGGTCACCGGTGCCGGGGCGGCCGGTTCCGGCACCGCGGACGGCGTCTCCGGGATCGGACACCTGCGCGACGGCGAGCGGGGAGCGCGGTGAACCGCCCGCGCCGGGTCGCGGTGTCCGCCCCGCCGGAGCCCGGGGCTCGGGCCCGCCCGGTGAGTCCCCGGGCATCGCCGGACGGGACGCTCGACCCGGCCCGCACCGCCGCCGCCCGGGCGGCGCGGCGGGTCCAGCTGCGCCGGGCCACGGTGACCCTGACCTGCGGCGCGGTGCTGCTGTTCGGGCTGCCTGCGCTGCTGTCGCTGGTCCCCGAGCCGGGCGCGGTACGGCTGTCCGGGCTGCCCCTGACCTGGATCGCGGTCGCGCTGCTGCCCTACCCGCTGCTGGCCGGGCTGGCCTGGTGGCACCTGCGCCGCGCCGAGCGGGCCGAGCGCGACGCCGGGCCGGCCCCCGGCGCCCCGGAGGGCGGGGACGCCGAGCCGGACGGCGAGGGCCGCGCCCGGTGACCGGAGCCGCGGTCGTCACGCTGCTCCTGGTCACGATGCTGGTCGGGGTCCGCGGCGTGGCCGCGATGCGGACCACATCGGACTTCCTGGTCGCGTCCCGGCGGACCTCGCCGATGCTCAACGCGGCCGCGGTCTCCGGCGAGTACCTCTCGGCGGCGTCGTTCCTCGGCATCGCCGGTCTGGTGATCAAGGAGGGTACCGGCGCGTTCTGGTATCCGGTCGGGTTCACCGCGGGCTACCTGCTGATGCTCACGCTGGTCGCCGCGCCGATGCGGCGCACCGGGGCGCTGACCGTCCCCGGGTTCGCCGAGGCCCGGCTCGGGTCGCGCTCGCTGCGCCGGTTCTGCGCGGTGGTGGTCGTGGTGATCGCCATGATGTACCTGGTGCCGCAGATCGTCGCGGCCGGTCAGCTGCTCACCCTGGTGTCCGGTGTGGACTACTGGGTGGGCGTCGTGGTGTCCGCGCTCGCCGTCGGCGTCACGCTGGCACTGGGCGGGATGCGTGCCGCCACCTACGTCCAGGCGTTCCAGTTCGCGCTCAAGCTGGTGCTGTTCGCCGGGCCGGCGATCTGGCTGCTGCTGCTGGCCGGGCCGGCGCTGCGCGCGGAGATGGCAGCCCCCGCCGAGTTCACGACCTTCACCCGGGAGACGCCCGTCGACTTCCGGCTGGACACCGACCTGGTGCTGACCGAGCCGACCACCGTCGTCATCGACGGCGGGCCGCCGGTGCGGCTCACGCCCGGACCGCACGCCGCGTACGCCGATCAGGTGTGGACGTTCCCGGAGGGGGCGCCGGTACCCGAGCTCGGTGGGGACCGGGCGTCGCTGCCGGTGCCCGGCGGGGAGGACTGGGCGCTGCCGCTGCTGGGCTCCGGAGAGGGGGCGCCGCTGCTCGCGACCTGGTCGCTGCTGGTCGCGACCGCGCTCGGGACGATGGGGCTGCCGCACGTCATCGTCCGCTTCCACACCAGCCCGGACGGCCGAGCGGCCCGGCGCACCGCGGCGATCACGGTGGCGATGCTCGGGACGTTCTACCTGTTCCCGATCGTCTACGGGCTGCTGGGCACGGTCCTCACGCCGGAGCTGTACCTGTCCCAGGGCACCGACACCGCGATCGTCACGCTGCCCGGCCGGATCACCGGCGGCAGCACGGCCGCGACCCTGACGGCACTGCTCACCGCGGGCGCGTTCGCCGCGTTCCTGGCCACGTCGCTGGGCCTGCTGCTGGCGCTCTCGGGCGCGCTCGCGCACGACCTCATGCCCTCCGGGCTGCGCCGGCTGCGGCTCACCGCGCTGGCCGCCTCGGCGGTCGTCATCCCGGCGGCGCTGTTGATGGTCCGGGTGGACGTGAGCGCCGCCGTGACCTCGGCGTTCACCGTGGCGGCCTCCACGTTCTGCCCGCTGCTGGTACTCGGACTGTGGTGGAAGGGCTTGACGGCGCGCGGCGCGTACGCCGGGATGGTCGCCGGACTGGTCTTCTCGGCCGGTGCGATGGGACTGGCCGCCGTGACCGGACTAAGCGGAACGGCGGGCATGCTGCTCGCCCGACCGGCCCTCTGGTCGGTGCCGCTGGCCTTCGTGGTCATGGTCCTCGTGTCACTGGGTGATCACGTTCCGTCGTGGGCGGAGGATACGATGCTCCGGCTACATCTGGCGGACCGCGAGAAGTGAGTAGGCCCGTCCGGCCGGTGTCAAGACCGTCGGTCGTTTTCTGAGGCGATCGACCCACCGATCGTCGGCCACTCGCCTCAGTGTCCGAATCGAGACCGTGTGTGGGCTTCCGCATGCGGCTGTGAGGAACTTTCCTGGGCGCACCCCCGAGATCGCGCGCGGGAGATGCAAGGAGGCATGCGTGAGTACCACCGAGTCCGAGAACGGCACGGGGGACCCGCCACCGGGTACCCCCGACTGGGCCGCCGTGCAGGCGAGTCCCGACTTCCAGGACCTGCGCAAGCGACTGCGCGGGTTCGTCTTCCCCGTCACCGTGGGGTTCCTGGTCTGGTACCTGCTCTACGTGGTGCTGGCCAGCTTCGCGCCCGACTTCATGGCCATCCCGGTACTGGGCAACATCAACCTGGGCCTGATCCTCGGCCTGCTGCAGTTCGTGTCCACGTTCGCGATCACGGTGGCCTACGTCCGCTTCGCGGACCGCAGGCTCGACCCGCTGTCGTCGAAGATCCGTGACGAGATCGAGGGGGCGAAGTGAGTCACACCGTCCTGGCCCAGGCGACCGCGGGCAGCAACCCGGTCCTGAACATCGCGATCTTCCTGGTGTTCGTGATCGGCACGCTGGGGATCGTCTTCTACGTCAACAGCCGGCACGCCAAGAAGACGGCCTCCGACTTCTACACGGCGGGCGGCGGCTTCTCCGGTACCCAGAACGGTTTCGCGATCGCGGGTGACTACCTGTCCGCGGCGTCGTTCCTGGGCATCGCGGGCGCCATCGCGGTCACCGGCTACGACGGGTTCCTCTACTCGATCGGCTTCCTCGTCGCATGGCTGGTGGCGTTGCTGCTGGTCGCGGAGCTGCTGCGGAACACCGGCCGGTTCACGATGGGTGACGTGCTGGCGTTCCGGATGCGTCAGCGCCCGGTCCGCGCGGCCGCCGCCACCTCGACGCTGGCGGTCTCGTTCTTCTACCTGCTGGCCCAGATGGCCGGTGCCGGTGCGCTCGTGTCGCTGCTGCTGGGTGTGTCCGGCGGGTTCGCGCAGGGCGTCGTGATCGCGATCGTGGGTGCCGTGATGATCACCTACGTGCTGATCGGCGGCATGCGGGGCACCACCTGGGTCCAGATGATCAAGGCGGTGCTGCTCATCGCCGGGGTCCTGATCATGACGATCTGGGCGCTGGCGCTGTTCGGATTCAACTTCTCGGCCCTGCTCGGTGCCGCGGTCCAGGCCAACCCGGAGGACGGCGCGGGCCTGCTCTCACCGGGCCTGAAGTACGGCACGTCCTTCACGTCGAAGATCGACTTCATCTCGCTGGGGCTTGCCCTGGTGCTCGGTACCGCGGGCCTGCCGCACGTGCTGATGCGCTTCTACACCGTGCCGACGGCCAAGGAGGCCAGGAGGTCGGTCGAGTGGGCGATCTGGCTGATCGGCCTGTTCTACCTGTTCACCCTGGTCATCGGCTACGCCGCCGGTGCACTGGTGGGGCCGGAGACGATCCAGAACTCGCCCGGCTCGGTCAACTCGGCGGCCCCGCTGCTGGCCTTCGAGCTCGGCGGCCCGGTGCTGCTGGGCATCATCTCGGCGGTCGCGTTCGCGACGATCCTGGCGGTGGTCGCCGGCCTGACGATCACCGCGTCCGCGTCCTTCGCGCATGACGTGTACATCAACGTGATCAGGCGCGGCCAGGTCTCCGACGTGCAGGCGACGGAGGTACGGGTGGCCCGGCGGACCGCGGTGACGATCGGCGTGATCGCGATCGTCGGCGGTATCCTGGCCCGCAACCAGAACGTGGCATTCCTGGTGGCGCTGGCGTTCGCGGTGGCGGCCTCGGCGAACCTGCCGACGATCCTCTACTCGCTGTTCTGGAAGCGGTTCAACACCACGGGCGCGCTGTTCTCGATCTACGGCGGCCTCGCGGTCGTCGTGATCTTGATCATCTTCTCGCCGGTGGTGTCCGGGAACCCGGAGACGGCGTCCACGCCGTCGATCTTCTCGAACGCCGACTTCGCGCTGTTCCCGCTGTCGAACCCGGGACTGGTGTCCATCCCGGCGTCGTTCCTGCTGGGTGTCATCGGTACCTACGTCGGCCAGAAGCGGCACGACGGCAGCAAGTACGCCGAGATGGAGGTCCGGTCGCTGACCGGTGCCCACATCGCCAAGGCGGAGTCGCACTAGCACCTGCGCGCACGACCCGCGAGCCCGCGTTCCCCGACCACCGGGGGCCGCGGGCTCGCGTCGTGTCCGGGTGCGGCGCGGCGGCGCTCCGGAGCGGCCGGGTCGGTCGGGTCGGCCTACCGGTCGGTCGGCTCGGCTCGGTCGGCCGGGTCAGGCGGCCGGGTCAGGCGGCCGGGACCCCGGCGACCAGGGCGTGCAGCCGCTCGGCGTCGAGCAGGTCGGCCGGGCGCAGGGTGACGCCGTCGCGGACGTAGTGGAACGCGGCCCGCACCCGGTCCGGTGCCACCCCCTGCAGCGCCGCCCAGGCCAGCCGGTACGCGGCCAGCTGGACCCCGACGGCGTGCTCGCGGTCCGCGGCGGGCACGGCACCGGTCTTCCAGTCGACGACGGTCCAGCCCCCGTCCGCATCGGCGAACACCGCGTCCATCCGGCCGCGCACCGCGACCCCGGCCAGCACCGTCTCGAACGACACCTCGACGTCGACCGGCATCCGGTCCGCCCACTCCGAGGCCAGGAACGCCTCCTGCAGCTCGGCCAGCTCGTCGTCCGGGGCGGCGCCGTCGTCCGCGGCCCCGGGCAGCTCGTCCAGGTCGAGCAGGCGCTCGGCGCCGAACCGCTGCTCCAGCCAGGCGTGGAACGCGGTGCCCCGGCGGGCGTGCGGGTTCGGCGGCAGCGGCACCGGGCGGCGCAGCCGGACGGCCAGCGCGTCCGGGTCGTCGGCCAGTTCGACCAGCCGGCTCACCGACAGCCGCCCGGGCAGCGCCACCGCCGGCCGCTCGGCCGCCGCGGCCCGTTCGGCCAGCAGCACGTCGACGTCGGCGGCCCAGCCCTCCGGGTCGCCCTCGCCGCCCCGGTCCCCGGCGGCGTCCGCCTCGGCTGCCGGTGCGGCCTCGTCCGGCTCGGGGGCGGGCAGGTCCATCAGCGTCAGCTGGTCCGCGGTCTGCCGGCGCCTGCGCTTGGCGGGCTTGCGCGGGGTCCGGGCCCGGAGCGCGGCCCGCACCAGGTCGGCCCCGGCCGCCACGTCCGGGGCGCGGCTGCCGAAGGGCTCCGGTGGCCACTGCGCCGTCCGCTCGACGCCGAGGTTCGGGTTAGCGGTGTCGGCCTCCGGCGGCGGTGCCCAGTGCTCCAGCTCCCCGACCTCGGACCCGCCGGGTCCCTCCAGCACCTCGGCCAGCTCGGCGAGGAACGCGCTCGGTTCCTTGGGCCGCTCCCCCGCCGCCGGCCAGCGGTGCCCGGAGGCGAGCAGGGTGTGCTCGGAGCGGGTGAGCGCGACGTAGAACAGCCGGCGCTCCTCGGCGAGGCGGCGGTCGTCGAGGGCGGCGTCGTGCTCGTCGAGCGCGGCCTCCACCTGCTTGCGGTCCGCCCCCGGCGGCGGCAGGTCGAGCCCGGGCAGGTCGTCGGCGTCGCCACGCAGCGGGACCGGCAGGTCGGACGGGTCCTTGAGCCAGCTGCCGGACATCTTCCGGCCCGGGAACACCTGCGACACCAGGTGCGGGACGGCGACGATCTCCCACTCCAGCCCCTTGGCCGCGTGCACGGTGAGGATCTGCACCTGGTGGGGCGAGACGTCGATCTCGGGCTGGGCCAGCCCGTTCTCGGCGCGCTCGGCGGTGTCCAGGTAGTCCAGCAGCGAGGACACCGACCCCACCTCGGCCCCGGCGGCGAACTCCGCGACGACGTCGGCGAACGCGTCCAGGTGCGCGCGGCCGGTGGTGCCCGGCCGGGACACGGTCTCGACATCGAGCAGCAGGGTGCGCTCGACGTCGGCGACCAGGTCGGTCAGCGGCGCCGACGCCCGGTGCCGCAGCTGGGCGAGCTCGCGGCCGAGCCGCCGGATCCGGTCGAAGCCGGCCCGCGAGTAGCGCTCCGGGTCGCCCGGATCGTCCAGGGCGTCGACCAGGCCGGCCTGCTCGGCCTGCTCACCGGGCAGCGCGCCGAGCGCCAGCTCGGCCGCGGACAGCGGGCCCGGGCGCGCCGGGCGGGCCGGGACGAGCTCGCGGGCGCGGGCCCACAGCGCGGCGAGGTCGGCGATTCCGAGCCGCCAGCGGGGGCCGGTGAGCAGCCGGACCGCGGCCGGCCCGGCGAGCGGGTCGGTCACCACCCGCAGCGCCGAGACCAGGTCGCGGACCTCCGGGGTGGACAGCAGGCCGCCGAGACCGACCACCTCGACCGGCACGCCCCGGTCGCGCAGCGCGGCGGCCAGCGCGTCCATGTCGCCGCGCCGCCGGACCAGCACCGCGGCCGTCGGTGGGGCGCCGCGCTCGTCCAGGATCCGGTGCCAGCGCTCGGCGACCCCGTCGGCGACCCAGTCGATCTCGGCGCCGACGTCGGCCAGCAGGGCGGCCCGGACGTCCCCGGGGCCGGCGGTCTCCAGCGGGCGCAGCTCGCCGACCCGGACAGTGCCCGGCGCGCTGCGGAGCGGCTCGGACACCCGGTTGGCCAGCACCAGCACCTCGGCCGGGTTGCGGAAGCTGGTGAGCAGGCCGTGTACCGGGGCGGGGTCGCCACCGGCGGCCGGGAAGTCGGTGCGGAACCGGGTCAGGTTCCCGGCGCTGGCGCCGCGCCAGCCGTAGATGGACTGGCACGGGTCACCGACCGCGGTGACCGACCGGTGCTCCCCCGTGCCGTCGCTGCCGGGGGGCTCCGGGGCGGCGCCCGGCGGGACGCCGTAGAGGGCGCGCAGCAGCACCCGCTGGGCGTGCCCGGTGTCCTGGTACTCGTCGAGCAGCACGGCCCGGTACTGGTCGCGCTCGATCCGGCCGACCTGCGGGTCGGCCTCGGCGACCCGGGCCGCGAGCGCCATCTGGTCGGCGAAGTCCATCGCCTGCTCGGCCTGCTTGCGGCGGGCGAACTCGGCGATCAGCGGGAGCAGCTCCAGGCGCATCCGCTGGCCGGCGATCCGGGCCTTGTAGCCGGCCGCCGGTTCGGCGCGCTGCCGCTTGCCGGGCGGCGCGTGCTCGAGCACCGGCAGCACCCGCTCCGTCAGCCGCTCGACGTCGGCCGCCTCGACCAGGTGCTCGCCCAGCTCGCCGGCCAGGGCCAGCAGGTACTCGGTGACGGTCGCCGGCACCCGGTCGATCTCCAGGTCGGCCGCCCAGGTGGAGACGACCCGGTGCGCCAGCTGCCAGGTCGCGGTGGGGCTGAGCAGCCGGTTCGCCGGTTCGACCGGCAGCCGCAGGGCGTGCTCGCCGACCAGCCGCCCGGCGTAGGCGTGGTAGGTGGCGACGGTCGGTTCGCCGGCCAGCAGGTGCGCCCTGCGGGACCCGGTGGGGTCCAGATCGTCGAGCAGCCGGGAGCCCGCGAGCCGGCGCAGCCGGGACCGCACCCGGGTGCCGAGCTGCTGGGCGGCCTTGCGGGTGAAGGTGAGGCCGAGGACCTGCTCGGGCAGCACCCGTCCGGTCGCGACCAGCCAGACGACGCGGGCCGCCATCGTCTCGGTCTTTCCCGCCCCGGCCCCGGCGACGACGAGTGCGGGCCCGGCCGGGGCGGCGATCACCGCGGCCTGCTCCTCGGTCGGCGGGTGCAGGCCGAGCGCGACGGCGATCTCGCCCGGAGTCGGATCCATGCCCCGTGTTGTACCGCGGGCCACCGACGGTCTCAGCCGGCGGGCGCGTACTGGCGGGCCCAGTCGACCTGCAGGCGCACCTCGTCGGGGGTGCCCGCGTCCGGGCCGGGGATCCATTTCTCGGCGGGCCCCTGGTCGAGCTGGATGCACAGGTGCATCGGCGTCGTGGGGATCGCGCGGGGGTCGGTGACCTCCCACTTCTGGACGCCGTCGACGTACCAGGTGATCCGGTCCGGCAGCCACTCCAGCGCGAAGGTGTGCCAGCCGGTGAAGTCGCCCGGGGTCTCGGTGGACAGGATGTGGTTCTCGGCGCCGTGGTGCACGAACGCGGTGGCGGCCTGCCGGTCGCCCGACGGGACCTCCATCATGTCCAGCTCGCCGTCGTCCGGGAACCGCTCGGAGTCGGGCCACAGCAGGATCGCCGGGCTGAACCCGGTGCCGGGGTCGGTGCGGGCCCGGAACTCCCAGCGCCCGTGGAGCTGACCGGAGTGCATCGCCATCCCGCCCGAGACGCCACCGCCGGCCGACCGCGGGCGCGCGGTGATGGTGAGCAGGCCGTCGTCCTGGGTGACCGCGGACGGCCGGCGCAGGCCGTGGCCGAACCCGCCCGGCGAGTTGTAGACGGTCCAGGTGGACCGGTCGACGCGGCCGGCGTCGAACTCGTCGCCTGCGGTCGGCACCCACTGCACGGGCGGTGGCGGAGGTGGCGGCGGCGGGAGCTGGTTGTCCAGCGCGGACGCCGCCTGCCCGCCCGGCCCGGCGTCCGGCGGGACCAGCACGGTCCAGATCAGGCCCGCGAGGGCGACGAGCACCAGCGCCATCGCACCGGCGCCGTGCGCGACGCGGTGCCGGAGGCCGGTCGGCGTGCCGCGCTGCCGCCGGTCACGTTCGGTGCCGCGGGGCGCGCGCGGGTCGAGGTCCGGCGCACGCCCCGCCGACGGAAACGGACGGCCCGGCGCCGTCGCGCCGCGTGGCGGCGGCATCGGGTAGACGCGGGTGCCGGGCGCGCGCGCCATCCGGACCGTTTCCCCGTCGAGATGCAGCTCAGGGGTCCGTGGAGATCCACAATTCGCCCTGCGCTGCATCTCGGCGCGGTACGGCTCACCGGCCGGAGCGGCGGACGGAGGTCCGGCCCGGTGGCGTGCCCGGGGGATCACGGGTAGCTCGCCGGGCCTGTGCCCGGGCACACCGCGCCCCGATCCGTCCACGTACGGGAAGACGTCCCGTGTGCCGCCGGGTTGCCCGTCCGAGACGTCGCGGCCGTCACTCCCGTCGCCCGGTTCCCCCGGCACACTGCACCGTGCGGGCGACGATCAGGCGGGCGGCGATCAGGCGGGCGGCGTCCCGATGGTCACGGGCGCGCCGTGCGCCTGCAGCACCTCGGGGACGGCGACGGTACCGCGCTCGTCCTGGAAGTTCTCCATGATCGCGAGCATCGCGCGGGCGGTGGCCCCGGTGCCGTTGAGCGTGTGCACGTTCTCGGTGGGGCCCTCGCGCTCGCGGCGGAACCGGATGCCGAGCCGGCGCGCCTGGTAGTCGGTGGTGTTCGAGCAGGAGGTGATCTCCCGGTAGCGCTGCTGCGCCGGGAACCAGGCCTCGATGTCGTACTTCTTGGCGGCGGGGTTGCCGAGGTCGCCGACCGGGATGTTCTGCACCCGGTACGGCAGCCCGAGCGCCTGCACGATGCCCTCCTCGTGGGCGAGGAGCTGCTCGTGGATCTCCCGGGAGTGCTCGGGCAGGCAGTAGACGAACATCTCGACCTTGTCGAACTGGTGGACCCGGAACATGCCCTTGGTGTCCTTGCCGGCGGCGCCCGCCTCGCGCCGGAAGTTCGTCGAGAAGGCGACGTAGCGCGACGGCAGCTCGTCGAGCTCGACGATCTCGTCCATGTGGATCCCGGCCAGCGCGACCTCGGACGTCCCGGTCAGGTACAGGCCGTCGCGCTCCAGCTGGTAGAGGTTCGACTCCTCGGTCGGCAGGAAACCGGTGCCGTACATGGTCTTCTCGTTGGACAGCACCGGGCCGAGCACGGGCACGAAGCCCTCGCCGACCAGCCGGTCCATCACGAACCGGAACAGCGACATCTCCAGCATGGCGACGTCACCGAACCGGTAGGCGAACCGGGAGCCGGCCATCCGGGCGCCGCGGAACATGTCCACCCGGCCCGTCGACGAGGCCAGATCCAGGTGGTCGCGCGGCTCGAACGTGAACGACGGCGGCTCGCCCCAGGTCCGGACGGTGACCGCGTCCTCCTCGGCCATGCCGTCGGCAGCGGTCGGGTCGGGCAGGTTCGGGATCCGGGCGAGCAGCGCGGTGCGCTCGACGTCGGCGCCGGCGAGGTCCTCCTCGGCCGTCCGCAGCTCCTCCTTCTCCTTCTTGAACTGCTCGACCTGCTCCGGGGTCGGGCGGCCCTTGGGGCGCTGCTTCTGGGCGGCGCGCATCGTCCCGACCCGGTCGGTCAGCTCGCGCCAGCGGCCGTCGACCTCGAGCAGGGCGTCGAAGTCCTCGGCAGCCCCACGGCGGGCCAGCGCCGCTCGGAACCGGTCCGGATCCTGTCGGGCCGCCTTCAGGTCGATCACTGCACGTCCAGCCTCTCGCGACGACGCCGCGGATCGCTCCGCGGTGGGAGCCGTCATCGTAGAACCGGGAATGATCGCGCCCGCGCGGTGGTAGTCCCGGACATGGACATCACGATGGGCCGGTACGGCATCTGGCGGCACGAGACGGGGCTCGGCCCCGATCTCGCGAAGGAGATCGAGTCCCTGGGCTTCGGGACGGTGTGGATCGGCGGCTCCCCCTCGGGCGACCTCCGGCTCGCCGAGGACATGCTCGACGCGACCGACTCGCTGGTCGTCGCGACCGGCATCGTGAACATGTGGTCCACCCCGGCCGACGAGATCGCCTCGTCGTACCACCGGATCGCGGCGAAGCACCCGGACCGCTTCCTGCTCGGCGTCGGCGTCGGGCACCCGGAGGCCACCAGCGACTACACCCGCCCGTACGCGACGATCGTCGAGTACCTGGACCGCCTCGACGCGCTGGGCGTCCCGGTGGCCGGCCGGGCGCTCGCCGCGCTCGGGCCGAAGGTGCTGGACCTGGCGAAGGACCGCAGCGCGGGCGCGCATCCCTACCTGACCACACCGGACCACACCGTGTCCGCCCGCGAGCGGCTCGGCGCCGGGGTGCTGCTGGCGCCGGAGCACAAGGTCGTCCTGGACACCGATCCGGACGCCGCCCGCGCGCTGGGCCGGCCGGCGGTGCGCAAACCGTACCTGGGCCTGGTGAACTACCGGAACAACCTGGCCCGGCTCGGCTGGGCCACCGCCGACATGGACGACGGCGGCAGCGACGCCCTGATCGACGCCCTGGTCGCGCACGGCACCCCGGAGCAGGTCGCGGCCCGGCTCGACGCGCACCTCGCCGCCGGCGCCGACCACGTGTGTGCGCAGGTGATCACCGCCGGGATGCGGGACCCGGAGCCCGATCTGCGCCGGCTCTCCACCGCCCTCGGTCTGACCTGACCCGCGTCCCGACACCGCTCGCCCCTCGCGGGCGCACGCTTCTCGCCGTAGGTCGGCCTCGCAGGCCGTTCCCGGACGCCGCACCCTGTTACCGCGCGGCGCACCCCTTCACCGTCCGGCGCACCCGTCGCGACGGGTGCGTCGCGAGGTGACGGGGTGCGGGGCACGCGGGAACGAGGTGCGGCGCCGCCCTCTCAACCGTCCACCACCGTGCGGCCCGTCTCGACGGCCGGGCAGCTGCTCCGGACCGGGCAGCGGTCGCAGTCCGGGCCCGCGCGGGCCACGAACGCCGCGCCGGCCGAGTCCTCGGCGCACTGCATCAGCACGTCCCGCCAGTGCCCCATCTCCTCCGGCCGCAGCGGCTGCTGGCGGGGCTCCTTGGCCTCGCCGCCTGCCTTCCGGTCGGCCAGGAACAGCAGCCGTGCGCCGCCCGGGCCGGCCTCCGCCCCGGCGACCGAGTCGAACGCCCCCAACGCCGCCGCGAGCTGGTAGACGGCGAGCTGGTGGTGCTCGGCGGTGGCACGGGCCGACGTCGCGGTCTTGCCGGTCTTGACGTCGACGACGACCGGCCGCCCCTCGTCGTCGCGTTCCAGGCGGTCCACCCGCCCGCGCAGCCGGACCCGCCGCCCGGACGGCGCGGGCTCGTCGGCAGGCGGCCCCGGCTCGCCGGTGACGGCCACGGGCTCGTCGGGCGGCGGGTCGCCGTCCAGGTCCAGCTGCACCGGCTGCTCGACACCGACCAGCTCCAGTCCCTCGGCGCGACTGCGCCGGACCCAGTCGTCGAACGCGGCGAGCATGTCCCGCACCCGGTCCAGCTCGCGGCGGGAGAACCAGGGCGCGCCGGCGTCGAGGCGGCGCCACGCCGAGCGCAGCGCCTCCTCCAGCTCCACCGGATCCGCCCCGGACGCGCGGGCCTGCACCAGCGCGTGCACCAGGGTTCCGGTGACCGCGGACAGTGCCCCGGTCTCGTCGCCACCGTGCCGGGTCAGCACCCAGCGCAGCGGGCAGCCGGCGATCGTCTCGACGTCCGACGGCGAGATCGGCACGAGCTCCCCGTCGGCGCGTAGCGGCGCGGTGTCGGAGACCTCGGGCAGGCCGTACCAGTCGTCCGGGTGCGCGCCGGGGACGCCGTCCGCGGCCAACCGGGCGAGCTGGGTCGCGGCCCGCTCGCGGCGGGCGACGCGGACGGGGTCGCCGCCGTCCGGCGCTGTGACGACGCGGCGCAGCTCGCCGACCAGCTCGGCCATCACCAGCGACCGCTCGGGCTTGTGCACGGGCCGGGCCTCGGCGGCGTCGGCCGGGCGCGGGTCGAGCTCGTCGAGGAAGCGCGAGGGCTGCTCGTCCTCCGCCTGTACCGCGCTGACCAGCAATGTCTCCCGGGCGCGGGTGCACGCGACGTAGAACAGCCGCCGTTCCTCAGCCAGCAGCGGCGCGGTCCGCGACACCGCAGAGCCCGGCTCGGCGACGCCGGCGACCAGGTCCACAAGCTGCTCGTGGCCGAGCAGGCTGCCGCGCAGCCGCACGTCCGGCCACGCCCCCTCCTGGACACCGGGAACGGCGACCACCCGCCACTCGCGGCCCCGGGCGCCGTGCGCGGTGAGCAGCTCGACGGCACCGCCGCGCGGCGCCTGCGGGGCCAGGGTCTCGCCCGGGAGCTGCTGGTCGGTGAGATATTCGAGGAACCCGCCGACGTCCGCCCCGGGCAGCCGGTCGGTGTAGCGGGCGGCGGCGTCGAACAGGGCGAGGACGGCGTCGAGGTCCCGGTCGGCGGCCGCCCCACCGGGCCCGCCGCGGGCGCTGGCCTCGCTCCACCGCTTCGCCAACCCGGTGCGCCGCCACACCCGCCAGAGGATCTCCTCGACCGGGTCGCCGTCGGCGATCGCGCGGGCCGCCTCGGCGAGCAGCCGGCCGACGTCCCGCATCGGGGCGGCCTCGGCCGGGGACAGCATCGCCAACGGGTCGGGGCGACCGGCGACGGCGTCGCGCAGCATCGAGACCAGCAGCGGGTCGCTGCTCGCGACGGCCGGATCGGGCGCACCCGGGTCCGGTTCGTCCTCGGCAGGACTCTGCAGGACGGACCGGGGCACGTCGTTCCCGGCCGCGGCGTGCATCCGCAGCAGGCCACGGCGCAGTCGCCGCATCCGCATCGGGTCGCCGCCGCCGAGCGGGGACGTGAGCAGCGAACCGGCCAGATCGGCGTCGATCGAGGACGGCCGCGAGGCCGCCCGCAGCACCAGGAGCAGCGGGACGACGGCGGGCTGGCGCGGCAGCGGCACCTCGTCCGGCGGGGCGACCAGCGGCACCCCGGCGGCCGCGAGCGCCCGGCGCAGCGCGGGCAGGGCACGGCGGGCCGACCGGGACAGCACGGCCATCTCCGACCACGGGACGCCGTCGACCAGGTGTGCCCGGCGGAGCCGGTCGGCGATCCACGCGGCCTCCCCGGACGGGGAGCCGAAGACCCGTACCTGCACCGCCTCCCCGGCCCCGGCGCCCGCCGGGGGCGTGGACGTCGGGGGTGTCGTCGTCGGGGGTGTCGTCGCCGGCGCGCCCGGATCCGCCGCGGCCGCCGCGCCGACGTCGGCGGTGCCGGGGGCGGGCGGCTCGCGATCCGCGCCGGCCGGGTCCGCGCCAGCTGAGTCCGCGCCGCCCGTGTCCGTCTCGGCCGGGTCCTCCGGGTCCGCGCCGGCGGGTCCGTGCCGGTCGCGGGTGGCAGCGGCGCCGGGCAGCTTGCGTGCCAGCCGCAACCCGGCCGTCCGGACGGCGGCGGTCTGCCGGTGGTCGACCCCCAGCAGCTCGGTCGGGGCGTCGATCGCGGAGAGCCCCTGCGGGTCGGCCCCGCGGAACGTCAGCACCGCCTGGTCGGGGTCCCCGGCGAGCAGCGTCGACCCGGCGTCCGCGGCGAGCGCGGCGACCAGCTCCATCTGCTGCGGGTCGAGGTCCTGGGCGTCGTCGACGAGCAGGTGCCGCACCCGCTGCCGCTCCTGGTCGCGCAGGCCCGGGTCCGCGGCCAGCGCGTCGAGCGCGGCGGCGACCAGCTCGGCGGAGTCCAGTGCGGGCGCGGTCGCCTGCGGCGCCCCGCGCCCCGCGGCCCCGCGCAGCAGCGTGACCTCCTCGTAGGTCCTGAAGAACCGGGCTGCGGCGATCCACTCGTCCCGCCCGTGCGCCCGGCCGAGGGCGTCCAGCTCGTCCGGGCCCAGCCCGCGTTCGGCCGCCCGCAGCAGCAGCTCGCGAAGCTCGGCGGCGAACCCGGGCAACCCGAGCGCCGGGTCGAGCCGGTCCGGCCAGCCGGACCCGGGGACGCTGTCGTTCCAGCTCTCGATCTCCCCGGCGAGCAGCTCGCGGACCACGACGTCCTGCTCGGCGGACGCCAGCAGCCGCGGCGGCGGATCCTCGTGCCGCGCCGCGTGCAGCCGCAGCACACCGAACGCGTACGAGTGCACGGTCCGCACCAGCAGCTCGCGGGTGGTGCGGGCGCCGAAGTCCCCGGCGAGGTCGCCACCGCCCGCGGTCAGCAGCGCCGTGAGCCGGCCGCGCAGCTCCTCCGCCGCGCGCCGGGACCCCACCAGCAGCAGCACCGATCCGGGCGGCGCGCCACCACGGACCCGGCGGACGACGGCGTCGAGCAGCAGACTGGTCTTCCCGGTCCCCGGCCCGCCGAGCACCCGCAGCGGCCCGCGCGCGTGCTCCAGCACCCGCGCGGCGGCCCCGGTCCACTCCCGCGGGCCGCGCGCCGCGCCGCCGGTCGCCCGCACCAGGCGTGGGGCGGCGACCTCGGGGGCGCTGCGGGGCGTCGTCACGTACCGATTCGACCACGCCCCACCGACGACGGAAGGATCCGGGGAATGGACGAGGAGACCCTCGAGCGGGTGCGCGCGGTCGTCACCGCGATCCCGCCGGGACAGACGCTCAGCTACGGCGAGGTCGCCGACCTCGCCGGGCTGCGCTCGGCACGGCTGGTCGGCAAGATCCTCGCCGAGGACGGCCACGACCTGCCCTGGCACCGGGTGCTGCGCGCCGACGGCACCGCCGCCCCGCACATCGCCCACGAGCAGGCCGCGCGGTTGCGCGCCGAGGGCGTCCTGATGGTCGACGGCCGGCTGCCCCGCGAGCACCGCCGCCGCTGAGCGCTGCGTGGAGGTGTGCAGAGCAAAGCGGCCCGCTCGGACCGGGGTATAGGCGTCGAGTGTGACGAAACCGCCCTCCGCAGGACGATTTCGTCACACTCGATCCGGCGCGGGCTTCTCAGCGGCGGCCGGTGACCCAGGTGGCGTCGCGGGTGTCGTCGGTGCCGATCTCCGGGACCAGGCCGTGTGCGGCGAACGTCTCCGCCAGCACCGGGGCCTGTGCGGTGCTCGTCTCGATCAGCAGCGTGCCGCCCGGGGCGAGCAGGTCCGGCGCGGCGGCGGCGACCCGGCGGGCGGGGTCGAGACCGTCGTCGCCGCCGTCCAGGGCTGCCCTGGGCTCGTGCTCGCGGGCCTCCGGCGGCATGTCCGCGATCGCGGTGCTGGGCACGTAGGGCGTGTTGGCGACGAGCACCGCGACCCGCCCGCGCAGCCCGGCCGGCAGGGCGTCGGCCAGGTCCCCGGTGTGCACGGCGCCGAGCCCGGCCAGGTTCGCCGCGGCGCAGGCGGTCGCGACCGGGTCGACGTCGGCGGCGTGCAACTCGACCGGTACCCGGCGGGCGATCGCCGCGCCGAGCGCGCCGCACCCGCAGCAGAGGTCGACCACCAGCGGGGACCGCCACCCGTCGAGGAGTGCCACGGCGGCGTGCACCAGCGCCTCGGAGCGCCGCCGTGGCACGAACACCCCGGCGGTGACGCCGATCCGGTGCCCGTCGAACGACGCCCAGCCCAGCAGGTGCTCCAACGGCTCCCCCGCGACCCGGCGGGCCACGAGCTCGTCCCGGACGGCGCCGTCGGCGGCCCCGGCGAGCAACGCGGCCTCGTCCTCGGCGAACACGCAGCCCGCAGCACGCAGCCGCCCCACCAGTGCCGGATCGGTCGTGGTCATCCGGCCATCCTTCCGGTGCCCTGCGGCGGGACGGCCGTCAGGCCGCCCGGACCGACGACGCCTCGGCCGTGTAACGGTCCAGCAGCGCCGCCAGCACGTCGTCGTGCACGCCCAGCGGCTCGGCGACGACGTCGGCACCGGACCCGCGCAGCCGATCCTGGAACACCCCGGGCGCGAGCAGCCAGGAGGCCACCGCGACCCGTTCCCCGGCCCCGCGCAGGCCCTCGACCAGCGCGGACACCGACGGCGTCCCGGTCGCGGCGAACCCGACCCGGACCCGGCGCCCGGCCAGCGTCGACAGCATCCCGGCGGCCCGGCGCACCTCGGCGACCGCGGACGGGTCCGACGAGCCGGCAGCGGCCAGCACGACCGCGTCCCCGTCGGCGTAGCCGGCGGTCCGCAGCCGGTCCAGCGCGGCGCGGGCCAGCAGCCGGTCCGGGCCCATCGCCGACGTCGTCCGGAACCGGGCCGGATCGGCGCCCGCCGCGGCCAGCTGGGCCGGCAGGTCGGTCCGCACGTGGTATCCGGCGGCGAGGAAGGCCGGGACGACCACGGTGCCGTCCTGCCCGGCGTCGCGCAGCGCGGTGACGGCCTCGGCCACCGACGGGCCGCGGACGTCGACGTAGCAGACCTGCACCGGCACCCCGCGGTCCGCGACCGCACCGGCCAGCGCGCGGATCACAGCGTCCGCCGCGTCCGACCGGGATCCGTGCGCCACCAGCAACATCGGCACCGTCACCGGTCGCTCCCCGCATCCCCGGCGACGTCCACGGTGTTCGCAGCGTCCGCGGTGTCCGCAGCTCCGGCGCACTGCCCGTCCTGCCCCGGCTCCAGCGCGAGCCGGTACCCGCGGCGCACCACGGTCTGCACCAGCCCGGGCTCGCCGAGCGCGGCCCGCAGCCGGCCGATCGCGTTCTCCACCGCGTGCTCGTCCTCGGCCCCACCGGGCTGGGCGGCGAGCAGCTCGGCCCGGGACACGACCCGTCCGGGCCGGCGGACGAGCACCCGCAGCAGGGCGATCGGCGTCGGCGGGAGGGCGCGGTACCGGCCGTCGACCAGGACGGCGTGTCCGCGCAGCTCCAGCACGTGCCCGGCGACCGGCAGCCGCCGGGCCCGGTCCGGGACGACCGACTCGCAGGTCCGCACCATCGCGCCGAGCCGGGAGCGCTGCGGCTGCACGGTCGGGACGTCCAGGTCCTCCAGCGGCGCCGCCGTCACCGGGCCGACGCACAGCGCCAGCACCGGTCCGCGCAGCGCGGTCAGCAGCTCGTCGCGCACCCCGCGGTCGTCGGCCCGGGACAGCAGCCCGGCCGCGGCGGGGGCGCTGGTGAAGGACATGACGTCGATGCCGCCGGCCAGCGTGGCGTCGATCAGCCGGTCCAGCGGTCCGAGGTCGGTCGGCGGCGCCCACCGGTACACCGGCACCGTCACGACCTGGGCGCCGGCCATCTCCAGCGCCTCGACGACATCCGGCAGCGCCTCGCCGTGCAGCTGCACCGCGATCCGGCGGCCCTCGACCCCGCGCTCGAGCAGGTGCTCCAGCACCTCGGCGGTGGACTCGGACTCCGGCGACCAGGCGTCGACCAGGCCGGACGCCCGGATCGCCCCGCGCGCCTTCGGGCCGCGGGCCAGCAGCTCGGAGCGGCCGAGCGCGATCAGCAGGCCCTCGCCGAGCCCCCAGCCGTCAGCGGCCTCGATCCAGCCGCGGTAGCCGATCCCGGTCGTCGCGATCGTGATGTCCGGCGGGTCGGCGACCAGGTCGCGGGTGCGGCGCTCCAGGTCGGCGTCGTCGGCGAGCGCGACGATCCGCAGCGCCGGGCCGTGCTGGATCGACGCGCCGCGGCGCTCCAGCATCGTGGCCAGTTCCTCGGCCCGGCGGGCGGCGGTGACCCCGACGGTGAAACCGGCGAGCGGCGGTACGGCGGGCGCGTCCGGCATGGGGTCGGTGTCACGCGCGGCGGAGCGGGTCACCGGTCCTCCGTTCCTCCGGCCGGCCGGCTCGAGCCGTCGGGCGGCGGCGGGTAGGTCGCGTGCGGTGGTGGCAGCGGTCGGGCCCTCACCGTAGCCCGACCTGCACCTGGCCGCCGACGACCCGGACCGCGAACGCGGGCAGGCTCACACCGCCGTCGTCCAGGCAGCGTCCGTCGCGCAGCGCGAACGCCTGCTTGTAGATCGGCGAGGCGACGGTCGGCTCGCCGTCGCGGTCCCCGACCAGGCCCCGCGAGATGACGCCCGCACCGGTGAACGGGTCGATGTTGCCGAGCGCGTGCAACGCGCCGTCGGCGAGCCGGAACAGGGCCACCTGGACGTCCCCCACGAGCGCGGCCGCCCCGCGCCCGGGCAGCAGCCGTTCCAGCGGGCACACCCCGAGCCAGCCGGCGGGTTCCTCGTCGACGCGGGCGGGACCGCGTCGGCCGACCCCCGACGTGGTATCGGAGGTGCGCAGTGCGGGCTGTGCGGTCATCGGGGCGAGACCTCCGGTACTCCGATCAGGACGGGTTCGTCCGGGCGTCCGGCTGCGGGGACGTTCCGGCCGTCCCCGGACACGAACCGGATGCCCGGGTCCGGCGCATCGGGGGCGTTGACGAAGGAGACGAAGCGCTCCAGCTTCGCCGGGTCGGCGAGCACACCGGCCCACTCGTCGGAGTAGGACTCGACGTGCCGCGCCACGGCCGCGTCCAGTTCGGCACAGATGCCCAACGCGTCGTCCACGATCACCGCGCGCAGGTGGTCCAGGCCGCCCTCCATCGCCTCGATCCACGGCGCGGTGCGCTGCAGCCGGTCGGCGGTGCGGACGTAGAACATCAGGAACCGGTCGATCGTCCGGATCAGCGTCGCGGAGTCGACGTCGGCGACCAGCAGCTCGGCGTGCCGCGGGGTGAACCCGCCGTTGCCGCCGACGTAGAGGTTCCACCCCTGCTCGGTGGCGATCACGCCGAAGTCCTTGGACCGGGCCTCGGCACACTCGCGGGCACAACCGCTGACCCCGGACTTGAGCTTGTGCGGGCTGCGCAGTCCGCGGTAGCGCAGCTCCAGCTCGACGGCCATGGCCACCGAGTCCTGCACCCCGTAACGGCACCAGCTCGTCCCGACGCAGGACTTCACGGTCCGCAACGACTTGCCGTAGGCGTGCCCGGACTCGAACCCGGCCCCGACCAGCCGCGTCCAGATCGCCGGCAGGTCCTCGACGCGGGCGCCGAGCAGGTCGATCCGCTGCCCACCGGTGATCTTGGTGTAGAGGCCGAAGTCCCGGGCCACCTCGCCGATCACGATCAGCCCCTCGGCGGTGACCTCGCCGCCGGCGATCCGCGGGACGACCGAGTAGCTGCCGTCGCGCTGCAGGTTCGCCAGGAAGTGATCGTTCGTGTCCTGCAGCGACGCCTGCTCGCCGTCGTGGATGTGCCCGTTGCCCAGGCTCGCCAGGATCGAGGCGACCACGGGCTTGCAGATGTCGCAACCACTGCCCCGGCCGTGCGCCGCGACGAGCGCGGAGAACGAGGTGATCCCGGCGCCCGCGACGATCTCGAACAGCTCCGCGCGGGAGTGCTCGAAGTGTTCGCAGAGCGCCGTGGAGACCTCGACCCCCTGCTGCGCGAGGAGCGTCTTCAGCATCGGTACGCAGGACCCGCAGGTGGTGCCGGCCCGGGTGCACGCCTTCAGCGCGGGCACGTCGTGCGCGCCGCCGTCGATCGCGGCACACAGGTCGCCCTTGGTGACGGCGTTGCAGGAGCAGATCTGCGCGGCGTCCGGCAGCGACCCGGCGTCCGGTTCGGCACCGCCCTTCGAGATCAGCGTGACCGGGTCGTCCGGGAGCGGGGAGCCGACCAGCGGGCGCAACGAGCCGTACCGCGCGGCGTCCCCGACCAGCACCCCGCCGAGCAGGGTGGACGCGTCGTCGGAGACGACGAGCTTGGAGTAGGTGCCCGCGACCGGGTCGTTGACGACGATCTCCAGCGCGCCCTCGGTGGACGCGTGCGCGTCACCGAAGCTGGCGACGTCCACCCCCAGCAACTTGAGCTGGGTGGACATGTCGAGCTCCTCGGGCGCCATCCGGGCCGGGCCGCCGAGCAGCCGGTCCGCGACGACCTCGGCCATCGCGTACCCGGGCGCGACCAGACCGTAGGTGCGGCCCTCCAGCGCGGCACACTCGCCGACCGCCCAGACTCCGCGGTCGGGGGTGCGGCAGCCCTCGTCCACCAGGACCCCGCCGCGCTCGCCGACCGGGAGGCCGCAGCCGCGGGCCAGGCCGTCGGCGGCGCGGATGCCGGCGGAGAAGACCACGACGTCGGCGTCCAGCTCGACGCCGTCGGACAGCGTGGCGACCAGCCGGTCGCGGTCCCCGCGGACCCCGGTCAGCGAGATCCCGGTGCGCACCGCGATGCCCTGCTCGGTGACCAGCCGCCGCAGCAGCGCGCCGCCACCGTCGTCGACCTGGGCAGGCATCAGCCGCGGCGCGATCTCGACGACCTGCGGGGACAGGCCGAGCGATCGCATCGCCCGCGCGGCCTCCAGGCCGAGCAGCCCACCCCCGACGACGACCGCGGACCGCCGTCCGGGCGCGGTCCTCGCGACGGCGTCCGTCGCCGCCTTCTTGATCTCGTCCAGGTCGTCGAGGGTGCGGTAGACGTAGCAGCCGGGCAGGTCCCGGCCGGGTACCGGCGGGACGAACGGGTACGACCCGGTGGCCAGCACCAGCGCGTCGTAGTCGACGGTGCGGCCCGCGGCGGTCCGAACCCGGCGGGCGTCCCGGTCGATCCCGGTGACCGCGTCGCCCAGGTGGTAGGTGACCAGCGGGTCGCCGCGCAGGACCTCGTCGCCGAGCCGCAGCTCCTCCTCCGAGGTGCCGTCCACATACGACGACAGCGCGACCCGGTCGTAGGCCCGGCGGGGCTCCGCGCCGAGAACGGTGATCTCCCAGTCCCCCGCGGTGTCCCGGTCCCGCAGCGCGGCCACCAGGCGGTGCCCGACCATGCCGTTGCCGACGACCACCAGCCGGCTCCTCGTGCGCTCCTTCATGCGGCGTCCTCCTGTGGCGGTTCGACAGCGGGCGGTTCGACAGCGGGCGGGTCGACAGCGGGCGGTTCGGTTGCGGGCGGGCCGGTTCCGGGGTCGGCGCGCTCCAGCCAGTCCCGGATCCCGCAGACGGTGCTGCGGCAGCTGCCGCAGCCGGTGGTGGCGCGGGTGCGCCGGGCGAGGGCATCGATGTCGGTGGCGCCCGCACGCCACGCGGTGACCAGCGCGTTCTTGGTGACGGTGTTGCAGCGGCAGACGACGGTGGTGCCGGGCATCCGGCCCGGCTCGACCGCGGTGGCCGGCTCGCCGGGCAGCGCCCGGCCCAGCAACAGCGCCAGCCGGTCGTCCGGGGCGGGAGAGCCGGAGTCGTAGAAACCGGTGATCGTCGCGGCGGCGTCCGGCAGCCCCACGAGCACGGCGCCGACGATCCGGTCCGCGCGCAGCGACAGGACGCCGTAACGGCCGCGCCGCGGGTCGCAGACCCGGAGCTGCTCGTCGCCCGCGGCGAGCTCCCCGACCGCGGCGAGGTCGATCCCGGTCGCCTTCAGCCGGGTGACCGGACGGGTGCCGCGGTAGCGGGCGGCCGGGTCGGCGCCGGAGAGCAGATCGGCGAGCACCGCGGCCTGCTCCCAGCCGGACTGCACGAGCCCGGCGGCGGCCTCCGAGTGTTGCGCGCAGTCGCCGATCGCGTGCACCCGGCCGTCGTCGGTGGCGAGCCGGTCGTCGATCAGGATCCCGCGGTCGACGGCGAGCCCCGCGTCCGCGGCCAGCGCGGTGTTCGCGCGGACCCCGGTGGCGACGACGACGGTGTCCGCGGCGATCCGGGTGCCGTCGTCGCAGTCCAGGCCGGTGCCGGGGTCCCAGGCCTTGGCCTCGACCCCGCACCGCACGTCGACGCCGAGCCCGCGCAGCGCGCCGGCCAGGACGTCGCCGGCTCCGGGATCGAGCTGGCGTTCCATCAGGTGCGTGCGCGGGTGGACGAGCGTGACGGCGACACCGCGTCCGGTCAGCCCGCGGGCGGCCTCGACGCCGAGCAGGCCGCCGCCGACGACGGCGATCCGCGCGCCCGGCGCGGCCCCGTCGAGGATGCGCGCACAGTCGTCGAGGTCGCGGAACGCGCTCACCCTGGGTGCCGGAGCGTCGCCGGTGCCCAGACCGTCGATCGGCGGGAGCCAGGCCCGGCAGCCGGTGGCGAGCACGAGCTCGTCGTAGGGGTGGGTCGTGCCGTCGTCGGCGTGCACCACGCGGGCGGACCGGTCGATCCCGGTGGCCGCAACGCCGAGGTGCAGGTCGACGTCGTCGACCGCCGGGAGCGCGACCATGTCCGGGCGCAGCCCGCCAGCGAGCACGGTGGAAAGCAGCACCCGGTTGTAGGCGGGGCGCGGCTCCGCCCCCAGGACGGTCAGCCGCACCCGCTCGCCGCCGGGGTCGCGCCGCCGGATCTCCTCGGCGAACCGGGCCCCGACCATGCCGTGCCCGATCACCACTACCCGCCTGCTCATGGGCACCGACGGTAGGAACGACGGATTACGGGGGAACGACCTGCGATGACACCGGCGTTACGAGGTCCTCATTCTCGACGGGGTCTCCCCGTGAGGCGCCCGCCCCAGCCCGCAAACACCCACCGCCGGTCCCGCAAACGCGCACCGGTTCTGCGAACGCGCACCCGATCGGGTGCGCGTTCGCAGGTTACGTGCGCGTCCGCCGGAGCCCGCGGCCTCGCGGGTCAGGAACGGCCCTCGGGGCGGAGCGCAGCCTGGTCACGACCGTCGAGCACCGCGGAGACCCGCCCGGCCCAGCGCTCGTGCGCGGACTGCCGGGTGGTCCCGGCGGCCCGGCCGATCGTCTCCCAGCTGACGCCGATGTGGCGCAGCCCGATCAGGTTCGGCAGCGGGTCGAGCCCGGCGGCCAGGCCGATCCGGAACGCCGCGAGCCGCCACGCCGTCTCCCGGCGGACGGGGGCGTCGGTGCCCTGTTCGGCGTCCCATTCGGGGGTGCCGGGCACGGGCGGGACACCGGCGACCGCATCGGCGCGGCGATCCAGTTCGGCGACGGCGGCCGCGGTGACGGCCTGCGCGTCGGCGGTGATGTCGAGTGCGAGGACACGGTCGAGAATCTCGGGCATCTTGTCAGGGTAGCCCTGACACGGCCTCCGGCCAACGAGTTTCCCGGGCGTGACCGGGTGACGTCGGATCGAGCCGGACCGCGGCGACCTTGAACTCCGGCATCCGGCTCACCGGGTCCAAAGCCGGGTTCGTGACGTTGTTGGCCGCGCCGGCCCCGCCGAAGTGGAACGGCAGGAACACCGTGTCGGGCCGCAGCGAGGGCACGCAGCGGACCCGCGCCGTCGTCGTGCCCCGCCGGGAGGTCACCTCGGCCAGGTCGCCCTCGGCGAGCCCGTGCCGGGCGGCGGTGTCCGGATGCACCTCGACGAACGCCTCGGGCGCGACCGACGCCAGCTCGGCGACCCGCCGGGTCTGCGCGCCGGACTGGTAGTGCACCAGCACCCGCCCGGTCGTCGCGCGCAGCGGGAACTCGTCGTCGACGCCCTCGTCCGGCTCGACGTGCTCGACCGGCACCATCCGGGCCCGCCCGTCGGCGTGCGCGAACCGGTCCGCGAACAGCCGCGGCGTCCCCGGGTGGTCCTCGGCCGGGCAGGGCCAGTACAGGGCCTCGTCCGCATCCAACCGGGCGTAGGAGACCCCGGAGTAGTCGGCGATCCCCCCGGCCGAGGTCCAGGTACCCCTCGGTGACGGCGGCGTGCAGCATCCCCAGCGCCAGCACCAGGTCGGTGCCCGGCCGCGGGGCGAGGTGCAGCCCTCCGGAGGCGAGCGCGCGCTCCGCGGTCGGCGTGCGCCGCGGGTCCACGACGACCAGCCGGGCCGAGGCCAGGTGCGACATCAGCGGCGGCATCGTCTCGGCGACGTTCGCGCCGGCCAGCACGACCAGCTCGGCGTCGGCCAGGTCGGTCACCGGGAACGGCATCCCGCGGTCCACCCCGAACGCCCGGTTGCCGGCCGCCGCGGCGGACGACATGCAGAACCGGCCGTTGTAGTCGATCTGCGAGGTACCCAGCGCCACCCGGGCGAACTTGCCGAGCAGGTAGGCCTTCTCGTTCGTCAGGCCACCGGCGCCGAAGACCGCGACCGCGTCGGGGCCGTGCTCGGCCCGCAGCGCCGCCAGCGTCGCGGCGACCCGGCCCAGCGCGTCGTCCCAGGTCGACGGCGTGAACGCGGCGTCGCGGGTGCGGCGGACCAGCGGGGTCCGCAGGCGTTCCGGATGTGCCAGCAGCTCGCCGGACGTCCAGCCCTTCTGACACATCCCGCCCGCGTCGACCGGACCCCCCTTCCGCACGTGCACCGGGCGGGCGTCGACGTCACCGGACGGGTCGATCCACTGCCCACACTGCAGGGCGCAGTAGGGGCAGTGGGTCGCCGTGCGGCCAGGCCCCATCAGATCCGAGCCAGGGCCGCGGTCTCGCCGTCGCGCAGCGGCATCGACCGCGGGCGCAGGTAGACCGCCCAGGTCACGCCGATGCACACCACGTAGAACGCCAGGAAGCTCCAGAACGCGGGCGTGCCGGAATCGACCGCGAGGAACGACTGACGGAACGCCAGGTTGATGAACAGGCCCCCGAGGGCCCCGACCGCGCCGGCGATGCCGATCACCGCGCCGGACAGCCGGCGCGCGGTGGCCAGCTGGGCCTCCCGGTCGGCGCCCTCGGCGATCGCGCGCCGGGCCCGGCCGGTGAAGATCGCCGGGATCATCTTGTACGTCGAACCGTTGCCGATCCCGGACAGCGTGAACAGCAGGATGAAGCCGAGGGTGAACACGGCGAGCGACTGCGCGCCGGAGGCCAGGATGACGACGGCGGTGGCGACGGCCATGCCGGCGAAGTTCCACACGGTGACCCGGGCACCGCCGAAGCGGTCGGCCAGCCGGCCGCCGTAGGGACGGATCAACGAGCCGATCAGCGGGCCGATGAAGGTGACCGCCGCGGCCTGTAGCGGCGTGCGGTCGAACTGGTTCTGCAGCACCAGGCCGAAGGCGAACGAGTACCCGATGAACGATCCGAACGTCCCGACGTAGAGCAGCGACATGATCCAGGTCTGGCGGTCCCGGCAGGCCTCGGTGAACGCGCCGGTGTCGTTCGACATCGCGGCGATGTTGTCCATCCGCTTCCAGGCCAGGGCCGAGGAGGCGACCACGAACGGGAGGTAGATCGCGAGCAGCACCCGCGGCTGGCCGGCACCCAGGGTGGCGATGACCAGCAGGCCGAGCAGCTGCGCGACCGGGACGCCGAGGTTGCCGCCACCCGCGTTCAGGCCGAGGGCCCAGCCCTTGCTCCGTTCCGGGAAGAACGCGTTGATGTTCGCCATCGAGGAGGCGAAGTTGCCACCGCCGACGCCCGCGACGGCGGCGACGGCCAGCAACGTGCCGTACCCGACGCCCGGTTCCATCACGATCATCGCGAGGAGCGTCGGGACGATCAGCAGCGCCGCACCGAAGACCGTCCAGTTGCGACCACCGAAGCGGGCGACGGCGAACGTGTAGGGCAGCCGCAGGATCGCCCCGACCAGCGTGGGCACCGCGACGAGGAAGAACTTCTGCGCGGCGTCGAACCCGTACTCCGGCCCCATGAACAGGACCAGAACCGACCAGATGGTCCAGATCGAGAACCCGATGTGCTCGGAGAAGATCGACTGCCAGAGGTTCCGGTTCGCGATCCGCTTCCCGGTGCTCTGCCAGAACCCCTCGTCCTCCGGGTCCCAGTACTCGATCCAGCGCCCGCCGAATCGGCGGGCCGGTCCTGCGCTCGTGGTCACGCCAGCGTCTCCCGACTGTCGTCGTGCTCGTCGGGAGACGACGCTAGGGAGCCCCCGTTTCCGGGGAGTGGCCGCACGTGACACGCCGGAAACAGATCCCTCACGTCCGGTGCCGACGTCGCGTGAGAAGTGGACCGTGAGCAGGCTCGTCCGTCAGGCCGGAGTGCTCGAGCAGGTCAACGGCCGTTCACCGCAGGCTTCGGCCACCGCGCAGTGAACGCGGCCCGCCCCGGCGCCCAGCTCCGCGCCGGCGCGGGATCGCCGACGCCGGATCGCCGGCGCAGAGTCGCCGACGCGGAATCGCTGACCGGGTAAGCGAATTTCGAGCAGTCACTTCCGCCTCCGCGCCGCGCATCCGGCGCCCCCGGCCGGACGACTGCCGCTCGACGCGGGTGCGCCCCGGCCGGTTCAGGTCAGAGCCGGCGGCTGACGAGCCCGGCGACCCGCTCGATCCCGGCCAGCGACTCGGTCGTCGCGTCCGGGTGCTGAGCGTGCAGCGCCAGCCGGTACAGCACGGCACGCAGCAGGGCCTGCGGCCACTCGGGCAGCTCGGACCAGCGCTCGATCAGTTCGTCGTCGGCGCCACCCCAGGCGACGGCGTCCACGACGACGACGGCCGCGGCCCACTCGGCCGGACGCCAGAACGGCACCAGGTCCAGTACGGCCGGGCGACCGGTCGGGTCGAAGAGCATGGCGCCGAACAGCTCGCCGTGCACCACCTGCGGGGTCAGCCGCACGGTCTTCCGGTGCGCGGCCAGCTCGTTGAACAGGTTCCCGCCGGTCTCCGGGTGCAGGTCCAGCTTCCGCTCGCCGAACGCGGCGGCGGCGGAGCGGGACAGCAGGTCGTCACGCTCATCGAGCAGGCGCGGGCGCAGCACCGTCGAGGTGGCCGCGTGCAGCCGCAGCGACGCGGCGACAACCTCGTCGTGCCGGGGCTCCGGGGATCCGGGCACGTAGCGGGACGCGGCCCAGCCGCCGACGACCCACCGGCCGTCACTGGAGCGGACCGGGCGGGCCAACCGGATGCCGTCGACGTCGAGGTTCTCCAGGACGGTCGCTGACCAGGCCGCCACGACGTGGTCGGCGACCGGTCGCAACAGCACCTCGCCGCACTGCCAGGCCCGCTGTCCCGCCCAGACCACCGGACGCGGGACGGTCTCGCGAACGCCGAAGGCGACGCGAACGTGCTCGGGCAGGGCGTTCGCGGCCGGCGCGGTGGAGAGCGTGCGGGCTGCGGTCACGGGCCGGACGGTACCCGCGTAACGGGGTCGTTCGGTCCGCGCCACGCCCGGGGAGCGTGCAACGAGATCGCACGACCGGGTGAGCAGCGGGCGGGCGGGACGGGCCCGCGTGCTGCCCGCCGGGCCGCGTCGGGTCAGGAGTCCGGACCGCCGCGGTGCGAGCCGCCGCTGCCCGAGCGGTGCTCGGCCGAGCCACCCCTGTCCGAGCTGTCCCTTTTCGAACCACCCTTGTCCGAACTGTCCCCGCCCGAGCCGCTGCCAGGGGAACCGCTACCCGGGTTCCGCTCCGATCGACTCCCCGAGTCCGACGTGGACCCGCCGCCCCGACTCACCGCCGAACCGCGGCTCCCCGACCGCCCGGCCGAGTCATCGGAGGCGCCGGCGTTCGAGCGGCGGATGCCCGAGGCCTTGCCCGACCCGCGGGAGCGAGCATCGTTCCCGGCCGCTGCGCGCCGCCCACGATCGGCGGAGCCGCTCGCCGATGCGCGTGCCGCAGACGCCCCGACACCGGAGCCACGATCCAACCCGCCGCCCTCGCTTCCGCCGTCGCGGGTCCTGTCGCTCCCACCGCGGGTCCTGTCGGGCCGGCCGGAGCCACCACCGGGCTTCTCGCCGGAGCGGTCGCCGGAAGCCCGGTCGGTCCCGGCGACCGGGCGCTGGCCGGACCGGCCGCCGGTATCGGACCGGGACGTCCCGTCCCGGTCCGCCCGCACCGGCGAGGCGCCGCGCCGGGTGAGTTCCGCCCGGGCCTGCCGGTCGGCCTCCGCCAGCAACGGCGCAGCGGCCTCGGAGCCCATCGCCGCCGTCACGTACGGGCCCGCGACCGCACTGGCCAGGCCGCCGGACGCGCTCCCGGACCCGGCCGCCGGCGAGTCACCGCGCGATCGGGTGCCACCGTCACCGCCGTGGTCCGCCGACCGGCCACCGCGCAGGTCGGCCGGACCGGACCCGGCCGTCGCCGATGCGGCGCGGTCCGGCTCGCCGTCGGCTCGGCGATCACGGTTCCCGCTCTGGGAGGCGGAAGCGCCAACGGAACCGGCGACGCCGAGAGCGGTGCGGGCCCGGCCGCCCGTGGCCGGCCCGTCGGCGCCGGAGTCCCGCCCGGTCGACCCGCCGGCCCCGGCACCGCGGCTGCCGGACTCGCGGCTGCCCGACTCACGACCGCCGGACTCGCCGCTACCGGACTCGCGACTGCCGGAAGCGGAGCCACCAGAGCCACCCGAGCCGCCACCGTTCCGCCCGGCACCCGCCCGGCCGGGCCCCTCGTTCCGGTCCCCGGACCGCGCCCCGGCACCATCGCCGGTCCCGCCGGTCCCGCCGGTCCCGCCCGTCAGCCGGTCCACGGCTCCACCGACGCCCTTCGCCGCGTCGCCGACGCCGTCGGCGATCGTGCCGGCCCCGTCCTGGACCGCATCGACGGTCCGGTCCAGTGGCCCGGCCGGGCGCACCTCGGCACCGTCCCGGCCCGCCGACGGCTCCGCGCCGGACCGCGCGGACCGCGATCTCTCGGAGGCCGTGACCGCCTCCCCCGGACCGGCGGTCTCGGCGGGACCGGCGGCCGGCCCGGGGCCCGCACCGGGACCCACGGGGTGCGGCGCCGGCGACCGGCCGACGGCGGGCCGGGCATCGTCGCCGTTGCCGGCGGCGTCGCCGTTGCCGTTGCTGTCGGTGTCGCCGCCGCCGCCGGCGACGAGTGAGTGCACACCGTCCGCGGCGTCCGCGACCGCCCCGCCGAGCTTCGCACCCGGCCCGGACACCGGTTCCGCCACCGGGGCGCCGGACGGGGCGGGGGTCGCTGCACCCGGCCCGCGTCCGGACGCACCCTCCGGCCCCTCGGCACGCGGCACCGTCTCGTCCCGCGGACCGCGCGGGTCGGGCGGACCGCTGGTGCTGACCTCATCCCGCGGACGGTCCCCCGAGGTCTCCCGTCCGCCCTGCAGGACCTCCGGTGGCCGCGGTAGCGGGGCCGATTCCGGCACCTGCGGCTGCTCCCCGCGGGCCAGCGCGAGCACGTCCCCGGACACCTGCTGCGTCCCCTCCGGGTCGCCGGGCAGCGCCCCGGTCCGGGCCCGTTCGATGTCCTCGTCCAGCACCCGGAGCTGGTCGGCGGTCGCGTCCCGGCGACGGGCCCGCAGATCACGCTGCTCCTGCACGGCGGTGACGGCGGCAGCCTGGTCCCGGGTCCGCCCGGACGGTGGCGGCAACTCCGCCACCACCTCGTCCAGCTGGGCGAGCTGCTGGTCGGCCAGCGCCAGCTCGTCGGTGACGCGCTGCCGGGAGCGGTACGCCTCGAGCTGGGACCGCAGCGTCGCCCGCTGCCGGGTCAGCGTGGCGCGCTGCTGGCGCAGCCGCAGCACCGCATCCGGAGTGGCTCGCGCGCCGTGCGCGGCCGGCGCGTCCCGCCAGGCCCGTTCGGTGCGCTCCAGGTCATCGACCTGCTCGTCCAGCGCGACGAGCGCGATCCCCGCTTCCGTCGCCCATTGCTCGACGGTGCGTTCCTGCGGCTCCGGCACTCCGGCCACCTCGGGCCGGGTCGACGCCGCGGTCAGCGCGTACCCGCCGAGCAGCACCGCGGTGACCCCGACCAGGGCGACGGCCCGGCGGTGCCGCAGCAGCGTGTGCGGGACCCGCAGCGCGGACGGGCGCAACGGTGCCCGCCCGGCCGCCGGTGCGGGAGGGGGCTCCGGGACGGCGGCGGGTGCGGAAGCGGGCTCGGCCGGCTCGCGCAGCCACGGGAGGTTCTCGGCGAGCCGGCGGTCGTCGGCCAGCTGGGCGGCGGCCCGCCGGGCCTGGCGGGCGGCCACGCGGTGCGCGGCGGAGCAGTACCGGCGCTCCGGACGCCCGGGGACCGACTCGATCATCTCCGCGCATCCCTCGAGGGCACACACACGCACCGGCTGGTCCACCACTCAAGGCCTCCCCACGCGCGACCGACCGTCGATCACCGCATCGACAAGTCGCGACAACCGGTGGCCACGTTTCGCCGAACGGCATCATTCCGGCGCCCAACAGGTGAGGTTCACTCGAAGGGTCGAGCGTTGTATACAGCCTGTGACCCACGGCGGCCGCCGTCCCGGTGATCGGGGCGGCGGCCGTCGTGGCTCGCGCGGGTCGGTGCTGCGGGTCAGTAGGTGGGCTGCGAGGGATCGATCTGCTTGACCCAGGACAGCACCCCGCCACCGACGTGCACGGCGTCGGCGAACCCGGCCTTGTGCAGCGCGGCGAGCGCCTCCGCGGACCGCCCGCCGGACTTGCAGTGCAGCACGACCGGCTTGTCCTGCGAGATCTCCGAGAGCGCCTCGCCGGACAGGATCCGGTCCTTCGGGATCAGCGTCGCACCCGGGATCTTGACGATCTCGTACTCGTGCGGCTCACGGACGTCGATCAGCTGGAAGTCCTTGTCGGCGTCCAGCATCTCCTTGAGCTCGCCGACGGTGATCGTGTGCCCGGCGGCCGCGTCCTGCGCGTCCTGGGGCACGGCACCGCAGAACGCCTCGTAGTCGATCAGCTCGGTGATCTTCGGCGTCTCCGGGTCCTTGCGGATCTTCACCTGACGCCAGGTGGTCTCCAACGCGTCGTAGATCACCAGCCGGCCGAGCAGCGGCTCGCCGATGCCGGTGACCAGCTTGACCGCCTCGTTCACCATGATCGAGCCGATCGACGCGCAGAGCACGCCCAGCACGCCACCCTCGGCGCAGGACGGGACCATCCCGGGCGGCGGGGGCTCCGGGTAGAGGTCGCGGTAGTTCAGCCCCTGCCCGTTCGGCGCGTCCTCCCAGAACACCGAGGCCTGGCCCTCGAACCGGAAGATCGAGCCCCAGACGTAGGGCTTGCCGAGCAGCACCGCCGCGTCGTTGACCAGGTACCGGGTGGCGAAGTTGTCGGTGCCGTCCAGGATCAGGTCGTAGCCGGCGAACACGTCCAGCACGTTCTCGCTGGTCAGGCGCTCGTCGTGCAGCCGGACCTCGACGTAGGGGTTGACCTCGCGGATCGAGTCGCGGGCCGACTCCCCCTTCGGACGGTCGATGTCGGACTGCCCGTGGATGACCTGACGCTGCAGGTTGGACTCGTCGACGACGTCGAACTCGACGATGCCGAGCGTCCCCACTCCCGCGGCGGCCAGGTAGAGCAGCGCGGGCGAGCCCAGCCCACCGGCGCCGACGACCAGGATCTTGGCGTTCTTCAGCCGCTTCTGTCCGTCCATCCCGACGTCCGGGATGATGAGGTGGCGGCTGTACCGCTCCACCTCGTCCTTGGTGAGCTCGGCAGCCGGCTCGACCAACGGCGGTAGCGCCATCTCGTCCACTCCTCCGAAGTTGCTCTGGCGATGCAGTTCTCGCCTCTCGCGGGTGTCGGCCGGTGCAACGTCACCCGTCCCGCACATCTTCCCCCGGCGCCCCCGCTTCGTCCCACAGCCCGGCGACGGCTCCCGCGACCTCGACCGGTCGCTCGACCTGCGCGATGTGCCCGGTCCCGGGCAGCACCAGCAGCCGGGAATCGGACAGCGCGGCCGCCGTGCGCCCGGCCAGCCGCGGCGTGACGATCCGGTCGGCGCCGCCCCACAGCACCAGCGACGGCACCCGCACCCGGGCGGCCCAGGTCCACGCCGAGCGACCGGCCCAGCACCCGAGCAGGCCCCGCGTGGCGGCGCCGTCGGCGGTGGCCGCCCACGGCAGGGTGGCCCGGTACGCGTGCTCGGCGATCAGCTCCTCGAGCCGCCGGGCGGAACCGCGCTCGGGGTCGGCGAAGCACAGCCGAACGATCCGCTCGGCCCGCGTCCGCAGTGGCTCGGCGGCCAACCTGCGGCGCGCCGACCGGCCCAGGACCGGGACCATCGCGAGCGCCATCCGCGGGTCGGACAGCCGCCGCGGGTCCGGGCGGCGATCCGGCATGGCCGGCGACACCAGGGTCAGGGTGCTGACCAGCTCGGGACGCCGGGCCGCCACCGTCATCGCGATCAGCCCGCCGAGCGAGTTGCCGACCAGGTGCACCGGGCGGCTCGGCCCGTGGTCGTTCCGCCTGCGCTGCTCTTCGCGGCCGGCGAGCCAGCAGAGCAGCGCGTCGGCCATCCCGTCCGGGGTGTAGTCCTGCGCGTCGGTCGGCCGGGAGTGCCCGAAACCGGGCAGGTCCACCGCCAGGCCGGTGGCCCGCGGCGCCAGCAGCGCGGCCAGGTCCGTCCAGTTCGTCGCCGACCCGGACAGCCCGTGCACGAACACGACCTCGGGCCCGTCGGCCGGACCGGGCGTCTCACGCACGTGCAGGGCCACGCCGCCGGCGGTGATCGTGCGGCCGGGCCACGGCGGCAGGTCCTCCGCCGGCACGCCGAGGGTGCTCGGGTCCGCCTGCGTCACCGGACGCGGCCCGCTCCCGCGCTCCGGGGAGCCGGTGACGGGCCGGTGAACGGAGGTCGACGTGCCGACGGACATCCGACCAGGATGACGTGCCGGCGGCGGGCGCGTCGGCACGGGTGATCCCTCTCTCGCCGGCGCCGCACCGGGTGTGACGCAGAGCCAGCATTCGACGACCGAGCGCAACAACACCGGCGTCCACGCGTTGTACCGGGCGGACCCCCACGGGAAGGGACGCGCGGATGGGACGGATCGCGGGATCGGCCGGCACCCGGATCGCCGCGTTCGGCGCGGCCTCCGTGCTCGTCTTCACCGTCGCCTGGACCGCGGGCGGGATCACCCAGGCACCGCTGCTGCCCGGCGCCGGCGCGGACGACCCGGGCTCCGCGGGCCCGGTGCTGCCGGCCAGGTCGGCGCAGCCCGGCCCGGACGACACCGGCGGTGTGCTCAGCACCGCGTCCGGCTACACCCTGGTCCCGCAGCAGGTGGTCCAGCCGTACCGGGAACCGACCGAGGTCGCGTTCACCATCACCGGCTCGGACGGCACCCCGGTGACCCGGTTCGACCCGCCGGCCGGCGGCGGGTCGGTGCTGGACGTCGCGGTGATCCGCCGGGACGTCGCCGGCTACACCCGGCTGCACGCCACCCTCGGCCCGGACGGCGTCTGGCGGGCCCCGATGACCTTCCCCGGCGAGGGCGTGTGGCGGCTCTACGCGGCCTTCACGCCGACCGGCGGACCGGCCCTGGACCTCGGGACGGATCTGCACGTCCCCGGCCCGTACGGCGCGTTCACCTTCCCCACCGAGAACCGGACCGGGATGTGCGGTGCCAGCGACGAGCAGGTCCGCGTGGACGGGGTGCTGCTGCCCGGCGGCGAGTCCCGGCTCTACGCCACGGTCAGCCGGGACGGCGTGCCGGTGACGAACCTGGAGCCGGTCACCGGCGGGGCGTTCGGCGCGATGACCGCGGTCCGGCAGGGCGACCTGGCCCGGGTACCGGTACAGCCGGAGGTCAGCGGCGCGGCGGACGGCGACCGCGCCGGGCCGGGCGTGGCGTTCACGACGTCGGTGCCGGCCCCTGGCAGCTACCGGTTGTTCCTGGACTACCGCTCCGGCGGGGAGCTGCGGTCCTGCGAGTTCACCCTGCCGACGGCCACGGGGAGCTGATCCGGCGTGCGCCGCACCCCGCTCGTGCTCGCGGCCCTCGCCGCGGTACTCGCGGTCGTCCTGCCGCCGGCCGCGGCGGTGCTGACGGCGTCGGGCCGGCTCCCGCCGTCGCTGCTGCCGGTGGTGCCGCTGCTGGCGGTACTGCCGGCGGGGGCGGTGGTGCTGGTCCTCGGGTGGGCCGGGCACCGGGCAGCCGCGCGGGCGGCCGGCGCCGGGATGCTCACCGCGGACCTCCTGACCTCCGCCGGGACGCTCGCCGCACTGGCCTGGTCGGTCTCGGTGGCCGTGCCGGCCGCGGTGTCGGCCGCCGTCCCGGGAGCGGTGTCGCCGCCCGTCCCGGGGCCCGGAGCGAGCACCGTGCCGACCGGCGGCGCGCTGCTGCCGGGGGTCGCGGCGGTACTGACCGTCGTCGGGACGGCGGCGCGCCGCGTCGAGGGCCCAGCCGGGAGCACCGCCGGGAACACCGCCGGACTGCAGGTCGCCGCGGACCGCTGGTGCAGCCGGCTCGGTCCGGTCGCGCTGCTGGTCGCGGTGGCCGTCGCGGGCTTCCGGACCGGGATCGGGCAGCCGCCCGCGGTGGCGGTGCCGGCCGGGATCGCCGTGCTACTGGCGGCGAGCCCCTGCGCGCTGCTGGCGGCCGTGCCGGCCGCGGTGCGCGCGGCCCGGCGGGCAGGCCGGGAGACGATCCGGTTGCCGATGCCGATGCCGGCGGGCAGTGGGGCGGCCGGGTTCCCGCTGCCGGTGGCGGGCGACAACCACACGGCGCCCGGCGGCCGGGAAGGGCCCGGCTGGTGGGACCCGGTCGGCTGGACCGTTCCGGAGGATGGCCCGGCGACCGTGGACCGGGTGGACACGGTGGCGCTGGCGGGCCCGGACGTCCTCACCGGTGGCGGTGGCGGTGCCGCTCCACTCACCGTGCACCCGGCCGAGGGCACCGACCCGGAGCAGGTGCTGCGGCTGGCCGCGTCGGTGGCCCGGGGCGCCGCGGACGGATCGGACCTGGGGCCGGTCGCCCGCGCGCTGGACGCGGCGCTGCGGGACGCCGGGGGCAGCCCACCGGACGTCGCCGAACCGGACGAGCGTCCCGGCCACGGGGTCTCCGGCCTGGTCGCGGAGCTGGTCCCGGCGGCGGGCACGGTCGTCGCGCACGCCGTGCTGCTGGGATCCCCCGCCTGGTTGCTCGAGCACGGCATCGGGCTGCCGCCGGAGGTGTCCCGGGCCCGCGAGCGGGCCGAGGCGGAGGGCTGCGCGGTGGTCGCGGTCGCCTGGGACGGGACGGCCCGGGCGGTGCTGGCGGTGCGCCGGTCCCCGCACCGCACGGCGGCGACCGGGATCGGCGCGCTGCGGGCCGCCGGTACCGAGCCGGCTCTGCTCACCCCGGACGACGACGCCGCCGCCCGCGCCCTGGGTTCGGCCGCGGATCTGGACCCGTCCGATCCGGACGCGATCCGTCCCGGTCTGGACGCGGCGGGCCGGGCGGCGGCCGTCGCCGGGCTGCAGGTCCGGGGCCGGACGGTGGCCGTCGCAGCCGACCCGCGGTACGACCCGGGGGCGCTGGCCGGTGCGGACCTGGCGATCGCGCTGGAGCCTCCGGACGGGAGCACCGCCGCCCCGGGCCCGGCCGTCCAGGGCTCGGTGGTCCAGGGCTCGGTGGTCCAGGGCTCGGTGGTCCACGGCCGGCCCGCCTTCGAGGACGGGACCGGCGGGTTCGCCGTCCACGGCGGCCCCGCCGAGGTCGCCACCGCGCTCACGCTGGCCCGGCGGGCCCGCCGGGCCGCCGCGGCCGGGCTGCGCGCCGCGCTGGTCGCCGCCGGGACCGGGGTGGCCGCGGCCGCGGCCGGGCTGCCCGCGCCCGCGGCCGCCGCGGTCCCCCTGGTGGCGACCGGCGCCGTCCTCGCGGTCGTACAGTGGCGGGTGCGACCGCCCGTGCAGACCCGTGCACGACCGTCCCGTACGGTCTGCCGGCTCGAGCTCGACGGGCACGGTCCGCGCCGGTGACGTCGTCCGGACGGGACCGCGGACGGCGAGGCCGATCCCCCGTCCGGCGCATCCCCGGATCCCTCGGCAACCGGGGTTACTTATGGGTAGGGTGACCCCACATCCGGTGAAAGGTAGGCGATGACTGGAACCGCCACGCCACGGGGCGCTCGCCTCTCCCGCGGCGCGCGCCGCGCGCAGCTACTACTGGCGGCCCGGGACGTGTTCGCCGACCAGGGCTACCACGCGGCCGCGATGGACGACATCGCCGAGCGGGCCGGTGTCAGCAAGCCGGTGCTCTACCAGCACTTCCCCGGGAAGCTGGAGCTGTACCAGGCGCTGCTGACGACCTACGCCGAGGAGCTCGTAGAGCGGGTCTCCGGAGCGATCGACCGCACCGACGACAACAAGGAGCGCGTCGAGGCCGCGGTCGCCGCCTACTTCGACTTCGTGGCCGGTGAGGGCCGCGCCTACCGGCTGGTCTTCGAGTCCGACCTGCGCGGCGACCCGGAGGCCGCGGCGGTCGTCGAGAGCGCGCTGGACCGGTGCATCGACGCGATCGCCGGCGCCGTCACCACCGACGCCGGGCTGACCCACGAGCGGGCCCGGCTGCTGGCTGTCGGCCTGGTCGGCCTCAGCCAGGTCGGCGCGCAGTTCTGGCTGGACTCCGACCAGCAGGTACCCCGGGACGAGGCGGTCCTGCTGCTGTCCTCGCTCGCCTGGCGCGGCATCGCCGGCTTCCCGAAGCAGGGGGCCGGCGAGCAGCCGTAGCTACGCCGCCGGGGCCGCCGTCGCCCGGTGCGCCAGCGACGCGATGCGGGCGGCCACCCCGGTCACCCGCTCCACCGGGAGCATGTGCCCGGCGTCCGGGAAGACCGTCATCCGGGCGTCCGGCAGGTGCTCCCGGATCCGGCGGGTGTAGCGCGGCGGGGTCAGCCGGTCCCGCGTCCCGACCAGCACCTCCACCGGCAGGTCGGCGAACGTGGCGAGCGCCGCGTCCCGCTCGTGCGAGGTGAGCGTCGGGGTGAAGCCGGAGATCGTCGTCGGGCGGCAGTCGCCGATCGTCTCGCAGGTCGCGCGGACCGCGAGCGCGTCCGGCCTGCGGCCGAGCAGCAACGCCCGCATCCCCGGCCCGAGCAGGGCCGGATGCCGGGTGACGGATCGCCGCCCGGTCCAGTACGGGCTCGCCGTCACCTTGTCCTTGCCGACCAGGAACGCCCGGGCCGGACGCCCGCTCATGCCCAGCGTCGCGGCCCCGCCGAGCCCGCCGCTGGCCGTCGCGACCAGCGCCACCCCGGCCAGCCGGGACGCGACCAGCTCGGGGTGCCGCTCGGCCAGCGCCATCGTCGTCATCCCGCCCATCGAGTGCCCGGCGATCACCAGCGGGCCGGACGGGCAGACCTGCTCGATCACCTCGGCCATGTCGTCGGCGAGGTTCTCCAGGGTCTTGTCCGCGTCCGGGGTGTCGTCCGAACGCCCGTGGGCGCGGTGGTCGTAGCGGACCACCCGCATCAACCGGCCCGGACCGGCACCGAGCACGTCCGCGACCGGCGCCCAGCACCGCTCGTCCAGGGTCCAGCCGTGTGCCAGCAGCACGGTCACCCCGGCAGTCGGCGGACCGGACTCGCGGACGTACAGCCCGGTCCCGTCGCGGGTGACGACCCGTCGGCTCATGGACTCCATCCTTCAGATCAGGTGGGCGCGCTTCCAGAGGGCCTCGGTCGGCCCCCCGACGACGCCCTGCTCGCGGAGGAACGGCACCAGCTTGCGGGCCGACCAGCGCAGCATCTCGTGATGGTGCGGGTTGGCCAGCGCCGCCGCGCGGCCGACCTTCGGCTCGATCCCGACGCTGCGGTAGACCTCGGGGTTGATCAGGTTCCGGGCGACGACGAAGGCGATCCGCGCGGTCAGGTAGCGCGCCCACGCCCGCTCGGCGCGGTTGGTCCTCGGCATGATCCGCTGCAGCTCCTCCCGCGCGTAGCGCACGTGCCGGGCCTCCTCGGTCACGTGGATCTTGTTGATCATGCGGGAGAGCGGCTGGACGCGCTCGTCGCGCATCCCCTCGCGCTGCAGCTGGTCGAGGATCTCCTCGACGTAGAGGGTGCCGGCGAACATCGCCGGGCCGGTGCCGATGGTCTTCATCAGCCGGCCCTGCTCGTGGGTGAGCCGGCCGGGCGCGTAGTCCGGCACGCCGTAGCGCTCGGTGGCCTTGGCGAACATCATCGAGTGTCGGCACTCGTCGGCGATCTCCACCAGCGCGTACTGGATGTGCGCCTTGCGCGGATCGCGGTCGTAGGCGTAGCGCAGCAGCATCTGCATGAGGATCATCTCGAACCACAGACCGATCCGGGCGACACTGCAGAACTCGTGTACGGACAGCGTGACCCGCTGCTCCTCGGTGAGCCCGTCCCACAGCTCGGTCCCGTAGAGCGAGACGCGCTCCGGGACGATCCCGTACTTGCCCTCGACGAGCGGGGCGTCCCAGTCGATGTCGATCGACGGGTCGTAGGACTTGTCGACCGAGCTGCGCAGCAACCGGGCCGCGGTGTCCTCGCGGTCGGCGACCTTCGTCTTGCTGCCGGTGCGACGGGCGGTGGGAGCACTCATCGGGTCACGCGTTCCTCTCGGGTCGTCGTCGGTCGGAGGAGGCGAACGGGTCCGGGTCGGAAACGGGCGGAGAACGCCACTTCCACTTGCCGTTACCGCCAGTAACAGTTACCACTGGTAACATGCCCCAGGACCCGAGGGATGTCAAGCCGGACGCGCGCGAGCGCCGCCGGGCCGAACGCCGGACCGAGATGGTCGAGGCGGCGATCGAGGCGATCCGCGCGCACGGCCCCGGGGTGTCGGTCGCGCAGATCGCCGCGTCCGCCGGGATCACCAAGCCGGTGCTCTACCGGCATTTCGCCGACCGGGCCGACCTGCAGCGCGCGGTCGGTGAGGCGGCAGCCGAGATGCTGATGGAGCGGATCTACCCGGTGCTGGCCGTCGAAGCCGAGCCGATCGAGCACGTCGCGGCGGTGATCGACGCGTTCCTGCACGGCATCGAGGACGAGCCGCAGCTCTACCGGTTCGTAGTGGCCAACCCGGCCGAGCCGGCGCCCGGCGCGGAGATCGTCGAGGATGTGCGCGGCCGGATCGGGGCGCTGCTCGCGACGATGATCGGTGAGCGGCTCCGGGCCGAGGGCCGCGACTCCGGCGGCGCCGAGCCCTGGGCGCAGGGCCTGATCGGGATGGTGCAGTCGGCCGGCGAGTGGTGGCTGGACCGCCGCACGATGAGCCGGGAGGCGCTCACCAACTACCTGTCCGCGCTGATCTGGGGCGGGATCGCTGGCGTCGCCGGGATCGACGCGCCGACCGCGAACGCGGACATCCTGCGGCTGGTCCCGGACCCGCACACCCCCGCAGGGGCCGCCGCCACCGGCACCGACGCCCCGGAGCCCCGGCCGTGAGCGCGGACGAGCACGACGAGGGCTACCGGGGGCCCGCGACCCTGGTGGTGGCCGGCGAGGAGCTGGCCGTCGAAGTGCTGCTGGACGCCCGCACCGAGCCGTTCGACGGACGGCTGCGCTGGTCCGGCCGGGTCCGGACGAACCACCGGCTGACCGAGCTGCTCGGTGCCCGTGGCGGCACGGCCGAGGTGCGCACGCCCGGGCACGCGGCAACCGGGACGTTGTCCGAGCCCGACCCGTGGGACCGGTTCCGGCTCGCCGGGGTGGGCGCCCCGCCGTTCCCGCTGGACGGCCCACCGCCCCCGGAGACCGACTAGAACCCTCTGAAAGTCGGCCGCGTCGTAGGAGAGCAGCTCCTCGACCTGGGCGATGCCGGCGTTGGCCACGAAGACTCCAGATGACCACCGACCTCGACGGCCGTGGCGACCGCGGACGCCACGGACTTCTCGTCCGTCACGTCGACATCCACCCCGGTCGCGGGGCCACCGGCATCGTTGATGGCCTTCACCGTGGCAGCGGTGCCTTCTCGCGAGTGCGGCAGATCGGCCACCACCACCCTCGTCGAGAATCCGGTTGTGTCGACCATCGAGTGGCCGGATGCGGAGCCAGTGCATCGCGGCTGTGAGGTCCGGGCAACACACGAGCCATCTCAGAATGAGACAGCCGCCGGGGCACGTATCGGGGCACCCGACCCGCTCGGCGGGGGCCGATGCGGACCGAGCCCCCTGCCGAGGTTGATCGCCCAAGTGCCTGGGTGGCCTGGCCCGGCAAGCGGGGCGGCAGCCCCGCGACACCCCGCGAACGACGACGGGCCCGGCCCCTCGATGGGAGCCGGACCCGTCGGCACGCGAGTGGCGGTTCAGCCGCCCAGGCCGAACCCGACCTTGCGCTCCTCCGCCGGGCCGATCTCCACGTAGGAGATGCGCGCGACCGGGACGACGAAGCGGTTGCCCTGGTCGTCGGTGAGGTCGAGCAGCCCGTCGTCGGACTTCATCGCCCCGCTGACCAGCTGGGCCACCTCGTCCGGCGTGCGGTCGCTGGACACCACGAGCTCCCGCGGGGTCTCCGCGATGCCGATCTTGACCTTCACCGGTGGACCTCCCGATCCGTAAGCCTGCGTACTGCCGTGTTGCAGGCGCCAGGCTAGTCCAGACCGGGCCGAGGCGTCGGCGGCCGGTCAGGAGAGGCCGAGCCGGCTCATCCGCCTGCCGTGCGCGCTCTGCACGGTCTTGATGAGCCCGCTGATGCCGCCCGCGTCACCGGACCCGCGGACGATGAACTCGGCCAGGCCGTCGCGCTCGGCGACCACCCGCTGGGCGTGCGTGATCGCCTCGCCCAGCAGCCGGCGCCCCCACAGCGCCAGCCGGTCGCGCTGCTGCGGGTTCGCCTCGCAGGCCGCGCGGACCTCCCGCTCGGCGAACGCGCTGTGCCCGGTGTCGGCCAGCACCCGGCGCACCAGGTCACCGGTCGCCGGGTCCACCCAGCCGGCCACCTCGCGGTAGAAGTCGGCGCCCAGGCCGTCCCCGAGGTAGGCCTTGACCAGCGACTCCAGCCAGCTCCGCGGGGCGGTGGAGGCGTGATAGCTGTCGATCAGCGAGACGAACGGGGCCATCGCGTCGGCCACCGCCACGCCGGACCCGGCGAGGTGGTCCTCGATCAGCCGCAGGTGCCCGATCTCGGCGGCGGCCATCGTCGTCAGCTGCGCGCGACCGGCCAGCGTGGGAGCGGCGCGGGCGTCCTCGGCGAGCCGGTCGAACGCCGAGAGCTCCCCGTAGGCGAGCACCCCGAGCAGCTCGACCGTCACCGGAGCGGGGGCCGCGGGGCCGGCGTCGGTCGTCATACCGCCACCCTATCCGGATGGACGGGGCCCGCGTCCCGCCCGACGCGAGGCATCTCACCGCGGCGCGCGGGCGGTCGCGGATCGTGCCCGAGACCGGTTCCAGGTACCATGCGGTCAGCGCGTCGCCGGAGTGAAGGCGGACGCGCCCACCGCGCGGGATCCGGGCAACGGGGCGGGCGGGCCGCGACACCCCCATCGCCGCGGCCGGCCACATCTCACCGGGACCCGCACCCGACTTGGTGCGCGCAGCGCCTCGGCGGCTCTCCCGCCCGGGTCCGGACTACGGACCCGGTGCCGGTCGACGAGCCCGCCCCCGGCTCCTGTGCGCGGAGAGAGGCGATCCCCCTGTCCGTTCCGAACGAGAACACAGAGACCCCCGAGGCCGATCCCGGATTCGAGGCGACCGGCATCACCGCCGCGGACGCACCGTCCGGTTCCCCCCTCCCGGCCGAGGACGAGAAGCTCCCCCCGACCTTCGCCGAGCTCGGTGTCCGCCCCGAGATCGTCTCCGCGCTCGCGGAGAACGACATCGTCCGCACGTTCGCCATCCAGGAGCTCACGCTTCCCCTGGCGCTGGACGGCGAGGACACCATCGGTCAGGCCCGCACCGGGATGGGCAAGACGCTCGGCTTCGGCGTGCCGATGCTGCAGCGGCTGACCCCGCCCGGCGAGCAGCCGGCCGCCACCGCCGAGGGCGAGGCGGCCGACCGCACCAAGGACGTCCCGCAGGCCCTGGTCGTGGTACCCACCCGCGAGCTGTGCGTGCAGGTCGCCCGGGACATCGCCGCGGCCGGCAAGAACCTCGACGTGCGCGTCGTGGCGATCTACGGCGGCCGCGCCTACGAACCCCAGCTCGAGGCCCTGCGCAAGGGCGTCGACATCATCGTCGGCACCCCGGGCCGGCTGCTCGACCTCGCCGAGCAGCGGCACCTGGTGCTCGGCCGGGTCAAGGCGCTCGTCCTCGACGAGGCCGACGAGATGCTCGACCTGGGCTTCCTGCCCGACGTCGAGCGGATCCTGCGGATGCTGCCCGAGGAGCGGCACACGATGCTGTTCTCGGCCACCATGCCGGGCCCGATCGTGCAGCTCTCCCGTCGCTTCCTGAACCGCCCGACGCACATCCGCGCGGAGGAGTCCGACCAGGGCGCGGTCCACGAGCGGACCCGCCAGCTGGTCTACCGGGCGCACGCGATGGACAAGGTCGAGCTCGTCACCCGGGTCCTGCAGGCCAAGGACCGCGGCCTGACGATGATCTTCGCCCGGACCAAGCGGACCGTCCAGCGGGTGGCCGACGACCTGGCCGAGCGCGGCTTCGCGGCCGCCGCGGTGCACGGTGACCTGGGCCAGGGCGCCCGCGAGCAGGCGCTGCGCGCGTTCCGCTCGGAGAAGGTCGACGTCCTGGTCGCGACCGATGTCGCGGCCCGTGGCATCGACGTCACCGGCGTGACCCACGTGGTCAACTACCAGTGCCCGGAGGACGCGAAGACCTACGTGCACCGGATCGGCCGCACCGGTCGTGCCGGGCGCGAGGGCGTCGCCGTCACGCTGGTCGACTGGGACGAGATGCCGCGCTGGAAGATCATCTCCGACGACCTGAACCTGGGGATCGACGAGCCGGTCGAGACCTACTCGACCTCGGACCACCTGTACGCCGACCTGGAGATCCCGGCCGACGCCTCCGGGCGGCTGCCGCTGTCCGCGCGTACCCGGGCCGGGCTGAACGCCGAGTACATCGACAGCGACGGCGACCACCAGGGCGCGCGCAAGCCGGCTCGCAGCCGGGGCAAGGAGTCGGGCCGCGACGGTGGCCGTAGCTCCGACAACGGGGACGGCGACGCCAAGCGCCCCGCGCGCAACCGGCGGCGCCGCTCCCGCACCCGCGGTGGCGTGTCGGTCGAGTCCGGTGCCGCGACCGAGACCGTCGGCAACGGCAATGCCAACGGCAACGCCCACGCCAACGGAAACGGCGGCGAGGGGAACGGCCCGGCCTCCGACGCCGGGAACGCCGGCTCCGCCTCCGGTGAGGGGGCGTCCCGGCCGCGTCGGCGCCGCCGTGGCGGTGCCGGTCGCCGGTCCGACGGTGGGTCCGCCGACGGCGCCGACGCCGCTGCCAGCTGAGAGGCCTCTCCGGGGTGCTGCGGTCCCGGGTCCCGACGCCCGCCTGGGCCCGGGTCCCCGCTGAACGACGTCACCGCGGCGACCGCCTGGTCGCCGCGGTGATCGTGCTGTTGCTGGCCGGTGCCGCGCTGCTCTACGGGCTGCAGAGCCCGGCGGCGCGGACCACCTCGGAGCCGGCCGGCACCCCCGCGACGGCCCCGCCGCCGGCCGGTCCGGTCCCGGACCGGTTCACCGAGCGCTGGCAGGCGCCGAGCCCGGCCACGCCGGTCCCCACGGTGGCCGGGGCCGGCGTCGTCGTCGCGGACGGTTCCCGGGTCTCCGGCCGGGACGCCGGTACCGGGACCGAACGCTGGAGCTACAGCCGGGACCTGCCGCTGTGCACCGTCGCCGAGGGGTACGGGCGGGTCATGGCGCTCTACCGCAACGGCGAGTACTGCTCCGAGCTGAGCACCCTGGACCCGGACACCGGCACCCGCGGCCCGGCCCGGACCCTCGACGCCCGCCCCGGTACCCGCCTGATCGGCACCGATCCGGTGCTGGCCACCGGCCAGGACTACGTCGAGACGTTCCGCTCGGACCTGGTGCGCACCGCCGAGTACGGCACCGTCCGGGCCCTCGAGGAGCCCGGCGACCAGCCGCGCACCGGCTGCAGCTTCCGCTCCTTCGCCGCCGCCGAGGACCGGGCCGGGGTGCTGGAGCGCTGCCCCGGTGACCGCGGCGAGCGGCTGTCGATGCTGCGGCCCAGCGGCACCGAGGGCGACCAGCCGGCGTTCGACTCGTCCGAGGTGCTCGGGACGGACGGCGCGCAGCTGATCGCGGTCTCCCCGGAACGGGCGGCGGTGCTGCTGCCGGGCGTGCCGCGGCTGCTGCTCCTGGACCGCTCCGGTGACCGGGTCGGCGAATTCCCGGTCGGTGCCGGTGGCCCGATCCACGTGCCGGCCGACGGGGTCGCCCGCACCAGCACCGACCGCGACCACCGCTACTGGTGGACCGGCGGCGCGACGGTCGCGCTGGACCTGCGCACCCTGCAGCCGCTCTGGACGGTGCCGGGCTCGCTGGGCCCGGGCACCCGCTACGGCGACCGGCTGCTCGTACCGGTGCCCGGCGGCCTGGCGGACGTCGACCCGGCCACCGGCGAGGTCGCCCGGACGGTGCCGGTGGACCGGGCGGGCCGGGAGGGCCCGGTGCAGGTCGCCGCGCAGGGCAACATGCTGGTCGAGCTGCACGGGACCGACGTCGTCGTGCTCGGCCCGGCCTGACCGGGCATCTCGTCGAACCGCAGCGAGATCAGCTCGCGGTAGAGTTCGGTGCACCTCAGGTCGACCCGGCGCACGCCGCGGCGCTGCTCGCCGAGGCGCGACGGGTCACCGTGGGCTGGGACCCGCGATGGCACGAGCTGATCCGCCGGTCCGACCCGACCTCGTCGATCGCGGTCGACATCCGCACCTCGGACCCGCTGCCGGAGCGGGAACCCGGCCCGGTCACCCTGATCGACGACGCCGCGCACCGCACCCCGGTCGCGACGGCGCTCGGGGTCACCGCCCGGCGGACCGGGATGCGGCTGGTCAACCGGGTGCCTGCGTTGCGCCGGCGGATGGCCCGGGGCATGCAGCGGGTCCGCGACTCCGAGCTCGTCTGAGGTCCGGCTACAGGAACCAGCCGAACCCGAGGACCAGCGCCGCGACGCCGATCACCACCAGGGCGGCGAGCGTCCCGGTGCGGTCGGCCCGCCGGTCCGCGACGACCTGGCCGACGACGGCGGCGAGGGCCCCGGCAACGTGCGCGACGAGCGTGCCGGCACCGGGCCCCGGGACGCCGTTGCGCCCGGCCAGCCACTCCGTGACGACCAGGCCCAGGGCCAGCACGACCAGGCCACCGGCCAGCACACCGGCCAGCCCGCGCAGGATCCGGCCGCCGGCGGAGGGGCGGGTCCCGGCCGGCCGGGTGGCCCGGTCCCGGTTCCCGGACGCCCCGGAGCCGCGCCGGGTCTGCGCCCCCGGCTGGTCGCCACCGAGCCCGCGCCGCGAGGACCCGCGCTCGCCGCCGCCCCGCCGCGACGACGGCGGGTCCGCGGCGGGACGGCGGGAGGTCGCGGGTGGGCGGTGCGGGTCCCCGGCGGGCGGGCCGGGCCGGTCCCGGGACGGACCGGCGGCGGCGCCGCCGGACGCGGCCCGGCGCCCGGGCGGCGGGCGCCCCGGCTCGAACCCGGTGGGCCGGGTCGGCGGCTCGGGAGCCGGGAACGGCGGGCGCTGCGGGCCGGGAGCCCCGTCGGGCGCGGGCCCGCGCCGGGGCGCCGCCGGTGGCGGGGACCCGCCGGGCCGGGCGGAGCGGTCGCCGCGGTCGCCCGGCGCGGATCGGGGAAAGCGGTCCGCGGTCACGGGGCGAGCAGGTCCCACGGGCGGGGCTCGGGCGTCGCGGCCCGTCCCTCGGGGCAGTTCCGGCGCACCGGGCAGGTGCCGCAGTGTCCCCCGGTACGGGCCGGGAACAGCGCCTCGGCGTCCCCGCCCGCGGCGAGCGCGGCGGTCGCCTCCGCGGCGGCCGACGCGGTCGTCTCGGCCGCGTCGACGTGCCCGGCCAGGGAGGCGTCGTCGTGCTCCCAGGCGGCGACGGTCCCGGTCGGGACGTGCTGCAACCGGACCTGCCGGCACGGCCGCCGGAACACGTGCGCGGCGGCGACGGCGTAGAGGGCGAGCTGACGGGAGTCGCGGGCGTCGGCGTCGTCGGGGACCCGCCGGCCGGTCTTGAAGTCGACGACGGTGAGCGCGCCGTCCGGCTCGTCGAGCCGGTCGATCCGGCCCTCCACGAGCAGCCCCCCGACCGGCGCGCTGACCCACCGCTCGACGGCGACCGGTTCGAGCCGGCCGGCCGGGCCCTCGGCCGCGGCGGCCAGCCAGTCCCGCGCCCGGGTGCGGTAGGTCGCGGCCTGCTCGGCGTTCGCGAAACCCTCGTCCGACCAGTGCCGGTCGACCAGATCGGCGGCCGCGGCCGGGGTGCGGCGGTGTGCCGGCAGCGCGGCCAGCGACCGCAGCGCCAGGTGCACGACGGCGCCGAGCGTGGTGTGCGCGAAGGCGCCGCCCCGGGGCGGCGCGGGCCGGTCGACGTGCAGCATCCGGTAGCGGCGCGGGCAGGTGTCCCAGGTGTCGAGTCGGGCCGGGGTCACCCGGTGCAGCGCGGTCGCGCCGAACTCCGGATCCAGCAGGTCCAGGCCGAGCTGGCCGTCCGGGCACCCTGCGGTGGCGGGCGTGGTCCGGGCCATGCCGTCACGGTACAGCGCGGCCGGTGCTCAACCGGTGACGACCTCCACCCCGCGAGCCCGGTCGAGCAGTGCCTCCAGCACGTCCGGGGCGGTGGTCTCCGCGGCGAGCCGGGTGGTCTTGTTGGTGCCGTGGTAGTCGCTCGACCCGGTGGCGAGCAGCCCGTGCTCGGCGGTGAGCCCGCGCAGCAGCGCCCGGTCCACGCCGGCGTGGTCCGGGTGGTCGACCTCGACCCCGGCCAAGCCGCGCCCGGCCAGGTCGACCAGCACCGACGGCTCGACCACCGTGCCGCGGGTGCGGGCCAGCGGGTGCGCGAACACCGCGACCCCGCCGGCGGCGTGGATCATCTCGACGGCGGTCTCGACGGCGGTGTCGGCGCGGGGCACGTAGTACGGGCTGTCGTTGTGCAGCAGCTCGGCGAACGCCCCGTCCACCGACCCGACGACGCCGGCCGCGACCAGTGCCCGGGCCAGGTGCGGCCGCCCGGCGCTGCCGCCCTCGGGCAGGTGCGCGAACACCGTCCCGACGTCCACCGGGTACCCGTCGGCCGCCATCCGGCCGATCATGGTGTGCAGCCGCTGCACCCGCTCGGCGCGCAGCCGCTCCTGCTCCGCGACGACCGCGGGGTGCTCCGGGTCGAACAGGTAGCCGAGCAGGTGCACCGAGCAGCGCGGCTCGCCGTCCCGGCCGGTCGGGCTCAGGCAGGAGAACTCGGCGCCGCGGACCAGCCGCAGCCCGGGCGGGCAGGCCGCGGCCGCCTCGTCCCACCCGTTGGTGGTGTCGTGATCGGTGATGGCGACGACGTCGAGGCCGGCGGCATCGGCCGCCCGGACCAGCTCGGCGGGGCCGTCGGTGCCGTCCGAGGCGGTGGAGTGGGCGTGCAGATCGATCACGGACACGTCCGTGACCCTAACGCCGTCCGGTCGCCGCTACCGGCGCCAGCGCGGCTTCGCCAGCATGCCGGTGGCCCGGGTCTTGCCCTTCTCCCCGAACACCAGCTCGGAGAGCGCCTCGTAGATCTCCTCCGGCCGCGGCATGAAGTCGATCTCGTTCAGCGCCTGGATCTGGCCGGCGGACTCGACGACCATCGTCCCGTAGCCGAGCAACCGCCCGGTCAGCGTCCGCCGGAACGTCAGGTCGGTGACCTTGCCCAGCGGCATCATGCCGACGTTGTGCGTGACGATCCCCTGGGCGATCATCACCCGCTTGTCCGTGATCACGATCCGTTCGATCCACCACAGGATCGTCAGCGCGGTGAACCGCAGCGTGGCCACCAGCACCAGGTAGAACGCGAGGTTGTCGACCAGCACGTCGACCGACGGGTTCGCGGCACCGTCCAGCAGCTGCTCGGAGCCCATCACGACCAGCAGGAACAGGGCCGTCTGCAGCATGTGCCTGGCCATGACGGCCCAGTGCTGACGCACACGGATGACGCGCCGCTCCGTGGGGAGCAGGTACTCGTCGATCTCCCGAGGTGCGAGCACGGGACGGTCAGACCAGCGAGGTGAAGAACGTGGAGACCGACTGCGCGGCGTCGTAGAGGATGTTGCCCACGTTCGTCACCGAGCCCGCCGCCGCTTGCGGGGCGGTCACGACCAGGAAGATACCCAGTGCCACCGCGACCAGGATCAGAAGTCTGCGCACGTTACCCGACCACCTGTTCGGCCCGTTGGAACAACCTCGTCATTGGTACCCGATGCCCGCAGGACACCGGTACCGGCACCAGAGCAGCGTACCGTCATTTCGGATGACCGACAGTAGCCGACACGTCCCCTGTGTGGGGGGAATCGTGTACAACCCGGACGGACGATTGTTGCTGGTCCGCAGGGCGAACGAGCCGGGCCGGGGATCGTGGTCGATCCCCGGTGGCCGGGTCGAACCCGGTGAGGACGAGCAGACCGCGGTCGTCCGTGAGCTGCGGGAGGAGACCGGCCTGGACGTCCGCCCCGGGGAGCTCGTCGGCGTCGTGCGTCGCGGACCGTACCGGATCGCCGAGTACCGCTGCGTCCTCGACCCGGCCGACCGGGCGTCACCCACTCCCGTTCCCGGCGACGACGCCGACGACGTCCGTTTCGTCGACCTCGCCGGGTACGCCGAGCTGCCGGTGGTCGACGGCCTCACCGAGGCCCTGCGCGACTGGGACTGCCTGCCCCGGCGCTGACCCGGGCCGGGCACACGGGGCCCCGGTGGGCGGTCCGCCGCCGGCCCCGCGACTCAGAGCTGCGGGGTCGGCCGGCCCGGCTGCTCGCCGCCGCGGGCGTCGCCGTAGGACTGTTTCGGCACCATCACCTTGCGCCGGAAGGTGCACACCGCGGTGCCGTCCTGGTTGTAGCCGCGGGTCTCGACGTACACCACCCCGCGGTCGTCCTTGGACTTCGACGGGGTCTTGTCCAGGACCTCGGTCTCGCCGTAGATCGTGTCGCCGTGGAAGGTCGGCTTCGTGTGCTTGAGCGACTCGACCTCGAGGTTCGCGATCGCCTTGCCGGACACGTCCGGCACCGACATGCCCAGCAGCAGCGAGTAGATGTAGTTGCCGACCACGACGTTCTTCCCGAAGTCGGTGGTCTCCCCCGCGTAGTGCGCATCCATGTGCAGCGGATGGTGGTTCATCGTCAGGAGACAGAACAGGTGGTCGTCGTACTCGGTGACCGTCTTGCCGGGCCAGTGCTTGTAGGTCGCACCGACCTCGAACTCCTCGTAGTAGCGCCCGAACTGCACCGTTCACGCTCCCATCACGCCGTGGATCGATTGCAGGGGTAATCTATCGGGCGGCCCGCACGGAGCAGGACGGTCCCGCTCACACGAGGGCGGTCGGAGATCTCACATCCGTGCGGGACACGGGCCGGATCGAGGAGGAGGTGAGCGCGGTGTCGTCCAGTTCCCGAACACCCGCGAGCAGTACGTGCCGCCTCCCGCCGCGCCCGCCCCGGGTGGCGCTCCCGGGCTGACCCCGGCGGGAGGCGAGACGCGAACCCGGCGCCCGCACCGCTGGCGCACGCCCCGCGCCGACGCTCGTTCCGGCGAGCGCCCTCCCCGGAGGTCTTCGTGATGCCCTCGCTCTCCCAGCTCCGCCCCGCGATCCGGTCCGCCGGGCGCAGCCGCCGCGCCGAGCGCGCCGCCGCGCGCGCCGCGACCGCCGGAGCCGACGGCAAGCTGCGGGTGCCGCTCTCGGCCTACGTCGTCGACTGCGCGGTCTACGTCGACGGCGAGCGGCTGCCCGGCCGCTGGATGCACGACGAGGCGATCGCCGAGGTCCGCGAGCGCGGCGAGGGCTTCGTCTGGATCGGCCTGCACGAGCCGGACGCCGAGCAGATCTCCGGTGTCGCCGAGACCTACGGCCTGCACGAGCTGGCCGTCGAGGACGCGGTGCACGCGCACAATCGGCCCAAGCTGGAGCGCTACGACGAGACGCTGTTCATGGTGCTCAAGACGGTCCGCTACGTCGGTCACCAGGACCCGACGACCGCGAACGAGATCGTCGAGACCGGTGAGGTGATGGCGTTCGTCGGCCGGGACTTCGTGGTCACCGTCCGGCACGGCAGGCACACCGGGCTGCGCGAGGTGCGCCGGCGGCTGGAGGACGACCCGGAGCAGCTGGCACTCGGCCCGGCAGCGGTGCTGCACGCGATCGCCGACTACGTCGTCGACTCCTACATCGGGGTCTGCGGGCAGATCGAGGACGACATCGACGCCGTCGAGGCCGAGGTGTTCTCGCCGCGCTCGACGATGAACCCCGAGCAGATCTACGTCATGAAGCGCGAGATCCTGGACCTGCGCCGCAGCGTGATGCCGCTGGTCGGGCCGATGCGCAAGCTCTCCGAGGGCTACAGCGCGCTGGTCCCGCACCAGGTGCGGTCCTACTTCCGCGACGTCGACGACCACCTCGGCGGCGTCGCGGAGCAGGTGGCCGGGTTCAACGAGCTGCTGACCACGCTGGTCGACGCGGTGCTCGCGAAGATCAGCATGCGGCAGAACAACGACATGCGGAAGATCACCGCCTACGCCGGCCTGATCTCGGTCCCGACGATGATCGCCGGCGTCTACGGGATGAACTTCGACTACATGCCCGAGCTGCACTGGGACTTCGGCTACCCGATGGTGCTGCTGGCCATCGCCACCATCTGCGGCCTGCTCTACCGCAACTTCCGGCGCAACGGCTGGCTGTAGCGCCGGGGTCAGACCCGCGGCGTGCCCTCCGGCGGGGTCGTCTCGTCATCGCCCGGGTCCTGGTCCTCCGGGAGCTCGTCGGCGTAGCCCGGGTCGTCCGGGCCGCCCTCCTCGACCGGCTCGATCCCGGTCGCGTCCGGCTCGCGCGGCGGTTCCTGGGCGGCCTCGGCCCGGGCGCGGGCCCGCTCCCCCACGACGTCCGGCTCGTCCGGGCGGCGGCCCAGGAACGTGTGCACCAGGTACTGCTGAAGCCCGCCGACGGTCTGCACCCGGACGTCGGCGAACCCGGCCCGCTCCATCCGGTGCACCATCGACTCCGGCCCGCCGGCGCCGCGGACCCGCCGGTAGCGGAAGCGGGCCAGCTCGGAGGCACCCCAGCGCATCGAGGCCATGGGCAGCAGCCAGCCCCAGGACACCGAGGTCCAGCGGCTGCGCCCGCGGGGGCCGGCGACGGCGTAGTCGTGCACCGCCAGCGGAGCGCCGTCCGCCAGCAGGCCCAGCAGCCGGCGCAGCCCGATCTCGGCGTCCGGCAGGTTGGAGACCAGGTACGAGGCGAGGATCCCGTCGAACGGGCCCTCGACGCCGGCCTCGGCGAGGGTCTCCAGCCGGGAGTGCACGAACGTCACCCGCGGCGGCCAGTTCTTCCTGCGGGCGATCGCGAGCATCTCCGCCGACGCGTCGACGGCGACGACCTCGGAGCCCGGTGCCGCGGTCAGCAGCGCCTCGGTGGAGGCCCCGGTGCCGCACCCGACGTCGAGCAGCCGCAGGCCGGCGCCGGAGAGCCCCATCCGGGACGCCGACACCCGCAGGTTCGCGTGGTAACCGGGGATCGCGCGGACGTAGCCGTCGAACCCGCCGGCGGCGCGCCCGTAGGCCCGGTGCACGGTGGCGGGGCGGATCTCGTCGCTCGGCCGTCCGTCTGCGCTCACGTCCGCGATCCTGCCCTCCGGCGCCCCCTCGCCGGAACCCGACGCGCCCGGCCGTGGGTCGCGGGGGCCACCGGCGGGTCACATACCGCTGTTCGGGTTCCCCATCGCCAGCCGGGCCAGCATCTCGCGGGCCTGCTCGGCGTTGCGCGGCTCGCACAGCACGTCGTACCGCCCGGCCACCATCTGGCTGGCCGACTGGAAGTCCCGGCGACCCCGGCTGGCCCCGTAGCTGACGGCGGCGAAGACCATCCCGAACACCGCACCGGAGCCCAGGCCGACCAGGATCGGCCAGAAGCTGCCCTCCGGCGAGAACAGGCTGAGCAGCAGGCCGACGAACAGACCCAGCCAGGCACCCGACGCCGCGCCCGAGGCGAGCACCCGGCCCCAGGTGAGCCGGCCGATCACCCGCTCGACCAGCATCAGGTCGACGCCGACGATCGTCACGTCGCGCACCGGGAAGTCCGAGTCGGCGAGGTGGTCGACCGCGCGCTGCGCCTCCTCGTAGGTGGCGTAGGACCCCACCGGCCACCCGGTCGGCGGAGTGGGCAGCTGCGGCAGGCCCGGTGCCGGGCGTGCCTGGCCGCCGAAGGGGCTGGTCATGATGTTCTCCTCGCGTGAGTTGTCCGGTTCTACCGGTGCAACGGTCGACGGCCGCCCGGCGTGCCCCGGGAGACTATCCGCGTCTCGCGCGTCACGTCCGGCGCATGCCCCGACCGTGCCCGGGTCGAAACGTGTGACGGCCCCGCCCCGGGTTGCCCGGGGACGGGGCCGTCACACCTGCCGGGGGCTACCGCAGCTTGTAGTCGCGCAGCAGGCCGCGCGAGATGATCGTCTTCTGGATCTCCGAGGTGCCCTCGCCGATCAGCAGGAACGGCGCCTCGCGCATCAGGCGCTCGATCTCGTACTCCTTGGAGTAGCCGTAGCCGCCGTGGATGCGGAACGACTCCTCGGTGACCTCCTTGCAGTACTCCGAGGCCAGCATCTTGGCCATCCCGGCCTCGACGTCGTTGCGCTCGCCGCGGTCCTTGAGACGCGCGGCGTTGACCATCATCAGGTGCGCGGCCTCGACCTTGGTGCCCATCTCGGCGAGCTTGAACGCGATCGCCTGGTGCTGGGCGATGGGCTTGCCGAAGGTGGAGCGCTGCTGGGCGTAGTCGGCGCCGAGCTCGAAGGCCCGGATCGCGATGCCGCAGGCGCGGGCGGCCACGTTCACCCGGCCGACCTCGACGCCGTCCATCATCTGTGAGAAGCCCCGGCCGCGCTCCCCGCCCAGGATCTGCTCGCCGGCGATCCGGTGGCCGGAGAACACCATCTCGGTGGTGTCCACGCCCTTGTAGCCCATCTTGTCGATCTTGCCCGGGATGACCAGACCGGGCGCGACCTCGCCGTAGCCTTCCGGCTTCTCGACCAGGAACGTGGTCAGGTTCTGGTACGGCTTGTCCTTGCCCTCGTCGGTCTTGACCAGCACCGCGGTCAGGTTCGACGTACCGCCGTTGGTCAGCCACATCTTGGCGCCGTCGACGACGTAGTCACCGCTGCCGTCGCCCGACTCGACGGCCTTGGTCTTGATCGCCGCGACGTCCGAACCGAGGTCCGGCTCCGACATCGAGAACGAGCCACGGGTCTCGCCCGCGGCCATCTTCGGCAGGTAATGCTCCTTCTGCGCCTGCGTGCCGTGCTGCATCAGCATGTACGCGACGATGAAGTGCGTGTTGATCACGCCGGAGACGCTCATCCAGCCGCGCGCGATCTGCTCCACGACCAGGGCGTAGGTCAGCAGCGACTCGCCCAGGCCGCCGTACTCCTCCGGGATGGTGAGGCCGAACAGCCCCATCTCCTTCATCCCGTCGACGATGTCCTGCGGGTAGGTGTCGGAGTGCTCCAGCTCCGTTGCGTGCGGGATGATCTCCTTGTCCACGAACGAGCGGACGGTGTCGAGGATCTCCTGCTGGATGTCGGTGAGACCGACGGTCTGTGCGAGCCGGGCCATGGTTCCTCCTGAGCTTGAAACGGTCAGCGGTGTCCGGGCAACCGGCACCCGGCCGATGGTTCGGCCCTGACGAGCAGGCCTCACGCCTCCGGCGGGGTCCACTTGTCGGTGCGCTGCAGGCCGGCGGCACGGCCCTTGCCGGAGATCACCAGCGCCATCTTGCGGCTGGCCTCGTCGATCATCTCGTCGCCGATCATCGCGGCGCCCTTCTTCCCGCCCGCCTCGGACGTGAAGTGCTCGTAGGCGTCGAGGATGTTCTCGGCGTGGTCGTAGTCCTCCTGCGACGGGCTGAAGGTCTCGTTGGCCGCGTCGATCTGACCGGGGTGCAGCACCCACTTGCCGTCGAAGCCCAGCGCGGCCGCGCGCCCGGCGATCCGCGTGAACCCGTCCACGTCCTTGATCTGCAGGAACGGGCCGTCGATGGCCTGCTTGTCGTGCGCGCGGGCGGCCATCAGGATCGACATGAGGATGTGGTGGTAGGCGTCGCCGACGTCGTAGCCGGGCGGCTGCTCCCCCACGACCAGGGACTTCATGTTGATCGAGGCCATGAAGTCGGCCGGGCCGAAGATGATCGTCTCCACCCGCGGGGACGCGGTGGCGATCGCGTTCACGTTGGTCAGGCCGAGCGCGTTCTCGATCTGCGCCTCGATGCCGATCTTCCCGACCTCGTAGCCCAGGGTCTTCTCGATCTGGGTCATCAGCAGGTCCAGTGCGACGACCTGCTCCGGCGTCTGCACCTTCGGGAGCATGATCGCGTCCAGGTTCACCCCGGCGCCCTCGACGACCTCGGTGACGTCGCGGTAGGTCCACTCGGTGGTCCAGTCGTTGACCCGGACCACCCGCAGCTTCTCGCCCCAGCCGCCCTCGTTCAGCGCCGCGACGATCGTCTTGCGCGCCTCCGGCTTGGCCAGCGGTGCGCAGGCGTCCTCGAGGTCCAGGAAGACCTGGTCGGAGTTCAGGCCGCGCGCCTTGTCGATGAACTTCTGGCTCGATCCGGGCACGGCCAGGCAGGACCGGCGGGGGCGGAGGGTGGTGCTCACAGACGGGCTCCTCGTCGAGTTGGTCCGCACGTCCGCGACGCGCACGATGGCACTGGTGCGCGACGCGCGCGGACACCGGGCTGGCGGGGTGATGCTGGCACGACCGCCCGTCCCGCGCCCCGTCCAGGTGATTGGTTTCTCAGCCATCCGTGGTCAGGACGGGTTACCGGCGGGTCACCGGTCCCCCGGTGGTCGGGTCAGGGTGCCGGCGGCCACCGGCACCACAGAGCCGCCGACCCAGGTCCCGGCGGCCCGGCCACCCGCGGTGCGGACGCCGGCGTGCAACGTCGACGGCCGCCCCATCTCCACCCCCTGGGTGACGACGAAGGGGTGCTCGCCGTCGTCGCCGACCAGCCCGCGGTCCGCGAGGAACACGCCCAGCGCGACGGCGGCCGACCCGGTCGCCGGGTCCTCGGTGACGCCGATGCCGTTGCCGAACATCCGCGCGTGCACCCGCTCGGCGGTGCCGTCGACCGACGCCACCAGCAGTCCGGTCGCCCCGCCGGTCACCGCGGCGAGCGCGGCGGGGTCCGGGCGGGACCGGGCCACCGCGCCGGGCGCCACGAGCAGGATCGCGTACTCGACGCCGGCGCCGGCGACGCCCGGGACCGCCGCACCGTCGACGTCGTCCGGGCCGAGCCCGACGGCCGCCGCCAGCCGGACCGCGTTCAGCTCCTCCCCCAGGAACGGCGTGCCGCCCTCGACCCGCGCGCCGGTGGCGTCGACCCGGATCGGGAGCAGCCCGGCACCGCACTCCTGCACCCGGTCGCCGTACCCGATCGCGCCGTCCCGGGCCAGCACCCACGCGGTGCCGACGCTCGGGTGCCCGGCGAAGGGCAGCTCCGCTCGGGGCGTGAAGATCCGGACCCGGTAGTCGGCGCTCTGCTCACCCCCGCCGGTCGGCGAGAGCGGGAAGGTGGTCTCGGAGAGGTTGAACTCGGCCGCGATCGCCTGCATCCGGGCGGTGGACAGCGCCTCGGCGCCGTGCACCACGGCCAGCGGGTTACCGGCGTACGGGCGGTCGGTGAACACGTCGACGACGTCGTACCGGAGATCGCGGCTCTCGCTCACGTCCGGCGAGCCTAGTGCCCCGTCCGGGGACGCCGGACGGTCGCGCCCGGCCACGGGCCGCCGTGGGTTCTAGGCTCGCCCGCATGGCCTCGGCACGGGTGTTCGTCGCGCGGATGGCCGGTCTGGCCGTCTTCGGCCCGGACGGCGAGCGGATCGGGAAGGTCCGCGACGTCGTGGTGTCACTGCGCCTGGACGCCGGGCCGCCGCGGGTACTGGGCCTGGTGGTGGACCTGTCGTCCCGGCGGCGGATCTTCGTGCCGATGCTGCGGGTCGCCGACGTGGTGCCGGCCGCGGTGACGCTGGCCAGCGGCTCGGTGAACCTGCGCGGGTTCGACCAGCGGCCGAACGAGACCCTGGTGCTCGGCGAGCTGCTGGACCGGTCGGTCACCGTCCGCGAGTCCGGCGCCACCGGCACCCTGGTCGACGCCGCGGTCGAACCCACCCGCACCCGGGACTGGGCGATCACGCGGGTCGCGGTCCGGTTCCGGCGGGCCCGGCTGGCCCGCCGCGCCCGGGTCGAGGTGTTCGGGTGGGGCGCGGTGTCCGGGCTGGACGTGGCGGGCGCGCAGGGCGCGGAGCGGCTGCTCACGGTGTTCGACACGATGCGCCCGGCCGACGTCGCGGCGGCGCTGTCCGAGCTGCCCAACGAGCGCCAGCGCCAGGTCGTCGACGCGCTCGACGACGAGCGCCTCGCCGACGTGTTCGAGGAGCTCTCCGAGTCCGACCAGCGCGAGCTGCTGGCCTACCTCGACGAGGACCGCGCCGCCGACGTGCTGGAGGCGATGGCACCGGACGACGCGGCGGACCTGCTCGGCGAGCTGCCCGACGACGAGGCCGGCCGGCTGCTGGAGCTGATGGAACCCGACGAGTCCGAGCCGGTGCGACGGCTGCTGCGCTACGACTGGGACACCGCGGGCGGGCTGATGACCCCGGAACCGATCACCCTCGGCCCGGACACCACGGTGGCCGAGGCGCTGGCCCGGATCCGCAACCCCGAGGTCCCGCCCGCGCTGGCCAGCATGGTCTTCGTCGTCCGGCCGCCGACGGCGACGCCGACCGGTCGCTACCTGGGGTGCGTGCACGCCCAGCAGCTGCTGCGATCGGCACCGTTCGAGCTGGTCGCCGGCATGATCGACGCCGAGCTGGCCCGGCTGGGCCCGGACGCCGGGCTGGGCGAGGTGACCCGGTACTTCGCCGCCTACAACCTGGTGGCCGGCCCGGTGGTGGACCCGGAGGACCACCTGCTCGGTGCCGTCACCGTGGACGACGTGCTGGACCACCTGCTGCCGGCCGGTTGGCGGGACCGGGGCGACGCGGTGACCCCGGCGGTACCGGACGCGAGGGCGGTGCGCCGTGCCTGAGGCCGCCGGCGGGCGCCGGCTCGACCAGCCGCGGATCGGCCGGCGCCGGTTCGAGGTGGACCCGGACGGCTTCGCCCGGATCTCCGAACGGATCGCCCGGTTCCTGGGCACCGGGCGGTTCCTGGCGATCCAGACCGTCGTCGTGGTGGTGTGGATCGCGCTGAACCTGATCGCCTGGCAGGTCCGGTGGGATCCGTACCCGTTCATCCTGCTCAACCTGGCGTTCTCGACCCAGGCCGCGTACGCGGCACCGCTGATCCTGCTGGCCCAGAACCGGCAGGACGACCGGGACCGGATCTCGCTGGACGAGGACCGCCGGCGCGCGGAGCGGACCAAGGCCGACACCGAGTTCCTGGCCCGCGAGCTGGCCGCACTGCGGCTGGCGGTCGGTGAGACCGCGTCCCGGGACTACCTGCGCACCGAGCTGGACCGGTTCTCCGAGCAGCTCGCGGACCGGCTCGACGACGCCGTCGCACGGGCAGGCGGGGAACCCGCGGCCCGCCCCGAGGACGGCCCGGACCCCGAGCGGCGCCGCGGCCGCAGGCGCGACGCCCGGACCCGGTCGTCCCGCGACGGCGGCCGGACCGACCCGGCGCGCGGTGACGGGGTCAGGGGACCAGCTTCCGGCTGATCCGCTCCAGAGCCGCGAGGTCGTCCGGGTCCAGCCGGTCGGCGAAGTGCCGGCAGATCCCGCGAAGGTGGGTGGTGGCCGCGGTGCGCAGCCGCTCGTAGCCGGCGTCGGTGAGCTGGGCGGTGACCCCGCGACCGTCCGCGACGACCCGCGCCCGGATCACCAGCCCGACCCGCTCCAGGCGGTCCACCAGCCGGGTCACCCCGGAGCGGGACAGCAGCACCGCATCGGCCAGCTCGGTCATCCGCAACCGGTGGCCGGGTGCCTCGGAGAGCTGGACCAGGACGTCGTAGGCGGCCAGCGACAGCTGCTGCTCGATCTCCAGCTCGGTCTCGAGCTGCTTCGTGATCCCGGCGTGCGCGCGCAGGAAGCTGCGCCAGGACGTCAGTTGCTCGCGCGTCGGGACGACCCGGCGGCGGTCCGACGTCTCGCGCCCCCGGGCGCCGACCGTCTCCTCCACCCGGGTGATGCTAGGAGACGCCGGAGGGTCGCGAGCAAGCACGTAGCATGGAGGCGTCCCGAGAGGAAAGAGGTCGTCCAGCGCATGTCCGTCACCGGCAGCACCAGCACCGTCACCGAGGCCGTGCGCGCCGCGCTCGGCACCGTCGAGGACCCGGAGATCCACAAACCGATCACCGAGCTGGGCATGGTCAAGAGCGTCGCCGTGTCCGCGGACGGGCTCGCCGAGATCGGGGTGTACCTGACCGTCGCCGGCTGCCCGATGAAGGAGACCATCACCTCCCGGGTCACCGAGGCGGTCACGAAGGTCCCGGACGTCGAGCGGGTCGAGGTCGAGCTCGACGTGATGAGCGACGAGCAGCGCACCGAGCTGCGGCGCAGCCTGCGCGGCGACGCCGACGAGCCCGAGATCCCGTTCGCCCAGCCCGGTTCGCTGACCCGCGTCTACTGCGTCGCCTCCGGCAAGGGCGGGGTGGGCAAGTCCTCGGTCACCGTCAACGTGGCCGCGTCGCTGGCCCGGCGCGGGCTGAAGGTCGGCGTGGTCGACGCCGACATCTACGGCCACTCGGTGCCCCGGATGCTCGGCGCCGCCGACCGTCCGACCAAGGTCGAGAACATGATCATGCCGCCGCAGGCGCACGGCGTGAAGGTCATCTCGATCGGCATGTTCACCGACGGCAACACCCCGGTCGTCTGGCGCGGGCCGATGCTGCACCGCGCGCTGCAGCAGTTCCTGTCCGACGTGTTCTGGGGCGACCTGGACGTGTTGCTGCTGGACCTGCCCCCGGGTACCGGCGACATCGCGATCTCCACCGCACAGCTCATCCCGAACGCCGAGCTGCTGGTGGTGACCACCCCGCAGCAGGCCGCGGCAGAGGTGGCCGAGCGGGCCGGCGCGATCTCGCTGCAGACCCGCCAGCGCCTGGCCGGCGTGGTGGAGAACATGTCCTGGATGGAGATGCCCGACGGCACCCGCGCGGACATCTTCGGTTCCGGCGGCGGGCAGACCGTCGCGGACTCGCTGACCCGCACCGTCGGGGCGCCGGTGCCGCTGCTCGGCCAGGTGCCGCTGGAGACCGCGGTCCGCTCCGGAGGCGACTCCGGGACCCCGATCGTGCTGAGCGAGCCGGAGTCGGCGGCCGCCCAGGTGCTGGACGGGATCGCCGACAAGCTCGCCGTGCGAGCCCGCGGGCTGGCCGGGATGAGCCTGAACATCTCGCCCACCCGCAGCTGACGAGGGTCCGCGCACGCGAACGCCCCCGCACCGTCGACGGTGCGGGGGCGTTGGCGTCCCCGGGGCCGCGCCTGGTCAGGACAGCGCGTTGTTCAGTGCCTTGGTCCAGAGCGCCAGGCCCTCGTCGATCTGCTCGGCGTCGACCACCAACGGCGGGATCATCCGGACGATGTTGCCGTAGACGCCGCAGGTCAGCAGCAGCAGACCCTGCTCGGCGGCGGCCGCGTGCACCTTCGCCGCGGTCGCGCCGTCCGGCTTCCCGGCGGCGTCGACGAACTCGATGCCGACCATCAGGCCGAGGCCGCGCACGTCGCCGATCGCGGCGATCCCCTGCGCGCCGTCCCGGACCCCGGCCACCAGCCGCTCGCCCTGCACCCGGGCGTTCTCGACCAGGTTCTCACCCTGCACGACCTCCAGGGTGGCCAGTGCCGCGGCGCAGGCCACCGCGTTGCCGCCGTAGGTGCCGCCCTGCGAGCCCGGCCATGCCTTCTCCATGATCGCCTTCGGCGCGGCGATCGCGGACAGCGGGAAGCCGGACGCGAGACCCTTGGCGGTGACGATGATGTCCGGGGTGACGCCCTCGGCGTGCTGGTGGCCCCAGAACTTCCCGGTGCGCCCGTACCCGGTCTGCACCTCGTCGGCGATCAGCAGGATGCCGTGGGAGTCGGCGCGCTCGCGCAGGCCCTGCAGGAACGCGGCCGGGGTGGGCACGTAGCCGCCCTCGCCGAGCACCGGCTCGACGATGAAGGCCGCGACGTCCGAGGCCGGCGCGGTGCTGGCCAGCTGGCGGTCGAGCTCGCGCAGCGCGAACGCGACGGTCTCCTCCTCCGACCAGCCGTAGCGGTAGGCGTAGGGGAACGGCGCGAACGCGACGCCGCCCATCAGCGGGCCGATCCCGGCGCGGATCTTGGCGCCGGAGGTGGTGAGCGCGGCGGCACCCATCGTGCGGCCGTGGAAGCCGCCGTCGAACGCGACGATCGTGGAACGGCCGGTGGCCTGACGGGCCAGTCGCACCGACGCCTCGACCGCCTCGGAGCCGGAGTTGGTGAAGAACACCGAGTCGATGCCTGCGGGGAGCACCTCACCGAGCTTCTCGGTCAGCTTGAGCAGCGGCTGGTGCATCACGGTGGTGTACTGACCGTGGATCAGCGTGCCGACCTGCTCCTGCGCGGCCGCGACGACAGCCGGGTGGCAGTGCCCGGTGGAGGTGACGCCGATGCCGGCGGTGAAGTCCAGGTGCCGGCGACCCTCGGTGTCGAAGAGGTAGACGCCCTCACCGCGGGCGGCCTGGACCGGGGTGGCCTGCTTCAGCAGTGGGGACAGCTGTGCCATGGGTTCGCAGCTCCTGATGCGTCGGGATGTCCGGCGCCCGGGTGCACGGGCGGTCGTGACGGCCGGGGTGTCGAGACGGCGGGTTGTCGAGTTGTCGACAATCCTAGGGAAGCACGGGCAAGTCGTCCGGAGCAAGAGGGTCCACCGTCTCTTTGCTCTGCGCACCTCCACGCAACGCCCCACCGATCGCTCCCCGCCGAGCCGGGCGAAAACGATCTTCCTCAGGTCAGGATCGCGGCGATGACCAGCAACACCGGTACCGCGGCGATCGTCGAGGCGAGGGCGGCGTCCCGGGCGAGGACGACGGCGCGGTCGTAGCGCATGGCGTAGCCGAAGACGTTCTGCGCGGTCGGCAGCGCGGCGCAGACGACGGCGGCGACCAGCGGCGGGCCGGTCAGCCCGAGGATCCCGCCGGCCAGCCCCCAGGCGAGCAGCGGGTGCACGACATTCTTGACCGCCACCGCGATCCACAGCGACGGGCCGGTCGCTCCGGCCCCGGGGAGCCGGGCGCCGCGCAGGGAGATGCCGAAGGCGAGCAGCATCGCGGGCACCGCCAGGTCGGCGATCAGCTCGATCGGCGCGGAGACCGGCTCCGGCAGCGCCACGCCGGTCGCCGACACGACCAGCCCGGCCGCGGTGGCGACCGCGATCGGGTTCCGCAGCGGGGCGAGCACGATCCGGACCCAGGACGGGCGTTCACCGCGACCGTCCCCGGGCAGCACGTCCATCAGCGTGGTGAACACCGGGGTGAGCACGGCGAGCTGGAACAGCAGCACCGGCGCGACGGCCGCCGGGTTCCCCAGCACGTAGGTGACGATCGGGATGCCGAGGTTGCCCGCGTTGACGTAGCCGGCGGCCATCGATCCGACGACGACCTCACCCGCCGGCCGGTGCCGGGCCAGCGCGAGCGGCACGAACAGCAGGCAGGCCAGCGAGCTGGTGACCGCGGTGATCAGCAACGGGAAGGAGAGCACCTCGCGGACGTCCGAGGCGGCCAGCGTGCTGAACAGCAGCGCGGGCGTCGCGACGAAGAACGCGGTGCGGGACAGCACCCGGGCACCCTGGTCGCCGAGCGCGTTCCCGCGGGCCAGCAGGTACCCCACGGCGACGACCACGCCGATGACCAGGAACCCCTCGAGCACGCCCGTCACGTGCCCGCACCCTACGCAGCCGTTCAGGCGGCTCCGGGCATCGCGGCCAGGATCCGGGCCACCGCGTCGTCCATGTGCGCCTCCAGCCGGTCGAGCAGCAGCTCGGCGTCCCCGTCGACGAGCGCGTCGCGCAGCCGCTCGTGCTCGCGTACCAGGTCCGGGGCGGGCGGGGCGGTCTGCTGCAGCGCGGCCAGGCACATCCGGGTCTCGACGAGCAGGCCGTCGGTCATCCGGCACAGCCGCGGGCTCCCGGACGCGGCGACCAGCGCGGCGTGGAACTCGTGGTCCGCATCGCCCAGCGCGACCGGGTCCCCGGCCAGCGCCGCGTCGGCCATCGCGGCCAGCGGCCCGGCCAGCGCCTGCACCGCGACCGCCCGGTCACCGGCCAGCACCTGCAGGACCGCCGCCCGTTCGACGGCGGTCCGGGCCAGGTAGACGTCCCGGACGTCGTCCGGGCCGAGCTCACGCACGAACAGGCCCCGGTGCCGCTCGCTGCGCAGCAGACCCTCCGCGACCAGCCGCTGCATCGCCTCGCGCAGCGGGCCCCGGCTCACTCCGAGCCGGCCGGCCAGCTCGACCTCGCCGAGCTGGGTGCCCGGCCGGAACGTCCCGCGCATGATCGCGGTGCGGATCCGGTCCGCCACGATCTCCGCGGTGGAACGCCGGCTGACCGGTTCGAGCTCCGAGACGTCGAGACCCGCTGTGCTCACGGCGTCACCGTTACCGGAACAGGGTGCCGAGACCGGACCTGCCGAGGTCCGCCCCGGCCAGCCGCAGGCCCTGCCAGATGCTGACCTGGTTGGCGGTCAGCACCGGCTTCCCGAGCCGGAAGTCCAGCGCGTCGAGGATATCCACGGTGTGCAGCGCGGTGTCCGGCAGCAGCACGGCGTCCGCGGACGGCGCGTCCGACGACACCGCCTCGGCGAACTGCAGCACGGTCTCGTTCGGCAGCGTGCCCACCTCGGCGGCGGTGATGATGTCCCGCGCGGAGACGGTCAGCACCGAGATCCCGTGGTGGGTCAGGAACTGCACGAACGCGCCCGCGACGTCCGGCGGGTAGGTCGCCCCGAGCGCCACCGAGGTGATCCCGAGCCGGTGGCAGGCGTCGACGAACGCGAACGACGTGCTCGACGCCGGCACCCCGGCCGCCCGTTCCAGCGTCGCCGCCTGCCGGGTGGCACCCTCCGGGCCGAAGATGAAGCTCCCCGATGTGCACGCCCAGATGATCGAGTCCAGCGGCCCCGCCTCGGCGGCGACCCGGCGGGCGCCCTCGGCCAGGACGTCGTCGCCGCCGATGTCGAGCAGCGCGTCCTCGCGGTGGGCGTCCACCTTCATCTCGGTGTGCACCAGCGGGAGGCGGGTGTCCGTCCCGTCGGCGGACAGCAGCTTCTCCGCACGTGGGTAGTCGTCCTCGGCCGAGTAGCCGGGGTACAGGATTCCGACCGTGCTCATATTGTCGACAATCCTACAGTTTGTTCCGGGAGGCAAGTGGCAGGATCGCCCGGTTTCCAGGATTCCAGCAACCGACCACCGCCGACCGCCGCGCGGTCGATCTTGCGACAGGCGTCCCACATGGTGACCTGGTTCGCGGTGAGCACCGGCTTGCCCAGCGCCCGTTCCAGCGGCTCGATCACGTCGTAGGTGGGCAGGTTGGTGCAGGAGATGAACAACGCCTGCGCCTCCGGCCGGTCCACCGCGCGGACGATCTCGACGACCTGCTCGTAGGTGGTGCGCCAGATGTTGCCGATCAGGCCGAGCCCCTCGCTGGCGACGGTCTCGACCCGGTGGTCGTGCAGGAACCCGACCAGCCGCTCGGTCACCGCGGCGATGTAGGGCGTGGCGATCGCCAGCCGGCTCACCCCCAGCACGGCGAGTGCCTCCACCAGCGCCCCGCTGGTGGTCGACGCCCGCGGGGCACCGGCGTCGAGGATCGTGCGGTGGAGCACGTACTCGGCCGCCGCCCCACCGACGAAGCTGCCCGACGTGCAGCCGTAGCTGACCACCCCCGGCCGGGGGGTGAGCACGTCCCGGGTGGCCCGCCGGACCGGGCGCCGGTCGGCGATGGCCTCGGCCATGTCCACCGTCATCGGCGTGGTGAGGAACGGCATCCGGGTCAGGTAGAGCGACGTGTCGTCCGGCGCCCAGCGCCAGAGCTCGCGGTCCAGCGCGAAGTCGAAGGGCGCGATCATCCCGATGCCGGGTGCGTCCTCGGGTCCGCCGTGCGGGGACCGGTGTCCGGCCGCCGACTCGAAGCCGACGGACAGTTCGGCGGGCACCGCTACTCCTCCACGCGGGAGTAGACGAGCCGCTCCCCGACGCTGCCCGAACGCCACACGTCGTGGCAGGCGGTCGCCATCACGTCCAGCCCCTCGACGATCGTGGCGAACACGTTGCCGGGGACCCAGCCGACGTCGCCGTTGAGCAGCAGGTTGTTCCGGCCGTAGAAGATCGCCAGGTCGATCCCGCCGGACTCGGCGTCGATCCCCTGGTCGTCCTTGAAGGCCGCGTCGAGCATGCCGCCGTGGAAGTCGAAATAGCAGACATCGCCCGGGATCGGCGTGATGGTCGGGTTCTCCTGCCCGATCCGCGGGCCGAACCGGCGGACGATCGTGTACACCTCGTTGCGGGCGTACTTGGCGTGCTGCGCCTCGCCGCCGAGCGGGCCCTCGGCGAGCGCCTCCCAGACCGCCGCGGTGGTCCGCGGCGCCTGCTTCTCCAGCAGTTCGGCGACACAGGAGACGCCGCGCTTCGCGAGCTCGATCCTGACCAGTTTGGACACGGGAGATCTCCCTGGGGTACGGCGTGATGTGGGTGATCTCCGCCGCTCGTGAGTCCCGCGCGCCGGAGGTCGCCCGGCACCGCCACCGAACGCAGCAGATTGTTGACAATCATAGGGTCGCTTCATAGCGTGTCAACGTCGCCCGACCTCCCCACCGACAGGATCGTTCGTTGCCGGTTTCCGCTGGTCAGCACCCTCCCACCGTCGCCGTGCTGGACGGCGGCGAGCACCCGCCCGGCCTCGACGATCTGGTAGGTGATGCATGTCTCCGGTTCGCGGCCGGGCCGGCCGAGCTCGCCGACGCCCTGCCCGGCAGTGACGTGCTGCTCACCTGGGACTTCACCTCCGACGCCGTGCGCGAGGTCTGGTCGGACGCCATCGCCGGGACCGGGCCGGGCACGCTGCGCTGGGTGCACACCGCCAGTGCCGGCGTCGACCGCGTCGCGTTCCCGGCCCTGCTGGCCTCGCCGGTGACGCTGACGAACTCCCGCGGCGTGTTCGACGAGCCGATGGCCGAGTTCGTGCTCGGCGCGGTCCTCGCCTTCGCCAAGGACACCCCACGGTCGCTGGCCCTCCAGCGGGACCGGACCTGGCGGCACCGGGAGACCGAGACGGTCGCCGGGAAGGTCGCCACCGTCGTCGGGAGCGGGCCGATCGGGCACGCGATCGCGCGGCTGCTGGGCGCGGTGGGGATGCGGGTGCGGCTGGTCGGCCGGCGCGCCGCCGAGGGCGTACACGCGTTCGACGAGCTGCCCGGGTTGCTGCCCGACACCGACGTCCTGGTGCTGGCCGCGCCTCTGACCGAGGCGACCCGCGGGATGCTGCACAGCGGCACGATCGGCCTGCTCCCCCGGCGGGCCCGGGTGGTCAACGTCGGCCGCGGCCCGCTGGTGGTGCAGGACGAGCTGGCCGACGCGCTGGCGTCGGGCCGGCTCGCCGGTGCGGCACTGGACGTGTTCGAGGTCGAGCCGCTGCCTGCCGACTCGCCGCTCTGGGCGATGGAGAACGTGCTGATCTCGCCGCACATGTCCGGCGACGTCGTCGGGTGGAAGGACATGCTCGTCGAGCTGTTCGTCGACAACCTGGCGCGGTTCACCGGCGGCCGGGAGCTGCGCAACGTGGTGGACAAGGAACGTGGATACGTGAGCGCCGGGGCGAACTCGTGAGCCACGCAGACGACACCGGAGGACAGTCGTGACGACAGCCGATCTCAGCGCCACCGAGCTGCTGGCGGGGTACCGCACCGGCGAGATCTCCCCGGTGCAGGCCACCCGGGACGCCCTGGACCGGATCGAGGCGCACGACGGCACGGTGAACGCGTACTGCCTCGTCGACGCGGACTCGGCACTGTCGTCGGCCAAGGACGCCGAGGCCCGCTGGCAGTCCGGTGAGCCGATCGGCCCGCTGGACGGGGTACCGACCTCGATCAAGGACATGTTCCTGACGGTCGGCTGGCCGACCCGCAAGGGGTCGAGGACGATCTCGCCGGACGGTCCGTTCGAGGTGGACGGCCCGCCGGTGGCCCGGGTGCGTGCCGCCGGCGCGGTGCTGCTCGGCAAGAACACCACGCCGGAGCTTGCCTGGAAGGGCGTCACCGACTCGCCGCTGACCGGGGTCACCACCAACCCGTGGGACCCGTCGCTGACCGCGGGCGGGTCGTCCGGCGGCAGCGCGTCCGCGGTCGGGCTCGGCATGGGCCCGCTGTCGCTGGGCACCGACGCGGGCGGCTCGGTCCGGATCCCGGCCGCGTTCACCGGGACCGTGGCGCACAAGCCGACCTACGGCCGGATCGCGCACTGGCCCGGCTCGGCGTTCGGGACCCTCGCGCACCCCGGCCCGATGACCCGCACCGTCGCCGATGCCGCGCTGCTGCACGACGTCGTCGCCCAGCCCGACCACCGGGACCCGTGGGCGCTGGATGTCCCCCGCGAGTCGGCGGTGCAACGGCTGGCAGGCGGCGCGCAGGGCCTGCGGATCGGGTTCTCCCCCACCCTCGGGTACGCCGAGGTCGACCCGGAGGTGGCCGCGCTGGTCGCCGCCGCGGTGGAGGTGTTCTCCCGGTCGCTGGGTGCGACGGTGGAGACCGCCGACCCCGGGTTCGCCGACCCGATCGAGCCGTTCGAGACGTTGTGGTTCGCGGCGGCGGCGAAGTCCCTGGAGCCGATCGGCGCCGAGGCCCGCCGGTCGATGGACCCGTCCCTGGTGGAGATCGCCGAGCGGGGGGCGCGGACCAGCGCGCTGGACTACCTGGGCGCGATGGCCGTGCGCAACGAGCTCGGCACCCTGATGGGCGCCTTCCACGACGAGTACGACCTGCTGCTCACCCCGACGGTTCCGATCACCGCCTTCGACGGCGGCCGGGAGGTGCCGCAGGGCTGGCCGAACCCGCGCTGGACGTCCTGGACGCCGTTCACCTACCCGTTCAACATGACCCAGCAGCCGGCGCTGTCGGTGCCGTGCGGGTTCACCGCGGCCGGGCTGCCGGTCGGGCTGCAGGTCGTCGGCCCGCGGCACGCGGACGCCACCGTGCTGGCCGCCGCACACGCCTACCAGGAGGCCACCGAGCACCACCGCCGCCGCCCGGCGCTCCTGCGCTGACGGTGAGGCTGCCCGGCACGGGTGTCAGGTGGCGTCGAGGTCGACCGGGGGCTGCTCGCCGGGGGTGAGCGGCTTCGGCTCCGGCCGGGGCGCCGGCGCCGGCGGGGTGGGGTTGCCGGCTGCGGCGCCTGCGGCGGCGCCGCCCGCGGCGGTGGCCCCGTTCGCGGCGGTGGCCCCGTTCGCGGCGGATCCGGTGACGCCGGGGGCGTGACCGTTCGGCTTCACCGGCTCGTCCTCGGCGAACAGGCTGCGGGTGATCGCGGTTCGCGGGTTGAACGAGCGCAGGCCGCGCAGCTCGTTCAACGGCTGCCGCAGCTCGTCGAACTCCGGGCCCAGTTCCTTCTTCAGGTGGTTCTGGGCACCGGTGGCGTACTCCTTCACCTGCCGGACGGCGTTGCCCAGCCAGCGAGCCGCGTCCGGGAGCCGCTCGGGCCCCAGGATGAACAGCCCGGCGACGACGAGGATGAGGATCTCCGCCATGCCGATGTTCTCGAACACACCCCCAGGATACGCAGCCCGGTTCTGAGCCGGGTCGGCGCTCCCGCTCAGCGCTGCCCGAGGGTCGCCGCGACCGTCAGCGGACGCCCCTGGCGTACCAGCTCGACGGGCACCTGCTCACCCGGCCGGTGCTCCCGCACGGCCACGACCAGCTCGTCGGCGCCGGAGATGGCCCGCCCGGCCAGCCGGACGACGACATCGCCCTCCACGATCCCGGCGGCGGCCGCCGGCCCGCCCGCGACGACGTTCTGCACCTGCGCGCCGTCGGTGGCGCCGTCGGTGACCGAGCGGGCGTTCACCCCGAGATCGGCGTGCGCGATCCGACCGGTGCGGATGAGCTCCTCGGCGATCGCGCGGGCGTCGTCGACCGGGATGGCGAACCCGAGCCCGATCGAGCCGCCCTGCCCGCCGCCGCCCTCCGCGCTCGCGCTGCGGATCGCGGTGTTGATCCCGACGACGGCACCGGTCGCGTCGACCAGCGGGCCGCCGGAGTTGCCGGGGTTGATCGCGGCGTCGGTCTGCACGGCGTCGATCACCGCATCCCCGGCGCTTCCCTCCGGGTCGAGCCGCAGCGGCCGCTCCACGGCCGACACGATGCCGGTGGTGACCGTGCCGGCCAGCCCGAACGGCGACCCGATCGCGATCACCGCGTCGCCGACGGCCAGGTCCGCGGAGCGCCCGATCGCGGCCACCGTGGGGTTCGCGACCGGCACCTTCACCACCGCGAGGTCGGTCATCGGGTCGGCCCCGACGACGCTGGCCGGGACCCGGGAGCCGTCCGAGAAGACCGCCTCGATGGTGCCCTGGCCGGGTCCGACGGCGGGAGCCACGACGTGGTCGTTGGTCAGCACGTAGCCCTCCGGGTCGATCACCACCCCGGAACCGTTCCCGGCCTGGTTCCCGACAGTGACCTCCAGCGACACCACCGACGGCAGCACCCGGCCCGCCACCTCCGGCACCGAGCCGGGCGGGCGTTCCTTGGCCTCCTCGGCGCCGGCGAGCACGGCGCCCGGGCTGGTCAGCGTGTCGGCACCGGCGGCCGTCCAGTGCCCGACCAGACCACCGAGCGCGCCGACGCCGATCGCCAGCACCCCGAGCAGGGCCAGCGCCCGCGGCTGCACCCGGTTGCCGAACAGCACCTCGCGCATGCTGAGCCGCGGGCCCTCGGGACGCTCCGGTTCCGGAGCGTCGTCGGTGTGCCCGGCCGGCGGTGCCGCGACGACCGGCGCGCCCGGGTTGCGCCACGGGTCCTCCGCGGACCCGCCCGGCCAGAACGGGTCCGAGTCGTCCGGGCCGCCCGCGGCCGGGTCGTGGGCGCGCCCGTCGGGGGGCCGTTGCAGCCCGGTTCCGGTGTCCGGGCGTCCGAACGCACGCGCGACGGCGGCGGTCGGTGGTGGCGCGGCGGACGTCGGGGACGCGGCTCGCGGGCCGGTGCCGGTCGGCCGGGCGAACCCGGAGCCGACGCCGTCCGGGCGGCCGAAGGCCCGCCGCTCGGCGGGGTCGGTGGCCGGGCGCTCCAGCGGTCGCGGGCGCAGTCGCGGTGGCGCGGTCCCGTCCCCGGGGCGGGCGTCGTCTGCCCGGCCGGAACCGGCGTGCAGCCGGCCGTCGGGAGGCCCGTCCGGGGATCCGGCGCCGTTGCGGGAGGCGTCGCGGGGGCCGTCGCTCATCGGCCCGCCACGATCGTCGTCGGCGCGCAGACGGGACGGGAGGCGGTCGGGCACGGCACCCGGCCAGCGTGCCGCGCGGGCGGTGAAGTCCCTGTTGCGGCGCCGCCGGGGCGGTCCGGGATCAACCCGACGGGGGCAGACCGGCGGTGCGCATCGGGGTGGGGCCGGGGACCGCGGGCGCGCCGGGGGCCGATGCCGTCGGGGCCGCAGGCGCGGCGGACGACGCGGTGCCGATACCGGACCGCGGGCGGGCCGGCTGGGCGGGGTTGACCGCCAGCCGGGCCACCACGGGCGAGCCGGGGGCGGGCCCGGACGGGCCGGGCGCCGGGGCGTTCGCGGTGACGGCCGGCAGCCCGAACGCGAGCGCTCCGAGCGCCAGCCCGGAGACCGCGGCACCGGTGCCGAGCCGGACCCGCCGGGAACGGCGGGAGCGTCCGGCCGGCCCGGACCCGGGATCCGCCGCTACGGGGTCCACCGCTGCGGGGGCCGTAGTGTCGGAGCATGCCGCTCCGGGGATCGCGGCGGGACGCAGGATCGAGACCAGCTCGCCGTCGTCGGACAGGGCGAGGCCGGCCGGGGGCGCGGGCAGCTCGGTGTCCTGCGGAATCGCGCGCAGCGCGGTCATCAGGGACGGCGGCAGCGTCGGCGCGTCGGCCCCGCGCAGGGCGGAGCGGGCGCGGCGCTGCTCGGCGACCTCGGCGGCGCAGCCCGCGCACCGGCCGAGATGCCGCACCGCCCGGTCCTGCGGGCCGGCGGCCAGCTCGTCGTCCACGTACGCGACGACCGCCTCCAGGGTGAGGTGGGCCTCCCCCCAGTCCGGGGGGACGACCTGGAACCGTCGTCGATCCGTCACGGCACCAACTCTGCCACCGGTCCGTGCGTCCCGGCCACCGTGTCGGTGCCCTCGGCGGCCTCGGCGGCGCGGTGCCGCTCCAGGGACGCCCGCAGTGCGGTCCGTCCGCGGTGGATCCGGCTGCGCACGGTTCCCAGCTTCACGCCGAGCGTGGCACCGATCTCCTCGTAGGACAGGCCCTCGACGTCGCAGAGCACGACCGCGACCCGGAAGTCCGGCGCCAGCTCGTCCAGCGCCGCCTGCAGGTGCGGGTCCAGGTGGTTGATCGCGAACACGGTCTCCGGCTCCGGCCCGCCGCCGGGCAGCCGGTCGGTGTCCTCGGGCAGGCCCTCCATCCGCAGCCGTGCACGACGGCGGACCATGTCCAGGAACAGGTTCGTGGTGATCCGGTGCAGCCAGCCCTCGAACGTGCCCGGCTTGTAGGACGCCAGCGAGCGGAACACCCGGATGAACGTCTCCTGGGTCAGGTCCTCGGCGTCGTGCGGGTTGCCGGACAGCCGGTAGGCGAGCCGGTAGACCCGATCGGCGTGCTCCCGGACGACCTCTTCCCAGCTCGGCGGCGTCCAGTCGGCCCCCTCACCGGGGCGGTGGGTGCCGACGGCCTCCCGGGGCGGGGCGTCGTCGTCTGCGCGGGGGGCGGGCATCGGGGTCGGGCACCTCCGGGTCGGGCCAGTCGGCCGTGCGACGGGGACACCGCCGCGGATCGTCGTTGCCATACAGGATGCCCTCGCGAAATGAGGAGCATGTGAAACCCGTCTGAGAGGAGTCTGTGAAATTCGGGGACCGACGACGTCGGGGCCGGGCGACGTCGGCGTTAATCTTGGTCCATGACGACACCCGCGGGGGCGGCCGCGTACGCCGAGGGCTACCTCGTCGAGGACGAGGCCGTCGGGCAGGCCCGCGCCGACGGGGACGCCGCGGGCGCGCAGCCGATCAGCCCGGCCGGCGGCGCGACGCTGTCCGTGCTGGCCGCGACGATCGCCGCCAGGGCCGTGGTGGAGGTCGGCACCGGGGCCGGGGTGAGCGGGCACTACCTGCTGCGCGGGATGGCCACCGACGGCGTGCTGACCACGATCGACGTCGACCCGGAGCTGCAGCGGGTGGCCCGCCGGTCGTTCCTGGGCGCCGGGTACGGGCCGTCCCGGCTGCGGCTGATCAACGGGATGGCGCTGGACGTGCTGCCCCGGCTCACCGACGGTGGGTACGACCTGGTCGTCGCCGACGCCGTGCCGGGCGAGTACCCGGGCTACCTGGCCGAGGCGATCCGGCTGCTGCGCCCCGGCGGGGTGCTGGTGCTGGAGGGTGTGCTGGACGGCGGCCGGGTCGCCGGGGACGGCGCAGGGGACGGGCCGGGCACCGCGGCGTTGCGCGAGACCGCGGGCCTGGTCCGCGACGACGAGCGGTTGCTGTCGGCGCTGCTCCCGGTCTCCGACGGGATGCTCTGCGCCGTCCGCCGGTGAGCGGAGCGAACGGCGCATCGACACCGCCGGTGAGCGGAGCGAACGGCGCATCGACACCGCCGATGAGCGGTGAAGGCTACTGGGCGGTGACGCCCTTGCCGAGCACCACGACCCCGCCGTTGGACACGGTGTAGCGGCTCCGATCCAGGCTCGGGTCCACCCCGATCAGCGCGCCGTCCGGGACGACGACGTTCTTGTCCAGGATCGCCCGGCGCACCACCGCGCCCCGGCCGATCCGGGTCCCGGGGAGCACCACCGAGTCCGAGACCTCGGCGCCGCCCTGCACCATGACGTTCGGGCTGATCACCGACCGGCGCACGATGGCCCCGGAGATGATCGTCCCGGCGCCGACGACCGAGTCCTGCGCGATGCCGCCTTCGACGAACTTCGCCGGCGGCAGCGCGGGCGTCGCGGTCCGGATCGGCCAGCGCGAGTTGTAGAGGTTGAAGATCGGGTGCACGGACACCAGGTCGGTGTGCGCGTCGTAGTAGGCGTCGATCGTCCCGACGTCGCGCCAGTAGCCGGTGTCCCGCTCGGTCGCGCCGGGGACGATGTTGTCGGCGAAGTCGTAGACGTGCGCCGCACCCTGCTCGACCAGGGCGGGGATGATGTCGCCGCCCATGTCGTGGTCGGAGTCGGCGTTCGCGGCATCGGCCCGCAGCGCCTCCAGCAGCGCCTCGGTACTGAACACGTAGTTGCCCATCGAGGCGAACGTGACGTCGGGATCGCCGGGCACGTGCGGCGGGTCCGAGGGCTTCTCCAGGAACTTGGTGATCCGCCCGGACTCGTCGGAGGCGATGCAGCCGAACGCCTTCGCCTCGGCCCGCGGCACCCGGATCCCGGCGACGGTGACGCCGGCCCCGGACTCGGCGTGTTGGGCGATCATCTGCGCCGGGTCCATCCGGTACACGTGGTCCGCGCCGAACACGGCGATGTAGTCGGGCTCGTCGTCGTAGACCAGGTTGAGGCTCTGGAAGATCGCGTCCGCGCTGCCGGTGTACCAGCGGCGGCCGAGCCGCTGCTGGGCCGGGACCGTGGTGATGTACTGGTCGAGCACACTGGACAGTCGCCACGTCGTGGAGATGTGCCGGTCCAGCGAGTGCGACTTGTACTGGGTCAGCACGCAGAGCCGGTCCATGCCGCCGTTGACCAGGTTCGACAGCACGAAGTCGATCAGCCGGTAGTTGCCGCCGAAGGGCACCGCGGGCTTCGCCCGGTCCGCGGTCAGCGGCCACAGCCGCTTGCCCTCGCCGCCGGCCAGCACGATCCCCAAGACCTTCCCTGGCAGCCGTCCGGACGACGTCGAGCGCATGGCCCGAACCCTAATGCCCGTCCCCGGCCGGGGCCACCCGCCGGAGCGGGCCCGGCCGGCGCCGGCGGCGGCCGCACCGGGCGCTCCTCGCGCGCGGACAGGCCGAGGCAGTACGGTCACCCGCCGTGCGCGTCGGCCTGCTCACCCGTGAATTCCCGCCCGCCGTCTACGGCGGCGCCGGTGTCCACGTCGGACACCTCGTCCCCGCGTTGCGGGAGCTCGTCGACGTCGACGTGCACTGCTTCGCCGAGCCGGGGATCCCCGCCCCGGCCGGCGCCCGGGCGCACTCGGCGCCACCGTTGCCGGACGGCGCGAACGCGGCGCTGACCACGCTCGGGGTGGACCTGTCGATGGCCGCCGAGCTCGAGCGGTGCGACGTCCTGCACTCGCACACCTGGTACGCCAACATGGCCGGCCACATCGGCGGGCTGCTGCACGGGCGCCCGCACGTGGTGACCGCGCACTCGCTGGAGCCGCTGCGGCCGTGGAAGGCCGAGCAGCTCGGCGGCGGGTACCGGCTGTCGTCCTGGGTGGAGCGGACCGCCTACGAGGCCGCCGACGCCGTCGTCGCCGTCTCGCACGGGATGCGCCGCGACGTGCTGGCCGCCTACCCGGCGATCGACCCGGAGCGGGTGCACGTGGTGCACAACGGGATCGACACCGAGTTCTACCGGCCGGGGTCCGACCGGCCGGACGACGCGCGCGAGGCCCTGACCGGCAACGGGGTGGACCCGGACCGGCCGCTCGTAGTGTTCGTCGGGCGGATCACCCGGCAGAAGGGGCTCCGGCACCTCGTCGCGGCCGCGCACGCGATCGACCCGGCCGCCCAGATCGTGCTGTGCGCCGGCGCGCCGGACACGCCGGACATCGCCGCCGAGACCGAGCGGGCGGTCGCGGAGCTGTCCGAGGCACGCTCCGGCGTGGTCTGGATCCAGCGCATGCTCAAGACCACCGAGGTCCGGCAGCTGCTGTCGGCGGCGACGGTGTTCGTGTGCCCGTCGGTGTACGAGCCGCTGGGCATCGTGAACCTGGAGGCGATGGCCTGCGGCACCGCGGTCGTGGCCTCCGACGTCGGCGGCATCCCGGAGGTCGTCGCGGACGGCGAGACCGGGCTGCTCGCGCACTACGACGCCGGCGACATCGCGGCGTTCGAGACCGCCCTGGCCGAACGGGTGAACGCGCTGGTCGGCGACCCGGAGCGGGCGGCCCGGATGGGTGAGCGGGGGCGGGAGCGCGCGGTCGCCCAGTTCGCCTGGGCGGAGATGGCCCGGCGGACGGTGGAGGTCTACCGGGCCGTGGCGTGACGGCCCGGGCGGCGCACGGAGTCGTCCGGCGCCGCCGGTCGGGCGTCAGCCCACGGTCCCCTTCAGCGCCTCGCTCAGGTTGACCGCCTCGTCCGGCGTCATCTCGACCACCAGCCGGCCGCCACCCTCGAGCGGGACGCGCATCACGATGCCCCGGCCCTCCTTGGTGACTTCCATGGGCCCGTCGCCGGTACGGGGCTTCATCGCGGCCATTCGTCCGTCCTCCGTCAAGATGCGCACTGTCGTCGTCTCCGCCCGCCGCGTTCGGGGTACGCGCCGGTCACGGGAGTCCATTGTCCCCCATCCCCGGTGGCGGGGCGCAACCGAGGCGATCACGAGTCGGATCCGGTCGCCCGGCGTTCACGCAGCGCAACGCCGTCGCGGCGCTCCGGCAGCGCCCCGACGTCCCGCCGCAGGCCGGTACTCAGCCCGCGCGCGTCGTCCTTGCGGCTCGCCAGCAGTGCGCGACGTGGTCGTCGACCAGGCCGGTAGCCTGCATGAGCGCGTAACAGGTGGTCGGGCCGACGAACCGGAAGCCGCGCCGTTTCAGCGCCGCCGACATCGCCGTCGACTCGGGCGTGACGGCGGGGACGTCCTCGATCCGGGCCGGCCGCGGATGGTCGGCCGGGTCCGGCGCGAACGAGCGCAGGAGCCCGCCGAGATCGTCACCGGCGTCGGCGAGGTCGAGCACGGCGCGGGCGTTGGTGATCGCGGCCTCGATCTTCTGCCGGTTGCGGACGATCCGGGCGTCGGCGAGCAGGCGGGCCACGTCGTCGTCGCCGAAGCGGGCCACGGTCGCCGGGTCGAAGTCCGCGAAGACCTCCCGGAACGCCGGTCGCTTGCGCAGCACGACGATCCAGGACAGGCCGGCCTGGAAGCCCTCGAGGGTGATCCGCTCGAACCAGGCGGCGGTCCCGTGTACCGGGTAACCCCACTCGTCGTCGTGGTAGGCGACGTAGTCGGGGGCGGACAGTGCCCACTCGCACCGACCCCACTCGCAGGGGTCCAGGTCCTGCGGGGTGCTCACCGGCCGGCCCGCCAGCGGTCCTCGGTCCGCTCGGCCATCGACCGCAGCGAGTACGCGACGCCGGTCCGGAACCCCGGGCGCACCAGGGGCCAGCCCAGCCGGCCGAGCGCGCCGAGCGGCAGGTCGAGGCGCTCGCTCCAGACGAACCGGCTGCGGGCGGGCCCGAGCTCCTCGACCGCGAACACGCCGTCGCCGCGGACCACCGTCCCGGTGTGTGTGACGACGACCCGCCGCGGCCCGGATCCGCCCGGCGCCGGCTCGGTCCACTCGGTGATCCGCATGGTGTCGGCCACGCCGAGCGGGCCGATCCCGGTGACGGCGCGCAGTTCGGTGCCGACCGAACGGCCGTCCCCGGCGGTCACCTCGACCCGGGTGCCGAGCATCCACTCCGACTGGCCCGCCCAGTCGGTGACGACGTCCCACAGCACCGGGGCCGGGACGTTGACGTCGACCGGGACCGCCAGCTCGGCCCGGCCGGGGTCAGGACCGCTCGTCGCCCCGCTGTTCGCTGCCCCACTGCTCGCTGCCCCACTGCTCGTCAACCGGGACCTCCCCGCTGCGCATCCGCGCGATCGTCGTCTCCAGCCGGGCGACCCGGTCGGCCATCTCGAGCCGGTCGGCCCGCAGCCGGTCCACCTCGCCGGCCAGGCGGTCCAGTGCCCAGTCGACCTCCGCCATCCGGTATCCGCGCAGCACCTGCTGGAAACGCAGGTCGCGGACGTCGGCCCCGGAGACCTCCCGTGAGGGCAGCCGGGTCGGCGTAGCGTCCGGGGCCAGCGGGGCCAGTTCCTCCCCGCGACCGAACACGGCAGCGGCCAGCACGAACACCAGCCCCGCCACGACCGCGAGGACGAGCACGTACACGAGCGCGGTCCCCATGCCGACCATCACATCACGGACGGCCGACGGCGAGGCCCACCCCACGTGCGCCCGCGACCGGTTCCACCGGCTCGGCGGAGCCGCCCGCGCGGACCCGTCCCGGAACCACGGCAGCGAGCCGGCGCGGCCTCACGTGACCGGGCGGGCACACGCGTCGAGCGCGGCCGCGACCGGATCGGCAGCGTCACCGGCACCGGCACCGACGACGCGCAGCCGGTCGATCGGTGCCCGCGAGGCGAACCCGCTCTCCACCAGCCCGGCGACCCAGTCGACGAGCCCGGTCCAGTGCCCGGTCGGGTCGAGCAGCACGACGGGCTTGCCGTGCAGGCCCAGGGACCCCGCCGTCCAGACCTCGAACAGCTCCTCGCACGTGCCGATGCCGCCGGGGAGCGCGAGGAACGCGTCCGCCCGGTCCTCCATCAGCTGCTTGCGCTCCCGCATGCTCTCGGTGATCAGCAACTCGTCGCTGTCGTGGTCGGCCCACTCCCGCTCCACCATCGAGCGCGGGATGATCCCGACGGTGCGCCCGCCCGCGGCGCGGGCCCCGGTACCGACCGCGCCCATCATCGAGCGCCGGCCGCCGCCGGAGACCAGCGTCCACCCGCGATCGGCGATGCCGCGGCCGACCGCCTCGGCGAGCGCGATGTGGTGGGCGGCGACGCCGTCCGAGGAGGCGCAGTAGACACACACGGCGAACCCGGGTGCGGGCCGGTCCGCCGGCGTCGAGGAGGGGCGCGGCGAGGCGGGGAGCGGGCCTGCGCTCAATGCGCCTCCTCCCAGGCGTGATAGGCCTCCTGCACGACGTCGACGACGTCGTCGATGTCGTCGGTGAGGTGCAGCAGGTCCAGGTCCTTCTCGCTGACCTTGCCGTCGTGCAGGACGGTCTTGGAGATCCAGTCGTAGAGCCCGCCCCAGTACTCGGTGCCGAGCAGCACCACGGGGAACTTGGTGACCTTCTTGGTCTGGACCAGGACGAGGGCCTCGAACAGCTCGTCGAGGGTCCCGAAGCCGCCGGGCAGGCAGACGAACGCCTGCGAGTACTTCACGAACATCGTCTTGCGGGCGAAGAAGTACCGGAAGTTGATCCCCAGGTCGACCCACGGGTTCAGGCCCTGCTCGAACGGCAGCTCGATGCCCAGGCCGACCGAGAGCCCGCCGGCCTCCGAGGCGCCCCGGTTGGCGGCCTCCATCACGCCCGGTCCGCCGCCGGTGATCACCGCGAACCCGGCACCGGCGAGCCGGGCACCGAGCTCGCGGCCCCGCTCGTACTCCGCGGAGTCCGGCTGCGTGCGCGCCGACCCGAACACCGTCGCCGCCCGGGGCAGCTCGGCGAGCATGCCGAACCCCTCGACGAACTCGGCCTGGATCCGCAGCACCCGCCACGGGTCGGTGTGCACCCAGTCCGCCGGGCCCCGCGAGTCGAGCAGCCGCTGGTCGGTGGTGGTCGGCTCGACGCTACGGCTGCCGCGCAGCACCACGGGGCCGCGCTGCTTCTCCGGCGGCTGTCGCCGGCCGGCTGTCTGATCGGGCATGTGCGTCCTCGTGATCCGGAGAGCCAGTGGTCAGGGGGCGAGGTAGCGGCGCAGGACGTCCGCGCAGGCCGTGATCGCGGCCTCGGCGACGTGCTCCTCGCGGGTGTGCGCCAGGTTCGGGTCGCCGGGGCCGTAGTTGACCGCGGGGATGCCGAGCGCGGCGAACCGGGACACGTCGGTCCAGCCGTACTTGGCCCGGGGGGGCGCCCCGCTGGCCGCGACGAACTCGGCGGCGGCCGGCGCCGACAGCCCGGGCAGCGCGCCCGGCGACAGGTCCGTGACGGTGAGCTCGTACCCGTCGAACAGTTCCCGGACGTGCGCGACGGCCTGCTCGGCGCTGCGGTCCGGCGCGAACCGGAAGTTGACGGTGACGACGCACTCGTCCGGCACGACGTTCCCGGCGACCCCGCCGCCGATCCGGACGGCCTGCAGTCCCTCCCGGTAGCGGCACCCGTCGATGTCGACGTCCCGGGCGTCGTAGGCGGCGAGCCGGGCGAGGATCTCCCCGGCCCGGTGGATCGCGTTGTCCCCGAGCCAGGACCGCGCCGAGTGCGCCCGCCGGCCGGCCGTGCGGATCTCGACCCGCAGGGTTCCCTGGCAGCCAGCCTCCAGCGTGCCGTCGGTCGGCTCACCGAGGATCGCGAGGTCGGCGTCGAGCCAGTCGCGGTGCTCGCGCTCGATCCGGCCCAGGCCGTTGCGCTCGGCCTCGACCTCCTCGCAGTCGTAGAACACGAACGTCAGGTCGTGCCGCGGCTCGGCCAGCGCCACCGCGAGGTGGGCGAAGACGGCGTCCCCGGACTTCATGTCCGACGTCCCGCAGCCGTGCACGACGCCGTCCGCCCGGCGGGACGGCACGTTGTCCGCGATCGGGACGGTGTCCAGGTGCCCGGCCAGCAGCACCCGATGCGGCCGTCCCAGCCGGGTCCGGGCCAGCACCGTCTCGCCCGACCGCAGCACCTCGAGATGCGGCGCCTGCTCGCGCAGCGCCTGTTCCAGCGCGTCGGCCAGCGCCCGCTCGTCCCCGGACACGCTCGCGACGTCGACCATAGCGGCGGTCAGCGCCACCGGGTCGGCGGTCAGATCCAGCGCGGGCACGGTCCTCGTCACCCCGACGACGCTACCTACCGGCCGCACGCCGCCCGCCCCCGCGCCGGGATTCCCGCACCAGCGCGGACCAGCCGCCGGGAATGTCCGTTCTCTGCTCGCGCGCTCCGTGCCGTCCCCTGCGCTTTGCTCTGCGCACCAGGAGGAAGCGCCCGGCCGCCACGGCCCGCTGCTCCGGCCCCTCAGCCCGCCGCCGGGAGACCACCGGGCGTACGAGGGGCACCCTCGGGGCCCGGGGCGAGACGAGGGTGCCCCTCGGGACACCTGCATCGTGGAAGGCGAAGATCGCCAGCGATGCCTCGCCGCGGCCCGGGTGTGCCGGGGCCGCGCCGGTTCCCTGTCGCGTCCACGTGCCTCGTCATGGTGGCTGTGACCACTGGCGCTGCACCGAGGTGCGCAGAGCAAAGCGGTGCACGGACCAGCCCGTGAGCTCGGATTCCGCCGTGCCAGAAATGATCTTCCGGAGTCGTCGGGCAGACCCGCGGCGGGCAACGGCACCGATCTGTCCACAAATCAGGAAGTTGTCCACAGGCTGTGACATCGCCGGCGCGGACGACCGCAGCGACCGCAAGCTCGTCACATGAGCAGCGACAGCGCGGTCGGCACGGACCCGTTCCCCGCACCCCCGGTGACGACGGTGCCCGACACCTCGGGGCTCGTCCGGGCGGTGCGCCGGCGGGCCGACCTGTCGCAGCGTCAGCTGGCACGGCGAGCCGGGCTGTCCCACGCCACGGTCGCCCGGATCGAGACGCGCTCGCTCGCCCCGAGCCTGGCCACGCTCGGGGCGATCCTCGAGGTCGCCGGGATCCGGCTCGTGGCCGTCGACGCCGACAACCGCGTCGTCACATCGATGGTGGATCCGCCGACGACCGATCTGCGGGACGGCGCCGGGCGCCGGTACCCCTCGCATCTGGACGTGATCCTGGACCCGCTGCCCGGCGAGTGGTGGGCCGACCGGTACGGCATGGCGCGGCCGCCCGAGACGTTCAAGCGGGACCGGACGATGCGGGACGTCATGCGCAAGCGCAGCGTCTGGGAGGTGCGGGTGGAGCCGAACCGGTGGGTGCCGCCGCCACCCACGATCGAGTTCTGGATCCAGATGCAGGCCGCCTGCCGGAGGTGCGGGTGGCTGCCACCGCCGCTGCCGTCGCCGGTCCACCCGCGCTGGCCGGAGATCGTGCTGGCCGCGGCGACACGCGCGGCGGAGATCGCCGCCGGGCGGGGCACGGGACACGGGGCCGCTCGCACGCCCGGCCCCGCGCCGAGTACTGCACCGGGCGGGTAGGTTCGGCGCCCGTGAGTACCGAGTACCGCCGCGAAGGCGCTTCCGGCACCGGCCTGGCCACGGTCACGACCGACGGCACCGTCCTCGACGTCTGGTACCCGGCGCCCGCGCTCGCCGGTCAGGACGTCGCCGACCCGGCCGGCGACCTGGGCGCCCTCGTCGGCTCCGACGAGCTGCGCGGGACCCGCGCCGAGGTCGTCCGCACCGAGATCGGGTCGCTGGCCGACGCACCGGCCGACGTCGCCGACGTCTACCTGCGCCTGCACCTGCTCAGCCACCGCCTGGTCCGCCCGCACGAGGTCAGCCTGGAGGGCCAGTTCGGCCTGCTCAGCAACGTCGTGTGGACCAACCACGGCCCCTGCGCGGTGCCGGGCTTCGAGCTGACCCGGGCCAAGCTGCGGGACCGCGGTGCGGTGACCGTCACCCACGTGGACAAGTTTCCGCGGATGGTCGACTACGTCGTCCCGAGCGGTGTCCGGATCGGCGACGCCGACCGGGTCCGGCTCGGCGCCCACCTCGCCGAGGGCACGACCGTCATGCACGAGGGCTTCGTCAACTTCAACGCCGGCACGCTGGGCGCGTCGATGATCGAGGGTCGGATCTCGGCCGGCGTCGTCGTCGGGGACGGGTCTGACCTCGGCGGCTCGGCCTCGGTGATGGGCACCCTGTCCGGCGGCGGCAAGGAGGTCATCTCGCTCGGGCGGCGCTGCCTGCTCGGCGCCAACGCCGGGCTGGGCATCTCGCTCGGGGACGACTGCGTCGTCGAGGCCGGCCTCTACGTCACCGCGGGCACGAAGGTCACGCTGCCGGACGGCACGACGACCGCGGCGCGCACGCTCTCCGGGCAGGACGGCGTACTGCTGCGGCGCAACTCGGTCACCGGAGCGGTCGAGGCGCTCCCCCGGCCCGGCGAAGGCATCGCCCTCAACGCCGCGCTGCACGCCAACTAGGACGTGACCATGAACGGGGCCCCACAACCACCCGCGAACCTGTTCGGCGTCGCCGACCTGCCCGCGCCGCTCACAGCCGGGCCCGGCGACCCCGCCGTGCACCACGTGCGGGCGCTGCTCGACAAGCGGCTACGCGCGCTGCTGCACCACGAGCCCGGCGCCCGGGACGGCTCCGACATCGAGGACCTGCACCAGATGCGGGTCGCGGTCCGGCGGATGCGGGCCGCGCTCAAGGCCGCCCGCCCGCTGCTCGACCAGACCTGGTCCGAGGATCTCCGGACCGAGCTGGGCCGGCTGGGCCGGGCCCTCGGCCCCGTCCGGGACCTTGACGTCATGATCGAGCGGTTGCGCGACCAGGTCGCGACGCTGCCGCCCGCCGAACAGGCCGCCGGCGAGCGGTTGGTCGCCGTACTGACCGGCGACCGGATCGCGGCGCGCGCGCAGATGCTCGACGAGCTCGACTCGGACCGGCACGCCGCGCTGCGCCACCGGCTGGGCGAGACCGTCACGCATCCGCTGCCCGAGCCCACGGACGACGTCGCCCGCCCGGAGCTGGTCGACCTGGTCCGCGCCGAACACCGCAAGCTCGCCAAGGCGGTGCGCCGGGGCGGGGAGGATCCGCCGGACATGACGCTGCACGACCTGCGGATCCGGGCCAAGCGGTTGCGCTACGCCGGCGAGCTGGTGGAACCGGCGATGCGCGACGGCCGGGGTCGCAAGACCAAGGACTCCAAGCGCGTCCGCGCCATGCTCAAGGCCGCCGAACGACTCCAGGAGGTGCTCGGCGATCACCAGGACGCCTGCGTCGCCGAGCACCGCATCCGCCGACTGCTCGACGAGCTGGGCGACGCCCCGGACGCGCACGAGGTGTTCGTCGGCGGCCGGCTAGTGGAGCGCGAGCGGGCCCGGGCCGAGCTGCTGCGGGCGCAGTGGTGGGACGCCTGGGAGCAGCTGGCCGAGCGCGCCGGGAAGCTCTGAGCCGAGCGTCGCACGCCGCGTCGCTCAGGCCGGGCGGTCCCCGATGCGCTGGATCGCCACCGCCTGCAGCACCGCCGCGGCGAGCAGCAACCCGATCGCGGGTGGGAACCCGCCGACGTCGATCAGCAGGCCCATCACCAGCGGGCCGAGCCCGGCCGCCAGGTAGCCGACGCCCAGCGCGAACCCGCTCACCGCGGCGCTGCGGGCCGGCGTCGGGGTCCGCCAGGCGATCACGGTGAGGCCGAGCGGGAAGCCCGCCCCGACCCCGATGCCGATCAGGATCGCCCACAGCCACGGCAGCAGCGTCCCCGCCGCGGGCAGCAGCAGCGCTCCGAGGGTGCCGGCCAGGCTGCTCAGGACGGTCAGCGATGCCCAGAACCGCCAGCGACGCCGGCGCTCCGCGGCCGCCGGCATCGACAGGGCCGCGGGGATCTGCGCGATGCTCCACACCGACAGCAACAGACCGGCCGCGGCGGGGCTCCAGCCCTGCGACTCGTAGAGCGGCGAGAGCCAGGTCAGCCAGCCGTAGAAGATCATCGACGAGCCCGCCAGGTAGCAGGCGACCCGCCGGGCGAACGGATCCCGCCAGACGCCGGGCTCACCCGGCACCGGGACGGCCCCGGTCCCCGCCCGCCCGATCCGCCGCGCGACCGGCACCCACACGACCACGGCCAGCACGGCCGGCACCGCCCAGACCGCCAGCGACCAGGACCAGCCACCGAGCGCGACCGAGAGCGGCACCGCGGCCGCGGACGCGACCGTCGCGCCGACCATCATCGAGACCACGTAGCCGCCGGTGACCGCACCGGCCCGCTCCGCCAGGTGCTCCTTTACTACGCCGGTGATCAGCACCCCTGCGACGCCGATGCCCAGCCCGACCAGGACGCTGCCGGCGACGAGCGCGGGCAGCGCGGTGACCGAACGGAGCAGGCTGCCCGCGGCGATCACGGCTACGGCGACGCCGAGCAGGCGCTCCCGGCCGACCCGCGCCGCGACGGCCGCCGCGGCGAACGACCCCGCCGACATCATCAGCACCGCCCCGGCCTGCACCAGACCGGCCGCCCCCGCGCCGACACCGAGGTCGGCCCGGGCCGTCTCCAGCAGCGGCGGATACCCGGCCAGTGCCGCTCGCAGGTTGATCGCGAGCGCCAGAACGCCGAGCAGCACCAGGCCGGGCCGGATCCGGACCGCCGGGCTCCGGGCCGCCGGGTCCCCGATCACCGGGTCCCGGGCCGGGGGCGTGCTGCTCATCGCGATCGACTCCTGTGCACGACGGAACGGTGTGCGGTCCGCAGGGCCCGGCCAGGACTCGCGGAGTGCGAGGTCAGGCGACGACGAGACGCTCCACGGCGGCGTCGATCCGCTCGTCCGGCGCGGTCAGCGCGACCCGGACGTGCCGCGCACCGGCCGGGCCGTAAAACTCGCCCGGGGCGACCAGGATGCCGAGGCCGGCGAGCCGGTCGACGGTCTCCCGGCACGGCTCCCCCGCGGTCGCCCACAGGTACAGCCCGGCCTGCGAGTGCTCGATCTCCAGGCCGGCCTTCTCCAGTCCGGCGCGCAGCCGGTCCCGGCGGGCGTCGTAGCGGGCGGCCTGCTCGGCAACGTGCGTGTCGTCGGTCACGGCGGCCTCCAGCGCAGCCTGCACCGGTCGCGGGACGATCATGCCGGCGTGCTTGCGGACCTCGAGCAGGCTCGCGAGGAGCGCCGGGTCACCGGTGACGAACCCGGCGCGGTACCCGGCCAGGTTCGAGACCTTCGACAGCGAGTGCACCGCGAGCAGGCCGGTCGGGTCGCCATCGCAGACGTCGGGGTGCAGCACCGAGCGCGGCGACGGATCGGCCGCCCCCGGGAGACCGAGGTAGCACTCGTCGGACGCGACGACCGCGCCCCGCTCCCGCGCCCAGGTCACGACCTTGCGCAGGTGCTCGACCGGCAGCACCCGCCCGGTCGGGTTGGACGGCGAGTTGAGCCAGACCAGCTTCACCCGCGCCGGGCCGGCGGCGGTGAGCCCGTCCGAGCGGACGTGGTCGGCCCCGGCGAGCCGGGCGCCGACCTCGTAGGTCGGGTAGGCCAGATCCGGGAGGACGACGGTGTCGCCGGCACCGAGGCCGAGCAGCGTCGGCAGCCAGGCCACCAGCTCTTTCGAGCCGATGGTCGGCAGCACCGCGGCCGGGTCGACGCCGGACACGCCGAAGCGCCGCTGCAGCGAGGCGGCGATCGCCTCGCGCAGCGGCGCCGGGCCGTGCGTCGTCGGGTAGCCGGGTTCGGCCGCGGCCGGGCCGGACAACGCGTCCCGGATCGGTCCGGGGACCGGGTCCACCGGAGTGCCGACCGAGAGGTCGACGATGCCGTCCGGGTGCGTCTCGGCCCGCTCGCGGGCCGGGACCAGCGAATCCCAGGGAAAGTCGGGGAGGGTGCGCCCGCTCACTCGTCGTGTTCCTGCGGAGGCAGGCTCTTGGCCGGCTCCACGTCCATGTCGACCTTGCCGACCTTCGACGCGCCGCCCGGCGAGCCGAGCTCGTCGAAGAAGTCGACGTTCGCCTTGGTGTAGGCCGCCCACTGCTCGGGGACGTCGTCCTCGTAGTAGATCGCCTCGACAGGGCAGACCGGCTCGCAGGCACCGCAGTCGACGCACTCGTCGGGGTGGATGTAGAGCATCCGGCCGCCCTCGTAGATGCAGTCCACCGGGCACTCCTCGATGCACCCCTTGTCGAGCAGGTCGACGCAGGGCTCGGCGATCACGTAGGTCACTTCGGTGGTCCTCCACTCGGGCCGCGGGCACCCGCAGATCGTGTGGTGGCAGGGTGCCCGGTCAAACTGGGACTCCCGCAGGTTAACCCCCGACTCCAGCGGGGGCAGGAGTGAGGTGGTCAGCGCCATGCTGGACGAACTGGCCGGACGCCGCGTCACGCTGCGGCATCGCATCGCACCGGACGGGGCACCGGGTCCGCGGTTCTCCGACGCCGTGGGCGAACTCACCCCGCACGGCGCGGACGCGGTGCTGGTGCACACCCGGTCCGGCGCCGTGCGGGTCTCCCGCGACGCCGTCGTCGCCGTCCGCGAGGTGCCGCCCGCCCCGCCGCGGCGGGCGTCCCGGGCAGCGGTGGAACGTCTGGAACGGATCCGCTCGGACGCCTGGCCGGCCCCGGTCCGGGAGGAGCTGGGGCACTGGCAGCTGCGGGCCGCAGGCGGATACACCCGGCGCGCCAACTCCACGCTGGTCACCGGTGACCCCGGGATCCCGCTCGGCGACGCGCTGGCCCGTGTGCGGGCGTTCGCCCGGGACCACGGCATCGCCCCGGCGGTGCAGACCCCGATCGGGTCGCCGTGGTCGAACCGGATCCTCGACGCCGGGTGGCACGTCGTGCCGGAGTGGGGCGGCGAGTGCCGGGTGCTGGTCGCACCGGCGGGATCCGGCGAGGGCGCCCCCGACTGGCCGGCGACTCCGCCGGACGCCTGGTGGGACGCCCAGGAGGGTCCGGCCCCCGCCCTCGGCAGCCCCGCCTGGGCGGTGCTCACCGGAGGTGCGCAGAGCAAAGCGGCCCCGGAGGGCGGCCTGCTCACCCCTGGTACGCAGAGCAAAGCGACGCCGGACACACCCTCAGCGGTCGGATTCGGCATGATCAACTCTGTCGACGGGGTGCCTGCCGCGGCAGTCCGCGCCGCCGTCGTCGGCGAGCACGTCTACGTCGCCCGGCTGCACGTCATGCCCGCCCACCGGCGTCAGGGGCTCGCCGTGCGGCTCACCCGCGCGGCACAGGCCTGGGGCGCCGTCCGCGGTGCCCGGCACGCGCTGCTCGACGTCGCCGGGGACAACACGGCCGCCCAGGCGCTCTACACCCGGGAGGCCTGGACCGAGCACCACCGGTACCACTACCTGGCGCCCTGACCGGCCGGGTGCTCAGGACGCGGCGAGCCCCCGCCGGCCCAGCCAGGCCCGGCCCTGCTTCGCCGCGCGCTTGAGGCCCGACCACTCCCCCAGGTACTTCCCGACCACACCGACGACCGGGAGCAGCCCGAGCCACTGGTGGTAGAAGCGCCCGTGCGGGCGCTTGTCCAGTTCGTCCTCGAGTGCGAACAGCGCCCGGCCGAGCCGCCAGACCGCCGACCCGACCCGTTTCAGGGTGGCCCGCTTCCCGGCGCCGGCGAGGTCACCGGTGAGCTCCGAGGCGCGCGCGTCGGCGGCGGCGTCCTCGGCCGCGGTCATCGCCGCGGTGCCGAGCGCCAGCTCACGCCGGAACAGCACCGAGGCCAGCAGCTCGACCAGCCGGTCCTCCTCACGCACCCCGTGCTCGCCCGCGATCGCCACCAGCAGCAGGCCCTCGCCGGCCGCGCCGACGGCGTCGGACACCGGCAGGGTGCGGGCCAGCGCGCCACCGAGGCCGGGGATCGCGGCGATCAGCGTGGTGAACCGCCCGACCCGGTGGACCCACCAGTGCGCCCGGCCCTCGACGTCCATCCGGGCCCACGCCGCCGTGCCGGGCACCTGCACCGCGGCCAGCGTGTCCAGGATCGTGCTCGCCAGCGACCGCTCCTCCGGGGCCGCGTCGCCGCCGGTCGCGTCGCCGCCGGTCGCGTCGCCGCCGGTCGCGCCCGGGGACACCCGCGACCGCAGCCCGAACGGGTCCGCCTCGCGCAACCCGTCGAGCACCGGCCGGGTCGCCCGCACGAACGGGCGCAGCGCCGCGACCAGCGCGTCGTCCGGGATGGGCCCGTGCCCGCCCGCGTTCACGTCCGCAGTCCGGCGATCCGCTCGGCCTGACGACGGAACGCGACGACACCGGCGATCGCCCCGGCGAACAACAGCAGCAACGACTGCCAGGTCGCGGGCAGCAGCACGTCGCTGCCGGGGCCGAACAAGCCCAGCAGCAGCACCCCGAGGAACCAGATCAGGATCGGCGCGGCGGCCCCGGCCACGGACGGCCACACCTCGGTCGCGCTCACCCGCACCAGCCAGGGCAGCGAGACCACCACCAGCACCGTGCCGATCGGCACCGGCACCGGCCCGATGTAGAGCATCTGGAACATCAGCTCGAAGCCCACGAGCAGCACCGAGACCACCAGCAGCAGCACGGCCAGCCCGATCCGGTCCAGGTCCCACCTCACGGCTCCACCCCCTCGAACAGGTCCGTCTCGCCGCCGGGCGCGTTCCCGTCCAGCACGAACTCCTCGACCCCGAGCAGCGGCTGGACGATCCCGTTGCTCATCGCGAACGCGGTCCAGCCGTTCCCGGTCCGGACGTCGATCTGGGTCGCGTGCGCGCGCATCGCCGCGACCCGCGCGGCGCGGAAGGCGTCGACGTCGACCCGGGTGGTGACCTCGGCGACGTCGTGCCCGGGATGCTCCTCGGGTTCCGGCCAGCGCAGCCCGGTGCGCCGTGCATCGCCGTCGCAGGCCGCGAGCAGCTCCGCGAGGCCCTTGTCTAGCAGGGCGGTCGAGCGGACCGCGTAGTACAGCTTGGCGACGACGTCGGGCCGGGCCGCCGCGGCGGCCGCGGTCAGCTCGTGCGCGCGGACGTGGTCGGGGTGGCCGTAGCTGCCGTCCGCGGCGTAGGAGACCAGCACCTGCGGGCGGACCTCGTCGACGATCTCGAGCAGCTGGGCGAGCTGGGCCCCGAACGGCTCGGCCGCGGCGAACGCCCGCGGGTGCAGCCGCGGCGGGAGCGCGGCCCGGGTCCCGTGCCCGGCGAGCACCATCCCGGAGTCCCGCCAGTGGCCCGCGCCACCCAGGTACCGCTGCCGGGGCCCGCCCAGGGCGGCGAGCGCGGCGTCCAACTCGTGTACGCGGTAGCCACCGAGCTGGTCACCCCGGTCCGGGGCGAGCCCGGCCAGCTCCGGCGGGATCACCTCACCCTCCTCGCCGAGGGTGCAGGTCACGACGGTGACCTCGCAGTCCGGATCGGCGGTGTAGCGGGCGATGGTGCCGCCGGTGGTCAGGGTCTCGTCGTCCGGATGGGCGTGGACGAGCAGCAGACGGCGAGCGGGAAGCGGGCGGGCGGGTGACACCCACCGAGCTTACGAGGCGCGGGGCGGGCGTGCTGCGGGCGCGGTGGGCAGCGGGAACGAGGCGGCCTCGTCGACGGCGGGCGGGACGGGCACGGTGGCGCCGGTGAGCGGGACGGTCGGCACCGCGGTCGTCGCCAGCCCGGCCGGCTCGACGCCGTCCCGGACCAGCAGGTCGCCCAGGGCAGCGATCATCGCGCCGTTGTCGGTGCACAGCCGCGGCGCGGGTACCCGCAACGTGATCCCCGCGTCCGTGCAGGCCCGCTCCATCCCGGCCCGCAGCACCCGGTTCGCCGCGACGCCACCGACCATCAGCAGGGTGTCCGCGCCACGCTCGCGACAGGCGCGTAGCGCCTTGCGGACCAGCACGTCCACCACGGCCGCCTGGAACGACGCCGCGACGTCGGCGACATCGAGGGCACGGCCGTCGTCCTGCGCGGCCTCGACGTGCCGGGCGACCGCGGTCTTGAGCCCGGAGAACGAGAAGCCGAACACGGCGTCCCGCGGGCCGGTCATCGGGCGCGGGAAGGCGATCGCGGCCGGATCCCCGTCCAGCGCCGCCCGCGACACCGACGGCCCGCCCGGGTACGGCAGGCCGAGCAGCCGGGCGACCTTGTCGAACGCCTCGCCTGCCGCGTCGTCCACGGTGTCGCCGAGGTGCTCGACCGGGTCGCGGGCCAGGTCGCCCAGTGACAGCAGCGAGGTGTGCCCGCCGGAGACGATCAGGCAGACGCAGCGCTCCGGCAGCGGACCGTGCTCCAGCACGTCGACGGCGGCGTGCCCGGCCAGGTGGTGCACCCCGTACAGCGGGACGTCCAGCGCCGTCGCGTACGCCTTCGCCGCGGCCACCCCGACGTGCAGCGCCGGGGACAGGCCCGGCCCGGCGGTGACGGCGACCGCGTCGACGTCGGACAGCGACACCCCGGCCGACGCCACCGCGGCGCGCACCATCGGCACCACCGCGCTCACGTGCGCCCGCGCCGCGACCTCCGGCACCACGCCGCCGAAGCGCGCGTGCTCGTCCGCCGACGACGCCAGGCCCTCGCCGAGCAGCACCCCGTCCCGGACGAGCCCGGCCCCGGTCTCGTCACACGACGTCTCGATCCCCAGCACCAGCGACACGCCGACCAGTGTCCCACCGGCCGGCGCGTCCACCGGCGCAGGCCCGCTACAGCAGCGAACGGGCCTCGGCGAAGTGGCAGGCGACCGGGTGCCCGGTGCCCGGGTCGGCGAGCGCCGGCTCGGCGTCGATGCACCGCTGCTGCTGGTCCTCGGTGAGCTCGAACGCGAACTTCGGGCACCGGGTGCGGAACCGGCAGCCCGACGGCGGGTCCGCCGGGCTGGGCAGGTCCCCGATCACGGTGATCCGTTCCCGGGCCCGCTCGCGGCGCGGGTCGGGCAGCGGGATCGCCGAGATCAGCGCGTGCGTGTACGGGTGCGCCGGCGCGGCGAACAGCGACTCCGCCGGCCCGGTCTCGACGATCTTGCCGAGGTACATCACGGCGATCCGGTCGGCGATGTGGCGCACCACCGACAGGTCGTGCGAGACGAACAGGTAGGACAACCCCCGGTCGGCCTGCAGCTCCTGCAGCAGGTTCAGCACGCCGGCCTGGATGGACACGTCCAATGCGGACACCGGCTCGTCCAGCACGACCAGCTTCGGGCGCAACGCCAGCGCCCGGGCGACGCCGATCCGCTGCCGCTGGCCACCGGAGAACTCGTGCGGGTAGCGGTTCCCGTGCTCGGGCTCGAGCCCGACGGTGGCCATCAGGTCCCGGACCTGCTGGCGGCCGTCGTCGCCGTAGCGGCCGTGGATCCGCAGCGGCTCGGCGATCAGCTCGCTGACCGGCATCCGCGGGTCCAGCGAGGCGTACGGGTCCTGGAAGACCAGCTGCATCTGCCGGCGCAGCGTCCGCATCCGCCCCGCCGTCAGCGTGGAGATCACCTCGTCGCCGAACCGGACCTCGCCGGACGTCGCCGGGATCAGGTTCAGCGCCGCCCGGGCCAGTGTGGACTTGCCGCACCCGGACTCGCCGACCAGGCCGAGCGTCTCCCCCTCCGCGATGTCGAACGACACGTCGCTGACCGCCTGCACCGCGCCGGAACGGCGGCGGAACAGCCCGCCGGAGCGGATCGGGAAGTTCTTCACCAGGTTGCGGACCGACAGCAGGGTCGGCGCTCCGGTCGTCGCCGTGCTCATCAGCGTCCCTCCCCGGACAGTGCGGTCGTCGCCCCGAACACCTCACCGGCCGCAGCCCCCGCCAGCTGCGACGAGTGGTGGCAGGCGGCCCGGTGCTCCCCCTCGTGTCCGGCCGCGTCCCCGCCGGCCGCGACCAGCTCGGGCTCGATCTCGTGGCACTCCCCGGTCGCCAGCGGGCAGCGCGGGGTGAACGGGCAGCCCGGCGGCATGTTCACCACCGACGGCGGCGAGCCCGGGATCGGCGTCAGCCGCTCGGACGGGCGGTCGAGCCGGGGCAGGCTGCCGAGCAGGCCCAGCGTGTAGGGCATCCGGGGCGCGTAGAAGATGTCCTCGACACCGCCCACCTCGACCGCGCGGCCGGCGTACATGACCATCACGCGGTCGGCCTGCCCGGCGATCACCCCGAGGTCGTGGGTGATCAGCACCATCGCGGCACCGGTGGCGCGTTTCGCCTCCTGCAGCGCCTCCAGCACCTGGGCCTGCACGGTCACGTCGAGCGCGGTCGTCGGCTCGTCGGCGATGATCACGTCCGGGTCGTTGGCCATCGCGATCGCGATCACGACGCGCTGCCGCATCCCCCCGGAGAGCTCGTGCGGGTAGGAGTCGACGCGCTGCTCCGGGTTCGGGATCCGGACCGTGCGGAGCAGCTCGACCGCCCGCTCCCTGGCCTGCTCCTTGGTCACGTCGCGGTGCGCGAGCACCGCCTCGGCGATCTGGTACCCGACCGAGTAGACCGGGTTCAGCGACGTCATCGGGTCCTGGAAGATCATCGCGATCCGCTCGCCGCGGATCGTGTTGAGCTCGTTCTCGCCGAGGGCGAGCAGGTCCCGGCCGTCGAAGCCGATCGAACCGGTGATCTGCGCGGTGCCGGGCAGCAGGCCCATCACCGCCAGCGAGGTCACCGACTTGCCGGAGCCGGACTCGCCGACGATGCCGAGCACCTCGCCGCGGCGCAGCTGGTAGTCCACCCCCCGGACGGCCCGCACCGGGCCGTCCGGGCTCGGGAACGTCACGGTCAGCCCGGAGACCTCGAGGGTCCCGTTCTGCTGGTCGGTCCGGTCGGTCACTGGCGCACTTTCGTCGGGGAACAGCCCAGCCGTGCCTTCCGGTCAACCGGGTGGCGCCATGTTCTCAGCTGCCCACAACCTCGCGCTCGGCCGCATGGTGGCAGGCGCTCGGGTGCTCGGCGACCCGGACTCGGAGCTCCGGTTCCTGCTCGGCACACACGTCCGTAGCCTTCCAGCAGCGGGTCCGGAACCGGCAGCCGCTCGGCGGATCGACCGGGCTGGGCACATCACCCTCCAACCGGATCCGCCCGGGCCGGTCACGGTGGGTCGGGTCCGGCACCGGGACCGCCGAGAGCAGCGCCTGGGTGTAGGGGTGGGTGGGGTGCTCGTAGATCTGCTCAGCGGCACCCAACTCGACGATCTTGCCCAGGTACATCACCCCGACCCGGTCCGACAGGTGGCGCACCACCGAAAGGTCGTGCGCGATGAAGATGTAGGACAGCCCGAACTCGCGCTGCAGCTCGCCGAGCAGGTTCATCACCTGGGCCTGCACGGAGACGTCCAATGCGGACACCGGTTCGTCGCAGATGATCACCTCCGGTCGCAGGGCAAGCGCCCGGGCGATCCCGATCCGCTGACGCTGACCTCCCGAGAACTGGTGCGGGTAGCGCCCGATGTGCTCCGGGCTGAGCCCGACCACCTCCAACATCTCCTGCACCTTGCGCCGCCGCTCGTGCTTCGCGACGACGTCACCGTGGATCTCGAACGGCTCGCCGACGATGTCGCCCACCGTCATCCGCGGGTTCAGCGAGGTGTAGGGGTCCTGCAGCACGATCTGCATGTTGCGGCGCAGGCGACGTAGCTTCTCCCCCCGGTAGGCGAACACGTCCTCGCCCTTGTACCGGACCGACCCGCTGGTCGGCGGCTCCAGCTGCATCAACACCTGGGCCAACGTGGACTTCCCGCACCCGGACTCACCGACGATCCCGAGCGTCTCGCCCTCTCGCAGGTCGAACGAGACGCCGTCGACGGCCCGGACGTGCCCGACGGTCCGCTGGAACACGACTCCCTGGCGGACCGGGAAGTGCTTGACCAGGTTCTCGACCTGAAGGATCGGCTCACCGATCCGTTTCCCGGCGCTCATCGGGTCATCATCTCCTCCGCGAAGTGGCATGCCGACGACCGTCCGCCGGGCAGCGTCACCAGCTCCGGATCGACCTCGCTGCACACCGACTCGGCCCGGAAGCACCGGGGATGGAACGGACAGCCCGGTGGGATCCGCGCCAGGTTCGGCGGCAAGCCCTTGATCGTCTTCAGGTCCTGCCCACGGAGGTCCAGCCGGGGCATGGACTCCATCAACGAGATCGTGTACGGGTGACACGGTTGCCGGAACAGCGAGTGGACGTCGGCGTGCTCGACGATCCGTCCGGCGTACATCACGGCGATCCGGTCGGCCACATCGGCAACCACGCCGAGGTCGTGCGTGATCAGGACCATGCCCATGTTCCGTTCGCGCTGCAGCTCGGTGAGCAGGTCCATGATCTGGGCCTGCACCGTGACGTCGAGCGCGGTCGTCGGCTCGTCGGCGATCACCACGTCCGGTTCGAGTGCCAACGACATCGCGATCATCGCCCGCTGCCGCATCCCGCCGGAGAACTGGTGGGGGTAGGACTTCACCCGCTGCGCGGCGTTCGGGATCTTCACGAGATCCAGCATCTCGACGGCACGGCGGCGCGAGTCCTTCCAGGACATCCCGCGGCGCAACCGGAACTGCTCCCCGATCTGGAACCCCACCGTGTAGACGGGGTTCAGTGCGGAGAGCGCATCCTGGAAGATCATCGCCACGGTCTCGCCGCGCAGGTCGCGCCGCCGCTGCTCCGGTGCGTCCAGCAGGTTCTCCCCGCGCAACCGGATCTCCCCGGAGGTGATCACGCCCGGCGGCATGTCCACGATGCCCATCACGGCCTGCGCCGTCACGCTCTTGCCGGAGCCGGACTCGCCCAGCACCGCCAGCGTCTCGCCGGCCGCGACCGAGTAGCTCACCCCGTTGAGCACATGCGCGGTCTCCGACCGCCCACGAAACTCCAGGTGCAGGTCGTCGACCTCCAGCAGGGCGGGCGCGGCCTCGTCACCGTCCGACCGGCTGGCCGGATCAGTCGTGGGTGACATGCTCATCTTCGTTGCACCGTTCCTTACCGGAGTTTCGGGTCCAGCGCGTCGCGGACGGCGTCGCCGAGCATCACGAAAGCGAGCACGGTGATCACCAGCGCAGCCGCCGGGAAGAACAACAGGTACGGGTAGGTGGTGATGTAGTCCCGCGACTCCGAGATCATCACTCCCCAGGAGATCACCGGCGGACGCAGTCCGACCCCGAGGAACGACAGCGTGGCCTCCGCGCCGACGAAGCTGCCGAACGCGATCGTGCCGTAGACCAGCCCCGGGGCCAGCGAGTTCGGCAGCACGTGCTGCCGGATGATCCGGCCCGGCGACGCACCCAGGCCTCGCGCCGCGCGCACGAAATCCTGCTGCTTGGTCGCGATCGCGGACGACCGGATGATCCGCATCGCCACCGGCCAGGAGAGCACGATGATCGTCACGATCACGATGCCCATGATCTTCACGACGTTCTGCTCCGGGTTCAGCCCGACGAACGTGGTCAGGATGACGATCGCGCCGAGGATGAACGGCAGCCCGAAGAACACGTCCGCGATGCGGGCCAGCAGGGTGTCGGTCCGCCCGCCGGTGTAGCCGGCCAGCAGGCCCACCGCACCGCCGAGCAACATCGTGCCCAGCGTCGCGAACAGGCCCACCACCAGGGAGGCACGCGCGCCATAGATCGTTCGGGCGTAGACGTCTCGCCCGTAGAGATCGTAGCCGAACCACGCGGAGCCCCATCCGGAGAAGTCCGGTGGGGTGAGCGAGCGGGACAGGTCTTGGGCGTTCGGGTCGGCCGAGGTGTACAGCCACGGGAACGCGGCCATGCTCACCACGAAGAAGATCAGCACCACGGAGACGACGAACAGTGGGCTGCGGCGCAGCTCACGCCATGCCTCACCCCAGATGCCCCGTGGCTTCTGCGGGCTACCCGGCTCACGGTCGGCCGGCTCGGTCGGCTCGGTCGGCTCGGGGGCCTGTGCCGCCTCCGAGCCCGGGTCGGACGAGACGCCCAGTGATCGTTCGGCCGAACTAGTCATAACGAATCCTCGGGTCGAGAACCGCGTACAGGACGTCCACCAGCAGGTTCATCAGCAGGTAGACCAGCACCAACAGGGTGACGACGGCCACCACCGTGCCGGTGTCCTTGGTGGTGATCGAACGGAACACCAGCCCGCCGATGCCGTTGATGTTGAAGATGCCCTCCGTGACGATCGCGCCACCCATCAGGCTGCCCAGGTCGGTGCCGAGGAACGTGACCACCGGGATCAGGGAGTTCCGCAGCAGGTGCACGCCGACCGCGCGGTTGTCGGTCAGGCCCTTGGCTTTCGCCGTCCGCATGTAGTCGGCCCGCCGGTTCTCCCGCAGGCTGGTGCGCATCAAGCGGGACACGTACGCCATGGAGAGCGAGCCCAGCGTGACGGCCGGCACGATGAAGTCGACCAGCGGCGCGTTCGAGCCGACCGTGGGCGAGACCAGCCCCAGGTCCACACCCAGCCAGATCTGCAGCAGGAACCCGGTGACGAACACCGGCAGCGAGATCACCAGGAGGGTGGACACCAGCACCAGGTTGTCCAGGAAGCCTCGTCCACGCAGCCCGGTGAGGATCCCGGCCCCGAGGCCGATCACGGCCTCCACGATCAGCGCCATGAGGGCCAGCTTGATCGTCACCGGGTAGGCGTCGGAGATCAGCTCGGCGATCGGGATCTGCTGGTAGTTCTCCCCGAAGTCCCCGGTCACCAGGTTCCCCATGTACTGGAAGTACTGGTAGATCACCGGATCATCGAGGTTGTACTTCTCGGTCATCTGCTGGATGTAGGAGTCCGGGCACGGCCGGTCCCCGCACTTGCCGGCGAAGGGGTTGCCCGGCACCGCCCAGACCAGCACGTAGATGATGAACGTGGTGCCGACGAAGACCGGGATCAGTTGCAACAGTCGTCGCAGGATGTAGCGACCCATGGATATCTACTTTCGAGGTTCGAGCTCCGCCCGGACACGACCCCCGCCGGAGGTTCCGGCGGGGGTCGTGTCCGCGGTGCACCCGGTCGGTCAGGCCTCCGGGGCGACCTGGACCTGGCTCAGGTCGAGCAGACCGCTGCGGACGTTCACCTTGATGTTGGAGACCTTGTCGGTCCACACCGCCTGCCGGCTGGTGTTCCACAGCGGGATGCCCGGCATGTCCTGAGCCACGATGTTGAAGCCCTCGGCCCACGCCTGCGCCGCGGCCGCCTCGTCAGTCTTCGCGCTGCCCTCGGCCAGCTTGGCGTCCACCATCGGATTGGCGTAGCCACCCTCGTTCGAGGACCCGTTGGAGGAGTAGTTCGGTCCGAGGAAGTTGTCCAGGGACGGGTAGTCGGCGAGCCAGCCCGAGCGGTACATGCCCTGCATGTCGTTCGCGTTGATCGCCTGCCGCAGCTGGGCGAATGTCGGCACCGGGACCGCGTTGCAGGCCACACCGAGCGTGTTGGTCACGCTCCCGCAGACGGCCTCGGTCCACTGCTTGTGCGAGGCGTCCGAGTTGTAGTAGAGCGCGACCGTCGCGGGCTTGCTGCCCATCGCCCATGCCTGCTTGGCCTTCTCCGGTGCGAACACGCAGAACTCGCAGTCAGCGACCTTGTCCGAGCCCGGCACCTTGCCCGGCACGAACTTGCTGGCGGGTTCACGGGCCCCGAAGAACACCTTGTCCACGATCGTCTCCCGGTCGATCGCCATCGAGATCGCCCGCCGGGTGTTCACGTCCTTGTAGGCGTCGAGGTAGAACGGGAAGGTCACGGTCTCGTTGGCCATGGTGACCGTGTTCGCGTTGTGCTCCGGGAAGTCGGTCGTGTACTTCCGGTTCACCAGCGCGCTCTGCGGGACCTGGTACAGGAAGTCGAGGTTCCCGGCCTGCACGTCCCGATAGGCCGCGCCTTCCTCCTGGTAGAGCTGGAACGTGACCCCCTGGATCGACGGTTTCGCCGCACCCTGGTACTGGTCGAAGCGGGCGAGCTCGATGCTCTGGTTGTGCTGCCAGTCCTCGAACCGGAACGGGCCGTTGCCGACCGGCCGCTGGCCGAACGCCTCCGGGTCCGCGAAGAACGACTCGGGCAGCGGGGCGAACGTGGTGTAGCCGACCACCGTCTTGAACTGGGCGTACGGCCTGTTGGTCCGGACCGTGAACGTCGTCGGGTTCTGCACGGACAGCCCGCTCATCGTCTGGGCGGTGGGCGCAGGCGCTTCCTGTGGCCCACTGGATCCATCCGGATCGGTCGGGTGCACCTGCTCGTAGCCCTCGATGAAGTCGAACCAGGACGCGTTCAGCGCCGCGTTCGAGGCGTTCGCTCCCCAGTTCCAGGCCTTCACGAAGCTCTCCGCGGTGACCGGCGAGCCGTCGTGGAACGTCAGGCCGTCCTTGATCGTGACGGTGAACTCGGTGGAGTCCGCGTTCGGCTGGATGGACTGGGCCACGTCCAGTTCCGGGGCACCGGTGTCGGTGTTGTACTGGACGAGCTGCGAGAACAGCGCGTCGATTACCTTGCCGCCGTTGTTCTCATTGGTGTCCGCCGGGATCAACGGGTTCTCCGGCTCCCCGCCGTACACACTGATCGCCTGCTCGCCGCCGGCCTGGTCCCCGGATCCTCCGGAACCACCGCATCCCGCAGCGACGAGCGCAACGCTCAGACCTGCGGCGATCGCCGCGACGGTCCGTTTGACGCGCATGTGCACGCCCTCCTCCACCTCGTGGTGGCTCAACGCCCAGCCCGCGGGCGCACCCACCGTTTCCCAGGGACCGGCGACCCACCCGGATGTACTGCCGGGTAACCCGCCCGGAGGGACGCTAGGAATCGCGTTCCCCCGCCCGCGACACCCGTCGGCGATCGTGACCAAAGGGTGACCGACGATCGACGTCACGCGGTCGCGGGCGACGCGGACGCTAGCAACGGGCGCGGTGCGCTCCCAGTGCGTCGAACGGATCGAGACCAGTTTGGTACACACGTACCACTCGTGGCCCGGGGCCGGGCCCGACGCCGCGGTCAGCTGCCGGGCGCGGACGTCTCGGTCGACTCCCCCGACCCGGCCGGCTCGGACCAGGTCTCGGCCCCGGTCATCGGGCCGGTGCCCAGCGGGCCGGGTGTGACCCGGGTGGCGGCGTCGGTCCGCGGGTCGCTGATCACCAGGCCCTGTGCCTGGTAGAGCGGCAGCGCCGGCAGCTGGGTCCACAGCACCCGCTCCGCCTCCGCGATCGTGCCCGGGTCGGCAGGTCCGGTGAGCAGCTGCTCGAGCACCGGCTGCAGCGCCCGGAAGCAGGAGCTGCCGGGCAGGTCGTCGGGCAGGTCGGACGGCGGGCAGCCGTAGTCCGAGACCAGCCTCGGGCCGATCGCGCCGACCACCGGGCGGGACGTGACGAGCACGTCCACCGCGACCGGCCCGTCACCGCCGGGCGTGCTGGACGGCGACGTCGACGGCGTGGCCGACGAGGTGGGCGACGACCCCGGAGCCGGGGTGGGGGTGGGCGTGGCCGGTGGCGGGGTCGTCGCCGGGGCCTCCGGTGGGTCGCCGCCGTCGGCCGGAGCCGGTCCGGAACCGGGTTCCGGGGTGGCGCTCGAGGTCGGCGCCGTGGGGGCGACGCTCGGGCTGGTCAGCAGGTCCGGCGCGGCCGGCGCGATCACGGTGGCGCCGATCCCGCCGGCGCGCAGCTGCTCGGCCACGACCTGGGCGATCTCGACGTCCTCGGTGCGTTCCGCCCCGGCCCCGACGACGACGTTCAGCGGGCGTCCGCCGAGCGCCCAGCGACCGTCGTCGCCGCGCACGTAACCGGCTTCGGTGAAGGCCGCGGCCGCCGTGGCCGGGTCCGGCCGCGCCGGGGCGCCGTCCGGCGCGCTGGCGACGTAGCCGGGGTCGGACGGGGCGGCGCCGAACGAGTCCACCGGCACCGCCTCCGGGTTCACCCGCTGCCGGATCGCGGCCCGGTCCAGCGTCGACGCGATGCCCTCGCGCACCCGCGGGTCGGCCAGCGGGCCGTCCTCGGTGCGCAGCACGAGCTGCTCGACGTCCGGACGGGGCGCGCGCTGGACGGTCGGCGGCCGCGGCGAGGACGCCATGGCCTGCACCGCGCGGGCGACCTCGGGTCCGGCGTCGGGCAGGGCCAGGTCGATGCCCTGGCTCTCCAGCGCGGTCGGCAGCGTCTCCGCCGGCGTCCGGCGCAGGATGATCTCGTCGACCACGGCCGGGGTGTCCCAGTACGGGTCGTTGCGGGCCAGCAGCACCTCGCCGCGCAGCCGGTCGACCTGCATCACCCGGAACGGCCCGCCGGAGGCCGGGACGCCGTTCGCGAACGGCGCGGTCCACCCGCCGGGCGCGTCCTTGAGCAGGTGCGCCGGGAGCAGCCCGGAGAACAGTTCCTTCCAGTGCGGGTAGGGCCGGTCGAACACCACGTCGACGGCCTTGCCCGCGGCCCGCGACCGGACGTCGGCGATCTCCCGGTAGCCGGCCGCGTTGATCGTGTTCGGCTGGCTGCGCATCTGCTGGGCCAGGTAGACGAAGTCCTCGGCCGCGATCGGCGCGCCGGACGACCAGCCGGCCTCGACGTTGAGCTCGTAGCTGACCGTGAACGGCTCCTGCGAGGTGACCTTCGCATCGGTGGCGATCGTCCGGTCCAGCTGCAGGTTCCCCTGCGCGTCCGGCCGGAACACCGACGGCAGCGTCATCGTCGCGATCGCCGTGGTGACCGGCGACTGGTCCGACCGCAGGTGCGGGTTGAATCCCGGCCCGAGGTCGTCCACCCCGGCCACCACCCGGGTCGGGGCGGTGACCGCCTCGGTGGGCGGCGCGTCCTCCGGCGGCGGCGCCGGCTGTGGCTCGGCGGCGCAGCCGCTCAGGGCCAGCAGGCCGGCCAGCAACAGCGCGGGCAACGCGCGGATCGGTCGACGTGCGGTCACCGCTGCAGTATCCCCACCGCCGTCATCGCGCCCGGCGGACGGGTCCGGGCGGCCCGCACCTCGCGGCCGGTCACGCGCCGCTGTTCGCCGCCTTGGCCCGCGAACGGGCCCGGGCCCGCAGGTGCGAGTCCAGCTCGACCTTGCGGATCCGCACGTTCTGCGGGGTCACCTCGACGCACTCGTCGGTGGCGCAGAACTCCAGCGACTGCTCGAGGCTCAGGATCGTCGGCGGGACCAGCTTGACCAGCACGTCGCTCGTCGAGGAGCGGACGTTGGTCAGCTTCTTCTCCCGGGTGATGTTCACCTCGAGATCCTCGTTGCGGGTGTACTCGCCGACGACCATGCCGCCGTAGACCAGCGTGGTCGGGCCGACGAACAGGGTTCCGCGGTCGGAGAGCTGATCGATCGCGTAGGGGGTGACCGGGCCGGAGCGGTCGGAGATCAGCGAGCCCTTGTTGCGGGTGCGGATCTCGCCGACCCACGGGCCGTAGCCGTCGAAGACGTGGCTGGCGATGCCGGCACCGCGGGTGATCGTCAGGAACTCGGTGCGGAAGCCGATCAGGCCGCGGGACGGGACGCGGAACTCCATCCGGACCCGGCCCTCGCCGTGCACCATCTCGCCCATCTCGCCCTTGCGCCCGGCCAGCAGCTGGGTGACGGGGCCGAGGGCGTCCTCCGGGACGTCGACCGAGAGCTGCTCGAACGGCTCGTGCAGCTTGCCGTCGATGGTGCGGGTGACCACCTGCGGCTTGCCGATGGTGAGCTCGAAGCCCTCCCGGCGCATGGTCTCGACGAGCACGGCCAGCGCCAGCTCGCCGCGGCCCTGGACCTCCCAGGAGTCCGGACGCTCGGTCGGGAGCACCCGGATGGACACGTTGCCGATCAGCTCGGCGTCGAGGCGGTTCTTCACCAGCCGCGCGGTGAGCTTCTTGCCGGGGACCGGGTCGCGGCCGGCCAGCGGCGAGGTGTTGGTGCCGATCGTCATCGAGATGGCGGGCTCGTCGACGTCGATCCGCGGCAGCGCGATCGGGTTCTCCGGATCGGCCAGGGTGTCGCCGATGGTCACCTCGGCGATCCCGGCGACGGCGACCAGGTCACCGGCGTGGGCCTCGTCGGCCGGGACGCGGGTGAGCGCCTCGGTCTTCATCAGCTCGGTGATCTTGACGCGCGGGGCGCTGCCGTCCTCGCGCAGCCAGGCCACCTGCTGGCCGCGGCGCAGCATGCCGCCGCGGACCCGGCACAGCGCGATCCGGCCCAGGAAGCTGGAGGCGTCGAGGTTGGTGACGTGCATCTGCAGCGGGGCGTCCGGGTCGTCGGACGGCGGCGGGACGACGTCGAGCAGCGACTCGAACAGCGGGGTGAGGTCGTCGGAGTCGGGCAGCTCACCGTCGCCGGGCCGGATCCGGGACGCCTTGCCGGCTCGACCGGAGGCGTAGACGACCGGGAGATCCAGCAGGTGCCCGGTGGCCGACTCGTCGAGGTCGAGCTCGTCGGCCAGCTCGAGCAGCAGCTCCAGCGACTCGTCGACGACCTCGGCGATCCGGGCGTCGCCACGGTCGGTCTTGTTGACGACCAGCATCACCGGCAGGCCCGCGGCCAGGGTCTTGCGCAGCACGAAGCGGGTCTGCGGCAGCGGGCCCTCGGAGGCGTCGACCAGCAGCACGACGCCGTCCACCATCGACAGCCCGCGCTCGACCTCGCCACCGAAGTCGGCGTGGCCGGGGGTGTCGACGACGTTGATCGTGTAGCCCTGCCACGCCACCGCGGTGTGCTTGGCGAGGATCGTGATGCCCTTCTCGCGCTCGAGGTCACCGGAGTCCATGATCCGGTCGACGGGCTCGGCGCGTTCGCCGAAGGCACCGGACTGGCGCAGCATGGCGTCGACGAGGGTGGTCTTGCCGTGGTCGACGTGCGCGACGATCGCGACATTGCGCAGCTCGGGACGGCCGGATGCGCCGTGAGCGGCGTCGACGGCCGAGGCGGAGCGAGGGATGGTCACACCACACGGTATCCGGCTCGACCCCTTCACCCTGCCCGGGTGGCAGGTTAGCCTGACCTCATCATGGGTAAGGTCAAGAAGAAGTGCTGCCGGTCCAAGCCGAAGCGCTGCAAGGAGTGCCCGGTGGTGGCGATGCGGCTGTACAAGGCCGGCGCGGACGACCTGGACGGCAAGGCGTACCAGCGCGCACTGAAGGTCGCCCGGGTCTACTGAACCCTCTCTCGGGTCGCTGACCAGCGACGACACCGGCGTCCAGATCGGGCGGACGCACACGTCCGCAGGCCCGGGGCGGCTCCCGTGTACCCCGGCCCGACCCGGTTCCGCACGCGCCGCCGGCGCGGTTGCGACACCGTCCGGACGCCGCCGCCGACACCCGGGGACCGGCCGGGTGGAATGGCCGGGATCACACGGTCGGGGCGGTCACAACGCGGTCTCGGCCCGCGCTCCCGGCCACGCTCACCCGGCGGCGGACGGGAGCCCGGGTCCCGGTGGGCGGTCCGTGAGGACGTAGCGGACCGCGGCCACCACCCGGCCCGGCCGGTGCAGCACCTCGGCCGGATCGAGCACCAGCACCCGCCAGCCCGCCCGGCGCAGCACCGCACGTCGCCACTCGTCGCCGGTCCCGGCCACCAGGACCGCCGTGGCGTCGGTGGCCGGGGCGGGCGCGCCGGAACGGACCTCGACCGCCACCCGCGCCGCCGGGAACGCCAGCGGCACGACGACCCCGGCCACCGGGTGGTCGCAGCGCCACCCGCCGATCCGGGCCCGGACCAGCGCCGCCCGGATCCGGTGCGCGGCGCCCGCCCGGGCCCGGCGGAGCGCCCCGGCCAGGAGCTCCCCCGCGGCCGCGGACCCGCGCGCGCCGACGTTGCGGGCGTGCGCCGCCACCAGCCGTGCCGGGTCGAGCCGGTCGGCCCCGGGCGGCGCCGCGAGCACCCGGTCCAGCAGCGCCGCACCACCGGCCCCGCCCAGCTCCACGGCCGCCTCCAGGGCCGCGAGCGCCCGCCCGGTGACCGGAACCCCTCGATGCGCGGTGACATCGGCCGGGTCCAGGGCCCGTCGCCGGACGACGATCCCGTCCCGCGGTCGCGGGGCCCGGCGCCGCGGCACGGTGACCGTCACCGTTCCCGGTGGCCCGATCGGCAGCCCCCACCACCACGCCGCCGCGGCCCCGGAGAGCACGGCGTCCGCACCCGCCCACAGCACGGCGGCGCGGACCCCGGCCTCGACGGTGTCCGGGTGGGCCGCGTCCCGGTAGACGCGCGGTTGCACCGGGAGCCAGCGCCGGGCGGCCAGGATGCGGTCCACGGCGTCGACCGAGAGCCCGGCGGCACGGGCCTGGGCGCGGCTGAGCACTCCGGCCTGGGCGCCCAGCAGTTCCTCGATCGCGGATGCGGTCGGTGTCATGCAGCTCGGTGTCATGCAGCTCGGTGTCATGCAGCTCGGTGTCATGCAGCTCGGTGTCATGCGGCTTGGACGACACCGGGAGCCGATCGGTTCCCCGGATCCGGCGGAGATCGCCGTTCCGGCACCGGGAACCGCGGGTGGGGTCCGGTCGGAGAGTCACACGGACGGTCGGCGGCGCAGCAGGTCGAGCAGCTCGGCGACGACGGCGCGGTCGGCGTCCAGCCAGGCCAGCGTCGCGATCTCGCGCGGACCGGCCCAGCACAGCGCGCGGTGCTCGCGCGCGACCGGCTCCGGCGACCCGGGTTCGAGGTCGGCGCGGTACACCCGCAGCACGCGGCGCCCGATCGGCAGGTCGGTGCCGACTCGCCCGCCGACCCGGACCCCGGCGCCCAGCTCCTCACGACACTCCCGGGCCAGCGCCTCCGGCCCCGTCTCCCCCGCCTCGACGCCGCCCCCGGGCAGCTCCCACCGTCCGGCCAGTTCCGCCGGATAGGAACGCTGGGCGACGAGCACCCGGCCGTCCCGGACCATCGCGGCGCCGACCACCGCCGGAGCCGTGACGAGCTCGGCGGTCCGGGCGGCGAGGGCGTCCCGGCGGGCGTCGAGGAGCCGGCGGGCGAACCGGCCCAGCACGGGGTCGGAGAGCCGGCCCGGCGGACCGAGCGGCGGGGTCCAGGAGAGCTCGTCGCGCACCGCGGTGCCGCTCCCGCTCGGGGCCAGCACGGTCGCGTGTCGCAGCGCGGCCACCGGTCCGGCCGCCAGCCCGGACACCAGGCCGGTGGTCCCGGCACGGGTGATCCGGGCCCGGCAGCGGAGCAGCCCGCCGGCCAGCACGATCTCGACCTCGTCGCCGGCGACCAGCAGCCGGGTCGGGACCTCGAGCCGGGCCCCGGCCCGGGTCACCGCCGCCGCGGCGGGCGCGGCCTCACGCAACACGCCGGCGACGAGACGGGGCGGACCCGGGACGTGGTGGTCGAGGCTGCGCACCGGCACCCGGTGATCGTCGCAGGCTCCGGCCCCGGACCTGCCCACCCGGCTGCACCAGGTCGGGCCGGGGGCGGCGGCGCGGTGCGGCGAGTCCGCCGGAACGGCCACGCTCGCCGGCCCGGCCGGTCACGCTGGGACGCGTGCGTCCTGCCCTCGCCCCCGCTCCCGGTCCGCCTGTCGCTCCGGCCGGACGGCCACCCGCGGTTCGCGCGATCGGGGTCGGTCGCGGGTTCGGCGCGGTCCGGGCCCTCGACGACGTCGATCTGGACGTCCCGATGGGGTCGGTGCTCGGCCTGCTCGGCCCGAACGGGGCCGGGAAGACCACGCTGCTGCGGATGCTGCTGGGCCTGCTCGCTCCCACGGCGGGCACGGTCGAGTTGCTCGGTCGCCGGCTGCCGGACCGGGCGGCCGAGGTGCTCCCGCACGTCGGCGCCTTCATCGAGGGCCCGGCCCTGCACCCGCACCGCACCGGCCGGCAGAACCTGCTCCGGTACGCGGCCGCGGAACCCCTGCTGGAGACCCGGCGGATCCCGGCCGCGGTGGACGCGACCCTGGAGCGGGTCGGGCTGGCCGACGCGGCCGACCGGAAGGTCCTGACGTACTCGCCGGGCATGTGCCAGCGGCTCGGCCTCGCGGCCCCGCTGCTGACCCGGCGACGCCTGGTGGTCCTCGACGAGCCGACGAACGGGCTGGACCCGGCAGGCACCCTCGACGTCCGGCGGTTGATCGCCGACATGAACGCGGCCGGCGCCACCGTGCTGGTGAGCTCGCACCTGCTCGGCGAGATCGAGGCGACCTGCTCGCACGTCGCGGTGCTGCGGGCGGGCCGGCTCGTCGTCGCCGGGGAGCTGCGCGCGCTGCTGGCGGGCGGGCCGTCCGGGCTGGTCGTGACGACCCCGGACGGCGGCCGCGCGGTCCGCGCGCTGCAGTCCCGCGGCCTGGACGCCGAGCTGGGACCGGCGTCGCGGGTGCACGTCGCGCCCGGTCCGGCGGCCCCGGATGTGGTGGCGCTGCTGGTACACGCCGGCGTGGCGGTGCACGAGGTGGCGCGACCCGCCGCGCGGCTGGAGGAGGTCTTCGCCCGGCTCACCGGCGCACCGGCGCGGGTCCCCGCGGGTACGGGGACGCACCGGTGACCGCGCCGGTGACCGCTCCGGCCCGGCACCGTCCGGTGGCCCCGTTCGGCCGGCTGCTGCGCTCCGAGCTGGCCCTGGCCGTGGCACGCCCCCGCACCGCGGTGGCGCTCGGCGCGCTCGCGCTGGTCCCGGTGCTGGCGGCGATCGGGCTGGCCGGGAGCGCCGGCGCCGGGGCCCACGCGCTCGGCGTGCTGATGGTCGCGAACTCCGAGCCGGCGGCGTTCTCGCTGGGAATGCCGGTGGTGCTGGTCGCCGCCGACGCGTTCGCCGCCGAACGTGCCCGTCGCACGCTGGACGGCCTGCGGCTCGCCCCGGTCGGGCCCGGCCGGCTGGTGGCGCTCAAGGCGGCCGGGGTCACGGTGGCGGCGGGCCTCGCCGCGGTGACGGCGTCCGCGGTCGGCACCGCCGCCGGGCTGCTGGTGCTGGGCCCCGGCCCGTACGGCGTCGGGTCGACGCTGGCCCGGGCCGCGCTCGTCGCGGTGTGGATGACCGGCCAGCTCGCCGGGCTGGGGATGCTGCTGCTGGCGGTGTCGGCGGCGGTCCGGCGCCCGGCGGTCGCGGTGGCGGTCGGGCTGGCCGCGACGACGGTGGCGCCGACGGCCGGTGTGCTCTGGGACCCGATGGCGCCGCTGCTGCCCTCCGGGCACTGGCACGAGGTCCTCGCCGCGGTCACCGCGGTGCCGCCGGACCTCGGCTCGCTCGGCGCCACCGCGCTGCGGGCCGCCGGGTTCGCGGTCGCCGGAGCCGGCGTCACCGTGTACCTGCTGACCCGCCGCGAGACCTGACCGCCCGGCTGCCCGACAGGAACGCGGCCCGTCGGCCGTTCCACCGCGACGCCGGCCGCGCTCTGGTCCACGATGGCGACATGGCCACCCCGTTGCTGACCGACGACCAGATCACCGACGCGCTGAACACGCTGCCCGCCTGGGAGCGTGCCGGCGACGCGATCGTCCGCACCGCCAAACTGCCCGACTTCGTCGCGGCGGTGTCGGTGGTGGACCGGGTCGCCGAGGACGCCGAAGCCGCCGACCACCATCCCGACATCGACATCCGCTACAACACGCTGACCTTCCGGCTGTCCACGCACTCCGAGGGCGGGCTGACCGCGAAGGACACCGATCTGGCCGGCCAGATCTCGGACCGGATCAGCACCGCCGGGGGCTGACCGCGGGACCGGCCCGGTGCGGCCGGCCCCGACGGCACGGCCGGTGGCCGGCGACGGCTCAGAACCGGCGGTTGCGCAGCACCGGGATCTGTTCGCGGACCTGCTCCGCGGCGTCCGGGTCCACGTCGACGACCAGCAGGCCCGGCTCCGGCCCGAGCGCGTCGACGATCTCGCCACGCGGCCCGGCGACGGTGCTGTACCCGATCCCGGTCGGGGCCTTCCCGTGTTCGCGGCCCAGCGTCGTCGGGTCCGCCTGGTCGCACGCGACGACGAACGAGCCGGTGTCCAGCGCCCGCGCCCGGACCAGCAGCTCCCACTGCTCGCGCTTGCCCGCGCCCGCCCCCCACGAGGCGGGCACCATCAGCACCGCGGCGCCCTCGTCGGCGAGCCGCTGGTACAGGCCCGGGAACCGGACGTCGTAGCAGGTGGTGAGGCCGACGGTGGTCGGTCCGGTCCCGGGTCCACCGGCCTCCGGGACGGCGACGGTCACCGGGGCCTCCCCGGGCGCCACGGTGTCGGACTCGGCGAACCCGAAGGCGTCGTACATGTGGATCTTGTCGTAGTGCGTCTCGACCCCGGCCCCGGTGGCGAGCAGGGTGTTGCGGACCCGGCCGTCCCCGGAGGGGGTGAACATCCCGGCGACGACGGTCACCCCCGCCCCGGCCGCGACCTCCCGCACCCGGGTGGCCCACGGCCCGTCGAGCGGCTGAGCGACCGGGCCGAGCTTGACCCCGAAGCAGCACATCGTGGCCTCCGGGAACAGCACCAGCCGGGCGCCGGAGTCGGCGGCCTCGCGGGTCCGCCGCTCGACCTCGGCCAGGTTCGCCTCGGGGTCCGGGGTGGACGAGATCTGGGCCAGGGCGATCCGCATGGGTCGGTGGTACCACGCCGGTCGCCGTCCCGCGCTGGTCGTCGCCGGGCCGGCCGTGGGGTACGGTCGAGTCGTGCTGCGCCACTACTACTGGTTTCGCGAGCCGGCCCGGGATGGGTCGGCCTGCGCGGTAGTGCGCTGACCTCCATCCCCATGAGCCGGCATCACGGACCGGCTCGGGGCAGGTGATCCGGGGCGGTCCGCCGGGAAAGGACCACGACCCCCGATGAGCACGATGACCACCCCGTTGCTGGACGACCGGCGGATCGAGCAGATCAGCCCGCTGATCTCCCCGGCGTTGCTGCGCCACGAGCTGACCGCCGGCCCGGACGTCGCCGACACGGTGACCCGTGGCCGGGACGCCGTGCGCGGCGTGCTGGACGGTGCCGACGACCGGCTGCTGGTCGTCGTCGGGCCGTGCTCGGTGCACGACCCGGACGCCGCCCTGGACTACGCGCAGCGCCTCGCCGCCCGCGCCGCCGAGCACTCCGACGCGCTGTGCGTGGTCATGCGGACCTACTTCGAGAAGCCGCGTACCACGGTGGGCTGGAAGGGCCTGATCAACGACCCGGGCCTGAACGGCACGTTCGACGTCAATCGGGGCCTGCGCACCGCGCGGAAGCTGCTGCTCGACATCTCCGCCCTCGGTCTCCCGGTGGGGTGCGAGTTCCTCGACCCGATCACGCCGCAGTACATCGCCGACGTCGTCACCTGGGGGGCGATCGGTGCGCGCACGGCGGAGAGCCAGGTGCACCGCCAGCTGGTGAGCGGGCTGTCCATGCCGGTCGGGATCAAGAACGCCACCGACGGCAGCGTGCGCACGGCGGTCGACGGGATGCGGGCGGCCGCGGCGTCGCACGTGTTCATGGGCGTGAACTCGGACGGGCTGGCCGGGCTGGTCACCACGACCGGCAACCCGGACACCCACGTCATCCTGCGCGGCGGGGTGCGGCCGAACTACTCCGCCGACGACGTCGCCGAGGTCCGGCAGACCCTGCGCGAGGCGGGCATGCCGGAGCGGGTGGTGGTCGACGCCAGCCACGGCAACAGCGGCAAGGACCACGTGCGGCAGGCCACGGTCGTGCGCGAGCTGGCCGGGCGGATCGCCGCAGGGGAACGGGGCGTCACCGGGCTGATGCTGGAGAGCTTCCTGCTCGCCGGACGCCAGGACCTCGGCCCGGACATGCAGCGCGGGCTCTCGGTCACCGACGCCTGCATGTCCTGGGACACCACGGACGCCCTGCTCGGCGAGCTCGCCGACGCAGTGCGCTCCGGACGCCGCTGACCGGACGGGCCCGCGGCCCCCGGACGGGCCGCCCTGTGGCGCACGACCTCCGGATCGGGGCCTGTCCGTCCGCTGCGGACAGTGCCAGGCTCGCACGCGGGCGGCCGGGCACGGCCGACCGGAACCGGCCGGAGGTTACGGACATGATCAAGGGTTTCAAGGACTTTCTGCTGCGCGGCAACGTGGTGGACCTGGCCGTGGCGGTCGTGATCGGTGCCGCGTTCACCGCCGTGGTCACCGCCTTCACCGTGGCGTTCCTCAAGCCGCTGATCCAGTTGCTCTCCGGTGGCGGCGAGCTCGCCGGGGCGGTCCAGGTGAACGGGGTGACCTTCGACTGGGCGAGCTTCGTGAACGCCCTGATCACCTTCGCGATCACCGCGGCGGTGGTCTACTTCCTGGTCGTGCTGCCGCTGAAGACGATCCAGGAGCGGCGCAAGCGCGGTGAGGAGGCCGGCCCGGCCGATCCGACCGAGGTCGAGCTGCTCACCGAGATCAGGGACCTGCTGGTCGCCCAGCGTGAGGCGGACGGTGCGGCCGGCCGGCACGCGGCGACCGGACCGGACGCGGGCGGCGGACCGGACGCGGGCGGCGCCGGCCCCGGGAGCGGCTCGGGTGGCGGCGTGGCCACCGGGAGCGGTACCGGCACGGACTGACCGCCCCCTCCCCGGGCCCGTCCCGGGCGGCGATGCCCCCGACCCGGTCACCGCTGCGGCCCCGGGACGGCGAGCCGGGCGCAGACCCGCTCGCGCAACCGCTCGTACTGGGCCCGGCAACGCCGCGGCGGGCCGACCGGCCGGACGACCACCCGCGGCGGCTGGACGGTCTCGCCCGGCACGAACTGGTCCCCGGTCAGGTCGACCTCCGCCCCGCCCGGCAGCCGGTTCCACCAGTGGTAACCCTGCAACCGCCCGTCCCGGCTCCAGACCTCGGCCAGCAGCAGGTCGCCGCCGTAGAGGTCGTGCAGCACCAGGGCGGTGACCCCGCACTGCCCGCGGGACGGTCGGCCCGGCGTCCATGCCGTGACGTCGGCCTCGTCGCACGTGTCCCGGGCCCAGGACGACCGCAGCGCGGCCGCCGCCTCGGCGAGGGCCGGCAAGGCCGGTCGGATGGCTGCGGTCATGCCGGGGACGCTACGACCGACCCCCGACAGTTCCGGGGTCGTCGCAGCTCAGGAGCGGTGTGGCAGATCCTGTGGGACCGGGCGTTCCATCCGGATCTCCACGACGCCGTCCGGCCGGGCGACGGTGCCGAAATCGGCGAACCCGTGCCGGCGGTAGAGCCCCGACGCCGCGTCGTTCCCGATGACCACGTGCAGCGCGAGCCGCTCGGCGTGCCACGCCGCGGCCTGTGCCAGGACCGCCGACACCAGCGCGTCCCCGATCCCGAGACCGCGCCCGTGCGGGGCCACCCACAGCGACAACAGGTCGGCGATGCCCTCCGGGTCGGGCGGGATCGCGCACGCCATCCCGGCGGGTCGGCCGTCGAGATCGGCGACGAAGTACCGGCCGGGGGCGGCCAGCCGTTCCCGCCAGGCGGTCTCGCCGACGCCGAGCCATTCCTCGAGCCGGCTGTGGAACGCGTAGGGGGCCTCGGCGAGCGCGGCGATCCGGAGGTCTCGCCAGACCTCCCAGTCGTCGGGGTGCAGCTCCCGGACGTTGATCATTGCTGCCGCGGACCTCCGGCTCCGAACGGAAGGGTCGAACCTAGCAGCGGTCCCGGGCGCGCCGCCCCGCGCTGTGCGCGAGACGACCCGGCGGTGTCCGTGCTCCGGACGTCCCCTCGCCGGTCCCGATGCGATCCGGTCACGATTCGTCCCGTTCGCCAACCGGAACCGCCGGTGACTACGAACACCGACCATGCTGTCCGAACCACGCCATCGAGCCCGCTCGCCGTTCACGGGGTGGCCGTCCGGTCGACGCCGGCTGCTCGCGGCTGTTGCCGTCCTGGTTCTGGCGATCGCCGGAGTGCTGGGCGGGGTCATGTTCACTCGGACCGGCGGCCCGACCCCGGCCGCCGCCGAGCCCGGGCCCGGTGTCGCGGCGCTGGGCCCGCTCTCCGGCCCCCCGACCCTGTTCGGCCGGGTACAGGAGGTGCTCGACCCGGCGACGGCCGTGGTCGACGTGCAGGGGCGGCCGGTCACCGTGTCGATCACCGGGGTGGACATCACGCAGACCCCGGAGTGCGCACAGGCGGACGCTCTCGGGTTCGCCCGGGACACCCTGGCCGGCGAGGAGGTCACGCTGGTGCCGGATCCGACGCTGCCCGCGCCGGCGCCGGACTCGCCGACCTGGCCTGCGTACATGGTGCTGCCGAGTCAGCAGTCCTACACCGACGCGGCGCTGACCGCCGGCTGGGTGTCGCCGGGCGAGGGCCGCTACCGGGCGGGGTTCGAGACCGGCGAGCGGATCGCACAGGACGCCCGGGCGGGCATGTGGGGCGCACCCTGCAACCGGCCGGTGCCGGACCGGTAGCGGCGCGCCGGCGGCACAGGCGGATGCTGATGCCGGTGTCCCGTGCGCGGGACGCCACGGGCCGTGCCGCCCGGGCCGGGTCCATCGGCCCGGGCGGCACGTGCTCCGCAGCGAGCGATCGGCAGATCAGCCCTGGACGACACCCGAGTTGCTCTGGTCCACCGAGGTCGTGTCCTGCGACACCGGGCCGCTCGAGAGCAGGCCACCGATGTTGATCTGCGGGCTGACCTCCGCGTCGACGTCGAGCAGGCCGCCCTTCTGGGACGCGATCGCGTCACCGTCGGAGCCGTGCCCGGAGCCGTCCTGGGTGACGCCGCTGTTCGACCGGTCGACGTCGGTGGTGGACTGCTCGACCGGGCCGGAGTTGAGGATGCCGCCGACGTTCGCGGACGGGCTGACGTCCAGCCCGAGACCCACGAGGTCGTCGACCTGGACGGCCTCCAGGTCGCCGCAGCCGGACTGCGTGACGCCGGAGTTGGACTTGTCCAGCTTCGTGGACTGCTGGGACACCGGGCCGTCGTTGCCGATCCCGCCCAGGTTCAGCGCCGGGTCGACGGCGGCGTCGGCACCCAGCAGGCCACCCTTCTGGTGGGCGACCGAGTTCCCGCAGTCCCCCTTGCCCTTGTCGTGGCCGCCGCCGTCGCCGTAGTCGCCGGCGAAGGCGAATCCCGCCCCGGCGACGGTCATCGGGACGGCGAGGGCGCCGACAGCGGCGATGCGGCGGATGGACGGCCGGCGGGCGGGGATGCGGGGAGCGCTCATAGTCATCGATCTCCTTCTCGTCGGGATGAACCGATTCCCGACCGCTCACGGTGCGTCACGAATCGGCGTGGCCGGAAACGTAGCGATGCCATCACCGGCAGATAGAACCGACCCTCATTGAACGCTGCATCAGCGTTCCGACATCGGGCGTCACGACCGCTCGTCGTGGACCGCTGACACTCTGCGCAACCAGTAGTCGGCTCTCATGTCACTATCCGTGATCGAATCGCTCCGACCGGGAACGTTACGGTCGTGATCTCGAATGAGCTGCACATCACACCCGGGCAACGCCCGTGACCCGCGCGCGTCCCGGGTTCCGGCTGCATCGGAACCCGGCCGGGCGACACCCGATCGCACCTTCCGACCTGCATGATCGTCCGGAGGACGGCCCGGTTCCGCGACGTCCACCGTGGCGGGTGCCGCCGGTCGGCCGCATCACGATCGCCGAACGGTGGCGTGCTCGTGGCGGCCCGCGATAGTCGGTACGGCCGTTCAGGCGAGACCGACACCTCCATCCGGACGTGGCGAGCCCGCGCCGTCGCGGTCACCCGGCCCCGGCCCGGCGGGTCCGGAGCGCTGCTCGTACTCGGCGAGCCAGTCGTGGCCCTGCCGGCTGACCCGTACCCGCGCCAGGTCGTCGCCCGGCCCGCCCGTGGCCGGCTCGATGTAGCCCTGCTCCCGCAGCGACGAGGCGAACTGATCCGCCAACGACTGCTGCTCGGGCGTCACCGCGCCGGCGCCGAAGATCACGGTCACCGGTGCGACGTCGTCGTCCCCCGCCAGGACCCGCCGCAGGAACTCGGCGAGCTGGCCCTCGGCCTTGAAGCTGGTCATGGTGTGTGACGGTAGCCACCGTCGCCGACAGCCGCGAGAGCCCGCTGATCCGCACCGGACGCAGCCCCGGGGCCGGCATCCCTGCCCAGAGCGCCGACCGCGCGCCGTTCCCCGAGAACGCGCACCACACCGGAGAACGCGCGCCCGATCGGATGCGCGTTCTCCGATCACGTGCGCGTTCGGCCCCGCGACGGGGCAGGAGACAGCGCAGGTGGCAGAGCAGGTGGCGGAGCGGGTGACGGTCACGCGGGCTGCAGCGGCTCGATGCTGTCCAGCCCCGGGCCGAGCTTGTCCCGCTCGATCTCCAGGTCGTAGCGGTTCCGCAGGTTGGTCCGGAACAGGTCGGTCGTACCGGAGTAGCGGGCGAGTCGCAGCGCCCGGGTCGGCGCTGATCCGCCGCTTGCCGTGCACGATCTCGTTGATCGAGAGTGGTACGCCGATCGCGATCGCGACCTTGGCTGCGTGACGCCGAGCGGCGCGATGAGCTCCTCCACCAGCACCTCGCCGGGGTGAACGGGGGCGAGCTCGTCCATCGGAGCGAGCGGTCTCCCCTCAGCGACTCGAGCGGGGTTACCGGGTGACGATCGAAGGTCGTCGAGGGTCACCGCGGCGCCGGGGACGCCAGCATCACGCAACGCGTCAATGACGTCAGACGTTGAACCGGAACGAACTAGCACGATCCGCGGGCTTGCGGGTTCCCGATCGCACACGGACTGACCTGCGTGGATGACGTCCGCGCCATGTGGCTGCTTATCGGTATCGGTGGGCATGCTGACGAACGGCTGACGAACGGACATCCTGCGCACGCCGGAGACCGAGACCGAACTCGACGCAGTACCCCCGGACGGGCCGAGGACCGTTGCAGCCCGGTACTGCCACCGAGAGATTGCACCGCGTCAGCAGTCGCTCTTGGGGACCAGCCCTTGCTGGCACGCGTACTGCATCTGAATCTCGCCGCTGGTCGGCGCACGGCCAGCGGACGTACCCGGGTCCAGGTATCCCTGGTAAGCGGAGCACGACGAGTCGAACTGCCCGGCGGCCATCGCCTGCTGCGCGCAGCCACCACCAGGCTTCTTCGTCGCCCCCTTCTCTGCGGACCGTGGGGCCTGGCTGCGCTTGGCCGCCTCCTGCGCTTCCGCCCTCTCCTCGGCCGCCTTCTCCGCCGCTGCGGCCCGGTCCCGCTCCCTTTGGGTCGCCTCGATCGCTCCGCCCACTGCCACGCTCAGGCTGGACGAGCCAGCGTCGACGCGGGGCAGCAGGCTGGCGGCGGGTGCGGACTGGCCGGCCAACGGGACCGCCGGCTCAAGGTCGACTCGGTCTGCGCCCGACGCGGCGGTGCACGCGGCGGTGGTGAAGGTGGCTGCGATGACACCGGCAAGGGCGAAGCGGCCGATACTCATCGTTGACCCCAGTTCGTGACGCCGACCCCACGACTCGGGGCTCTACCCACCGTGTCGCGAATGGCTCAACGATGGTTACTGCGACCGCCGAATCGTCACCACTCCTGATGAGCGTGGCGGGAGCACGCACTTCGCGATCCCCTGACCCCCGGGCACCTGCACGGCACCGTTGACGAGCGGGGAACCGCGATCCAGGCAGGTCAAGACGTCCTCTGGAGTCCGTGACTGTCCGACCGGTCAACTGTTGGTCACTCAGCTAGACACTCGCCGGCATCTCACCGGCCGGGGACGGCCCAGTCTGCGTCGAGGCTCCGCCGCTGACCGTTGTTGACCGGTCTCAGTGGCAGGTGTGGCACGGCAGTCGGACCGACTCAGCCCTCCCGGACCGGGCCCGGCCCCGGCATCGGCATCGGCATCGGCATCGGCATCGGCATCCGCACGATCGTGATGTAGGCATCATGGTCTGGTGGTGAAGGACCGGCTCGAGGAGAAGGTCGCGCGGGAGCTGGTGGCCGACGAGCTCGACGCGACAGTGACGCAGTACGACGACGGCTCGAAGTCCTCGATGGTGGACGCGCTTATCGACCATCCGGACGGACGTCATGCCGCGATGGAGATCATCGGCGATCACGACGGCAGGTTCTACGCACTGTGGAGGAAGCTGGAGCGCGTCGGCCACGAGATTGAGGGCTCAGGTATTCAAAGCGGGTGGTTGGTGGTCCTCTACCACCGGGCGAAGTTCCGCGATGTTTATCAACAGCTCCCCGGGCTCCTCGTCGATCTGGAGCATGCCGGGCTCAGCGACCTCCGCCAGGCGCACCGTGCTCCGCACTGGCCCCTCTATCACGCTGCGGAGAACCTCGGAGTCCGGATGGCTTACGCCGCCGCGAGCGTTGCTCCAGGGACGGGGAAGCTCCGTGCCGAGGGATGGAGCGGTATCTCGGGCTCGACTACGCCCGCGCAATGGGTCGCCGACGTCCTCGCAGACAACCCCGACGTGGCGGCGAAGCTCGCGGCTCACGAAGACGTGTCCGAGCGGCATGCGTTCATCTGGTCGACGATTGGGACCGACTACGCGGTCCAGTTCGGGCTGGAGAAGCGCGACGACCAAGTTGATCTTGACCAGACTCCGCCAGAGCTGCCCGACGGCGTCACGCATGTGTGGATCGCCGGCTCGATGTCGAGCCAGGGCGCTATCGCCTGGAGCCCTGGCCGCGGATGGTGGCGAACTGCGTGGACCGGCCCGTCTGTCGAGGCGCTGGCCGAGCCGGAGTGACCCTACCAACCCAGGAGTTCGGTACGTGTTCGAGCGACCGGCACAGGACAACCCCACCCGCCTAACCTCGGTCCGACCCCGCATCTCGCAAACGTGCTTATCGTGATCGCACCCGATGGCCCAGCGCCTCATGCTCACGCCGCGCCGTCGCTACCAACTTTGAGCTGCGGTGTTGCTGTGGAGTGAGAGTACGGATCGAACCCGTGTAGCCAGTTTGGAAGGCCTCGCGAGACTGGCGCTCCCCGGCAACAACCTGCAGATTCCAGGAACCGGACGCTTCCGTGTTTGCCCGTGATTAGCCGGTACTAGTTGCACGTCGCCGTCGAGCCGACGACGTCTGATCCGAGACGCACTAAAACGTGCCGACCGGCCTGACCTCGGACTCCGTTAAGACTCCGTGCACGATGAGACGCTGCGCTGAGGAGTTCCAAGGGTGACAGGTAGTCAAGGTGATCAGTGCTGCGGTCGCTTCTGCCGTCTCCTTCTGGCCCGGAACAGGATTCAGGACGTCATCACGGCTCGGCGTCACGATCTGCCGCCCCGGGACTGGCCCGGGCGCGAGTCCACAGTTGGTTGTCGACGAATCCGCGTACGGGAGCACCTCGTAGGTCAGGTACCTCGTTTCAGTTGCGACCTCGATGACGTCGCAGGGCCGGAGTTGATCCAGCTGTTCGAAGACTCCAGCACGACCGTTGCGATGACCCGCGACGGCGAAGTTGCCGACCTCCCCAGGTCCTGCCGTAGCTCGGTAGTGGCCCGGACCGCGAGACAGCACATCGGGACCGGTTCCTTGGAGAACGACATAGTCCATGTCGGTGCCGAGGCGAGGGATACGCATGCGTGCCAATGGCGTCCCGTCCGGAGCACCTTCTGAGTGCCCGACTACCGGCTCGGCCGCTCCCGCCTGGTCGAGCGCTGCCTTAGCCTGCGACTGCCCCTCAGCGAACTTCAGGCGGTCCTGCGCCGCAGCAGCACCGAGGAGCCCAGCAGTCACCAGCCCGGCCAGTAGCAGGAGGGCGCCCCCAATCCGCCACATCATGCGGCGACGAGCGCGCGCTGGGGATCCTCAGCCTCGGCCACGGTTGTCTCCGCCCGTACCTCCACGGTCTGCCGGGTGCCCCACCCTGTCTTCCAGCAGGTGAGGATTCCGTACCAGCGGATTCCTCGGAGGAAGAAGAACGCCCACATCACCGCCAACGGGAACATCGCCAGCGTCAGTAGCTGGGACCCCAGCGAGACATCGGAGCGACGGTAGGTCATGTAGCGGAACGCCTGCATGAGTCCGATCGCGGCAGTGACGACGAGCATCCACGGCGCGAGACCGACACCGGCCAGCGGCGCGACCACGAAGAGCGCGATCACCAGCATGCTTGACACCAGCATCTGGACCCAGGTCAAGGCATGCAGCCAGAACGCGACCTCGGTCATCGGCAGGTAGCGGGCCCGCCAGCAGGACCGGATGAAGCTCCCGCGCATCCATCGAACGTACTGGCGGGCGTGGTGAGACACAGTCTCCGGCATCGCCGACAGCACCACCGCGGAGGGCTGCTGGACGGTACGACCCCGCATCTTCGCGTAGAGCGTAAGCATGGAGTCGTCGGAGAACGAAACACGCCGGCCCATGAACGACTCGTTCAGGTAGCCGTCGAGATTGTCCCTGCAGACCGCTGCGCGATAGGCGGCAAGCGGACCAGAGTTGACCAGAACCGAGCCGACCGCCGAGAGCCCAGAGCGAGTGACGAGCTGAGCAGTGACGAACCACAGGTCGGTCAGTCTGGTGAGCCAGTTCTTGTCGACGTTGGACGCGACGACGATCCCCGCAACCGACTGCACCTTCTCCGACCGGAACGGCCGCAGAAGCTCCCGGATAGCGCGACGGTCGAGCAGCGCGTCGGAGTCCACTGTCACGTAGATGTCGGTGTCGGAGGTATCGGCGAACACGACGCCCTGTGCGTGACGCTTGCCCTGATTGGCCGTGCGCACCCACCTGGCCTCGACCCCGGCCAAGCGCGCGGCGCGGCCGAACTCGCGGTAGATCTGCCCGTAGTCCACCTTCGCCAGGTCAGAACCATCGTCGACCACGTAGACGAGGTTCGGGCGGCGCTCCTGCTCCAACAGCGACCACAGGCAGCGTCGCAGCAGTTCCGGATCCTCGTTGTACACCGGCACGGGCACTGTCACATGCAGCTTGTCGAGCACGAGCTTCTCGTGCCACGGCCACGCCGCGACCGGACGTTCTAGGAAGTAGAGGATCGTCTGGAGAACGATGAAGGCGAACCCGATAGTGAACAGCAGGCCGAACTGCGTTCCGTCCCCGTCGAGCGCACGGAGTGTCTCCACAGCGTGATGACCAGCCCACGCCGCGATTATGAGAAGCGCGACGATACCCAGCACGATTGCCGTCGAGCGACGACGAGTGACGGTGACGCTCATCGCGACCCGACCCCGCGCCGACGGCGGAAACCGATCCGCAGGCCGGCGATGCCAGCAGCGATCAGCAGGACGGCGATACCGGCGATCCACCACTGCTCGACCGTGACCCCGAAGATCGCGATCGTAGGTACACCAGTGAGCGCCAGGCGCCCGTAATCAGACATGGGTGATCTTCCAAGGGTCGAATGAGAGGTGGGTGAGATCAGAAGCATCCGGACCTGCGACAAGCGGCATCGGCGGCGCGCTGTCTAGCTCGTTTCCCGTATCTCACCGCGTCCATCGAGGGGATCGCCGGCCGCATTATCAGCACCCACGCTCGATCATCACTTCTGTGGAGCTGCCCCTGAACGAGACCTCACCGCTCGTGGCCCTGGAGGCCTGGCAACGTCCCCAACCGCGCCTGGGCCAACGTAGCCCAACGACACCAGCCGGTACCTCATTTCGGCACTCCTCGGGCCTGCCGGACCGTCCTCGGTCACGCCTCGGCATGCCGCCAGCTCGACAGTTGGAGATGTACTGCCGCTGGGGAAATACCGACCACCCGAAACACCGGCGATCCGGCCTCTGACCTGCCGATTCGTTGGTCGGGGCGGGTCGTCGTTGGGCGTCGCTGGTCGGGCTAGTTTGTACCGGATCTGTACCGGGCTGCCGTGTCCCGCTACTCCACTGCGTTGCTGACCACACTGGTCAGCGCGAGCCCCGCCCAGCCGCGGGCGACAGGCTGAGCCTGGGCGTTCACAACGGTCGTCCCGTCTCGCCGGGAGGCGTAGGCATCGCCTGTGTACCGCACGGTCCGGAAGCGCCCTCGTTCGCGGGACAGCTCGGTCACGTTGCCGGTCCCACCGGTGTCCATGAGCGCCTTGAGCTGGCGAGCCTCGGCCTCGGTGGGCATGTCGACCCACGCGACCGGAACGAGCGCCACGTCGCCGTTGCGGTCCCGCACCTCGAAATGCGCTCGACGCAACGACGAGCACGGGTGCACTCGGAAGAACTCGCGGACCTGGCCGTATGAGTGAGCAGTGCAGTCGGCATCGTCATCGACGATCCGGCCGGTCACGCGAAGTCCGCCGCTTGTCAGTCGCCCCTGCACGCTGTCCACGTTTCGCGAGGCCGGTTGCGATCCGCTCCGTACCCCAGAACCGGACGATGCACCGCCGGAAGACGACGCGGCCCCACCAGCGGCGCCACCAGCAGCGACCGCTACTGCGATCGCAATCGCGGCGAGGAGCCCACCGCCCTTGCTGCCCTTGTCGCTTCCGCCACCTGCGCCACCGATGCGCCTACCGGCCAACGCCGGCTCCGTGCCTGATCACGATCGGACCGTCGCCAGAACGTGACAGGGTGTTACACCGGTGCGCGTCCAGCGCCTTCAGACGTTGAACCGGAACTCGACGACGTCGCCGTCGTGCATGACGTAGTCCTTGCCCTCCATCCGCACCTTGCCCGCCGACTTCGCGGCGCTCATCGAGCCGGCGACGACCAGGTCGTCGTAGGAGACGATCTCGGCCTTGATGAAGCCCCGCTCGAAGTCGGTGTGGATGACGCCGGCGGCCTGCGGTGCGGTGTCGCCCTGCCGGATCGTCCAGGCTCGGGCCTCCTTGGGCCCGCCGGTGAGGTAGGTCTGCAGGCCCAGGGTGGAGAACCCGGCGCGGGCCAGCTGGGCCAGGCCCGGCTCGTCCTGCCCGATCGAGGACAGCAGCTCGGCCGCCGACTCGTCGTCGAGCTCGAGCAGCTCCGCCTCGACCTTGGCGTCCAGGAACACCGCCTGCGCCGGGGCGACCAGCTCGGCGAGCTCCTTGCGCCGGGCGTCGTCGGAGAGGACCGCCTCGTCCGCGTTGAACACGTACAGGAACGGCTTGGTGGTGAGCAGCGTCAGCTCGCGCAGCGGCTCCGGGTCCAGCCCGGCCTGGAACAGCGTCCGGCCCTCGTCCAGCACCGTCTGCGCCTGCTGCGCCGCCTCCAGCGCCGGGCGCCTGTCCTTGTGCGTGCGGGCCTCCTTCTCCAGCCGCGGGAGTGCCTTCTCCAGCGTCTGCAGGTCGGCCAGGACCAGCTCGGTCGCGATCGTCTCGATGTCCGACGACGGGTCGATCCGGCCGTCGACGTGCACCACGTCCGGGTCGTCGAAGATCCGCACGACCTGGCAGATCGCATCCGACTCGCGGATGTTGGCGAGGAACTTGTTGCCCAGGCCCGCACCCTCGGACGCGCCCTTGACGATGCCGGCGATGTCGACGAACGACACGGTCGCCGGAATGATCTTGTCCGAGGAGAAGATCCGGGCCAGCTCGCCCAGGCGCGAGTCCGGCAGCGGCACCACGCCGACGTTCGGCTCGATCGTCGCGAACGGGTAGTTCGCGGCGAGGACGTCGTTCCGGGTCAGCGCGTTGAACAGGGTCGACTTGCCGACGTTGGGCAGACCGACGATGCCGAGGGTGAGGGACACGGCGGTCCAGGGTAGTCGCGACCGGTCAGCCGGGTTCGAGCCGGTAGCCCGCACCGCGCACGGTCGCGATCCACTCCGGGCCGAGCTTGCGCCGCAGGTACCGCACGTAGACGTCGACGACGTTCGACCCGCCTGCCGCCTCGGCCCCCCACACCAGGCGCAGCAGCTGGTCGCGGGAGAGCACCTGCCCCGGATGCCGCAGGAACGTCTCGGCCAGCGCCGCCTCGCGGGCCGAGAGCTCCACGCCCCGCCCGTGCACGCGGACGTAGCGGGTCCGCGGGTCCAGCTCCAGCCCGTGGAGCGACAGCACGTCGCGGTCCGGCGCCGGGCGTGCCCGTTCCAGCCGCAACCGGACCCGGGCCAGGAGCTCCTCGAACCGGAACGGCTTGGCCATGTAGTCGTCGGCGCCGCCCTCCAGCCCGGCGACGGTGTCCCGCACGCTGTCCCGCGCCGTCAGGATGATCACCGGGATGGTGCTGCCGGCCTGCCGCAACCGGCGCAGCACCGCGAAACCGTCCAGCCCGGGCAGCCCGATGTCGAGCACCATCAGGTCGAACCCGCCGGTCACGGCGTGGTCGTAGACCCCGGCCCCGTCCGCGACGACGGTGGCCTCGAACCCGGCCGCGGCCAGGCCCTTCTTCACGAACGACGCGATCCGCGGCTCGTCCTCGGCGACCAGGATCCGGCTCGGGGTGCTCATGCGGTCCTCCGCGGCAGGTCCAGGGTGAATGTCGCGCCGTGGCCGACCGCGCTCTCCAGCAGCACCCGGCCGCCGTGCGTGGTCGCGATCGCCTCGACGATCGACAGGCCGAGCCCGGCGCCGTCCGAGCGCGGCGCGTTGTCGCCGCGGGCGAAGCGGCGGAACACCCGGTTCTGGTCGGCCGGGTCCACCCCGGGCCCGCTGTCGGCCACCCGGATCCGCACCCGGTCGTCGTCCGCCTCCGAGCCGAGCGCGATGCGACCCCCCGGCCCGGTGAAGCGGGTCGCGTTGTCGGCCAGCGCCACCACCGCCTGGGTGATCCGCTGCGGGTCCAGCAGGACCCGGACCGGCGCCACCGACTCCAGCTGCCAGTCCCGGTCGGCCAGCGCGGTGAGCTTGCCGAACAGCTCCCGGGTCAGCGCGGCCACGTCGACCTCCTCCGGGCGCAGCAGCGACGGCTGCTCGGCCCGTGTCAGCGACAGCATCTCCGAGACCAGCCGGTTCATCCGCTGCAGCTCGTCGTCGACCAGCGCGACGGCCTCCCGGACGTCGTCGGGGTCGGTGGCGTCGAGCACCCCCAGGTGGCCGCGGACGATCGTGATCGGGGTGCGCAGCTCGTGCCCGGCGTCGTCCACGAACCGGTGCTGGGCCTGCACCCCGCTCTGCACCCGGTCCAGCATCGCGTTCAGCGTCCCGGCGAGCTCCGCGATCTCGTCGCGCGGCCGGGCGTGCTGCGGCACCCGCCGGGACAGGTCGTTCCCGGTGATCGTCCGGGCGGTCGCGGCGACGTCGCGCAGCGGGCGCAGGATCCGGCCCGCGACCAGCCACGCCCCGACCGCACTCAGCAACGCCACCCCGAGCCCCACCATGCCCATCAGCCGAGCGGCCCGGTCGGCGAACTCGTGCTCCGGCTCGACGAAGTGGCCGATCGCGACGACGCCGCGGTGCGGGTCGCCCGCCAGCCCGACCGGCAGCGCCGACCAGCGGACCGCACCGGCCGGGGTCGGGTGCGAGCCGCGGGCCGGCGCGCGCACCGAGGCGACCGCCGCGGTGAACCCCGGGTCCGCGCGCAACAGCACCGCCGGGTTCGCGCGGCGGGACTCCCAGCGGAACTCGCCGTCGAGGTAGCCGAGGAACTTCTCGTTCGGCCGGGCCACGTTCGCCGCGATCACCGTGCGCAGGATCTCGTCCACCGACGCGTACGGGTCCCCGGTCGTCGGGTTCACCCCGGTCCGGGTCACCCGGGCGAGCTCGGCGGATTCGGCGTTCAGCGCCTCTTCGACGCGGCGGTCCGTCTCGTTGGTCAACAGCAACCAGGTCACCAGGATCACCACCCCGATCGACCCAAGCACCAGCAGCAACACCCACCCGACGATCCGGGTGCGGGCCGCGGTGACCCTGCCCGCCGTGCGGTGCCGGCATGCCGGCTCGGCGCCGTCCGTCGCGATGATCGCCTCCAGTCCTCCGGTCGACGTCCATGATCCCGCACGCCACGCCGGTCCCGGTGGGTGACTCCCACCCCGAGACGCTCACCGACGGTCGCTGCAACTGCTCCGAGTGGAGTACGCCATACTCGGACGAGCGCCCGGTCGCGACGCTTCGTCCGGAGCCTCGTGCCGGGGCATCACCCGCCGGACGCAGCATCCGTCCGGTCCGGTGAGCACCGCGGTGCCGAGTCGAGGGGGAGCCATGCGCCTGCCGGGCATCCACGCCATGCTGACGACCGGGGTGGCCGTGCTGGCCACGGCCGGCACCGTGTCCGCGGTGTCGCTGTCGTCCGTGCAGCGTGCCGACACGCCGCTGCCGCCGGCCCCGCCGGCGAGCGTCGCCCCGCCGGCTCCGGACGAGCCACCGGCCCCACCGCCGGCACCCGAGCCGGCCCCCGCGCCGGCCGAGGAACCGACCACCGGCTCCGGCGGCACCTCCGGATCGAACGGTTCCGGCGGCACAGGCTCGTCGGGACCCGGGTCGGGGGCCTCGGACTCCGGGTCGTCCGGGACCGGGTCGTCCGGGACCGGGTCGGGCTCGTCGGGTGGCGGCCGCGCCGAGACCCCGCGTCCGGCCGACCCGCCGGCACCCGCCCCGGCACCTGCCCCGGACCCGACCCCCGACCGCGACGACGAGGACGCCGAGGACGACCGCTACGGCCCCCCGATCGGCGCCCCGGACAACGACCGGGAGCGCGAGGAGCAGGTCGACTACGCCTGCGAGCAGGGATGGATCAGCGGAGCGTCCTGCCGCAACTGACCACCCGCCCGCGCCCCGGACACCGGTGACCGATTTCCGCGAGATCCTCCCGGGGCGGGGTGGCATCGTCGGTGCCGTGCTGCTCGACCACGACACCTGCTACCGGGCCGTCGCCGCCAAGGACGCCCGCTTCGACGGGCAGTTCGTGACGGCCGTGCGGACCACCGGCATCTACTGCCGGCCCTCCTGCCCGGTCCCGCCGCCGCGCTCGCGCAACGTCGAGTTCCTGCGCACCGCGGCGGCCGCCCAGACCGCCGGCTACCGGGCCTGCCGGCGGTGCCTGCCCGACGCCGTGCCGGGCTCGCCCGAGTGGAACCTGCGGGCCGACGCGGCCGGGCGGGCGATGCGGCTGATCGCCGACGGCGTCGTCGAGCGGGAGGGGGTGCCCGGCCTCGCGTCGCGGCTGGGTTACTCGTCGCGCCAGCTGGGCCGGATCCTGTCCGCCGAGCTCGGCGCGGGCCCGCTCGCGCTGGCCAGGGCGCAGCGCGCGCACACCGCGCGTGTCCTGGTGGAGACGACGCCGCTCGGGCTCGCCGACGTCGCGTTCGCCGCCGGGTTCGGCAGCGTCCGCCAGTTCAACGAGACCGTCCACGCCGTGTACGGGGTGCCCCCGTCGCAGCTGCGGGCCGAGGCCGCGCGGCGCCCGGGTGCCGCGCACGCCGCGCCGGGGGCGATCACGCTCCGGCTGCCGTACCGGGCCCCGTTCGACCCGCACGGCTTGCTCGATCACCTGGCCGCCCGCGCGATCGACCGGGTGGAACGCGTCGACGGCGGGACCTACCGGCGGACGCTGCTGCTGCCGCACGGGCCCGCCTCGGTCGTGCTCGACCTGACCGCGCGTCCGGGCGCCGTGCTGGCGACGCTGCGCACGACCGATCCACGCGACGTCGGGCCTGCCGTGTCCCGGCTGCGCCGGTTGCTCGACCTCGACGCCGATCCGCAGGCCGTCGACACCGCGCTCGCCGCCGACCCGGTGCTGGCCCCGCTTGTCGCGGCGACACCCGGCATCCGGCTGGCCGGCACCGCCGACCCGGCCGAGACCGCGGTCCGCACCGTCCTCGGCCAGCAGGTCTCGGTCGCCGCGGCGCGGACGGCGACGTCCCGGCTGGCCGCGGAACACGGCGCGGCGCTGCCCACGGCGCTGCGCGACGACGACGGCCCCGACCTGCTGTTCCCGGAGCCCGGGACGCTCGCCGGGGCCGAGCTCGCCGGACCCGCACGCCGGGCGGAGTCGCTGCGCGGGCTGTGCGCGGCCCTGACAGCCGGGGACCTGGTCCTCGACGCCGGCCGGGACCCCGCCGGTCTGCGGGCCGAACTGCTCGCGCTGCCCGGGATCGGGCCGTGGAGCGCCGGGTACCTGGCGATGCGGGTGCTCGGCGACCCCGACGAGCTGCTGGAGTCCGATCTCGCGGTGCGCCGCGGGGCCGCGGCACTCGGCCTGCCCGGCGACGGGGACGCGCTCGCCGGGCGCGGCCGCGCCTGGGCCCCCTGGCGGTCCTACGCCGCCACCCATCTCTGGCGGGCCGCCGCGTCCGCCGCACCCGTCATCGGGAGGACCGTATGAGTACCGAGAGAAGCGCACGCGGAACGAGCATCGACACCGAGAGAAGCGCACGCGGAACGAGCGTCGGTACTGCCGTCTGGGCCACCAGGGACACCCCCGCGGGGCCCTTCACCGCCGTCGTCGACGCCGACGGCTACGTCCTCGCCTCCGGCTGGACGTCCTCGGTCGACGACCTGCTGCCGCTGGTCCACGGCTCGCTGGCCCCCACCGAGGTCGTCGAGGGCGACCTCGGCCCGGTCGCGGTGGCCATCGACCGCTACCACGACGGCGACCTGTCGGTGATCGACGACGTCGCCGTCCGGCAGCGGTCCGGCCCGTACCGCGAGCACGCCTGGGACGTGCTGCGGACGGTGCCGGCCGGTGCCCCCGTCACCTACACCGGCTATGCGGACAAGACCGGCCGGCCGGCGGCGGTCCGCGCCGCAGCGGGGGCGTGCGCGCACAACGCCGCGGCGCTGTTCGTGCCCTGCCACCGGGTCCTGCGCACCGACGGCTCGCTCGGCGGGTTCCGCTGGGGGCTGCCGGTCAAGCGGTGGCTGCTCGAGCACGAGTCGGCCGACCTGCGGCTGGGCTGACCCGCTCGTGGACGTCCGGAGAAGGCGGGATCAGCTCGCGGAGTGGATCGAGCTGACCTGGATGTCGCCGCCGAGGTCGAACGCGCCGGTCGCGACGAAGCGCCCGGGGATCGAGGTGTAGTCCTCCGACGCCGTGAACTCGAGCGTGTCGGCCGGCACCGGGTCCCCGGTGTTCGCGACCTGGACGTCGAACTGCGCGGGCAGCCCGGGCCCGAAGACCACCGGAGACGCCTGATGGTCGTTGTGGCCCGGGTAGGGCACGTCCCGCGGCACCCCGTCGAGCGAGGCCCCGACGGTGGTCGGCCAGCCGTTCAGCCGGCAGGGCGTGGTGCCGGGGTCGGCGGTCATGACGACCGTGTAGTGCCGGTGCCCGGCACTCGAGTCACCCTGCTGGATGGTCGAGTGCACGTTCTCCGGCGAGCAGGCCGTCGGTGCCGGCGTCCCGGCGGGCGCCGCGTTGGCGATACCGGCCGGAGCGAGTGCGACGCCAGCCGCGACCGCGAGCGCGGCAGCGGTCCGGGTGATGGTGCGCATGGTGTTTCCCCCTCGATTCACAGGTGGTTCACCGGGTCTCGCGGACGGGGTGGTGTCCCCCCGCCCCGGCCGCGGACGGTTCTCCGGTGCGTCGTCCGGGCGGCGCCGTGCTGCGGCGCCGCGGATCAGAACGGCTTGGCCGGGCCGACCGTCATGCCGGCGTCGACGCCGATCGGGCCGTAGGCGGTGAAGTCGCCGGGCAGCTCACCGGCCGGCGTGCCGGGGTTGAAGGTGACCTGGTTCGCCTGCGCCGGGCCGTCCGAGGCCGGGACGTGCAGGTCGTAGGTAACCGGCATGCCGTCGCCGAACTGGACGGCGTTGCCGTCCTCGGGGGTCGGCGCGACGTCCACCGCGCGCGGCGAGCCGTTCAGGCTGAAGACCATGTTGGCCGGCGGCCCGGACAGGTAGCAGGGCGAGGTGCCCGGCTCCGCCATCACGGTCAGCGTGTAGTTCGCGACCTCCGAGGTGGAGGGCAGTGCCTCGATCGTGCCGCGCTGCTGGCCCGGACTGCAGGCGCTGGGCCCGGGGTCCGTGGCGGGCGCGGCGGCGGCGACCCCGGCGGGGACCGTCGCGGCGGCCGCTGCGACGGTGACGGCGGCGGTGACGCGACCGATGGTGCGAGCGAGTCGGGTCTGCATGTGCGTACCTCTCTCGTGGTTATCGGTGACGCTCCGGCAGCAGGGCTGCCGAGGCGCTGACACGAAGGAAGACGGGATGCACCGCGAAAGCGTTGACGGAGTATGGGGTTCACCTCCGTAACGCAACCTCAGAGCCGTTCGGACGTCGTCGGTTACGCCGTTCGCCGAACGATCCCGGAGAACACGCCCACCACCTGCGGATTCTCCGTAACTGTCGGTGCCCGGGTGCACGCTGCGTGCCGTGGATGCCATCAGCCTTCTCGTCGGGTCGCTGCTCGGTGCGGCCCTCGCCGCCGCCGTCACCTGGGCCCTCGCCGGCGCCCGGTTCCGGGCCGAGGCGGCGGAGGCGGCCCGGACCGCGGCGAACACCGCGGCCACCACCCGGGCGGACGCCGCCGGCCTGCGCGCCGAGCGGACCGGACTGCTGGAGCGGATCGAGGAGCTCCACGAGTCGCTGGACGACGCGACGGCGCGGGCCCGGCGGGCGGAGTCGGACGCGGCCGGCGCCACCGCGGCCCTACGGGCCGAGCGGGAGGCGCGCACCGAGACCGAGGCGGGGCTGAAGGACTCGTTCGCCGCGCTGTCGCAGGACGCGCTGGCCCGCAACAACGAGGCCTTCGTGAAGCTGGCCGAGAGCCGGATCTCCGAGGCCACCGCGGCGCTGTCCGCGAAGGTCCAGGGTGACGAGTCGGCGCGGGCGAAGGCCGTCGAGCAGATGCTCGACCCGGTCACCGCGGCGCTCGGCCGGGTCGAGGGGCAGCTGCGCTCGGTGGAGAAGGAGCGGGAGTCCGCCTACGCCGGGCTGCGCGAGCAGGTCAAGGCGATGGCGGACAGCTCGGATCGGCTGGGCACCGAGACGAAGGCCCTGGTCAACGCGCTGCGCGCGCCACAGGTCCGCGGCCGGTGGGGCGAGATGCAGCTGCAGCGCGTCGCCGAGATGGCCGGGATGGTCGAGCACTGCGACTTCTCCACCCAGGTGTCCGCCGAGGGCGAGGACGGCGGGATCCGCCCGGACATGATCGTGCGCCTGGCCGGCGGCAAGCAGGTCGTGGTCGACGCCAAGGTGCCCTTCGCGGCGTACCTCGAGGCCGTCGAGGCCGCGGACCCGGACGTGCACGCGCAGAAGCTGTCGTCGCACGCCCGGCAGCTGCGCAGCCACGTGGACCAGCTCGCCTCCAAGAGCTACTGGACCGCGTTCGAGCCGACGCCCGAGTTCGTCGTGTTGTTCGTACCGGGCGACCCGTTCCTGGAGGCCGCGCTGCGCTCCGACCCGGCGCTTCTGGAGCACGCGTTCGGGCGCAACGTCGTGCTCGCCACCCCGACCACCCTGGTCGCGCTCCTGCGCACCGTCGCCTACGGGTGGAAACAGGAGGCCCTGGCCCGCAACGCCGCCCAGGTGCACCGGCTCGGCCGGGAGCTGCACGGCCGGCTGGCGACGATGGGCACCCACGTCGCCAAGCTCGGCCGCAGCCTGGACGCCGTGGTGGACAGCTACAACCGGACCGTCTCGTCGCTGGAGGCGCGGGTGCTGGTCAGCGCGCGCAAGTTCACCGAGCTCCAGGTCAGCGAGACCGAGCTGGAGGCGCCGTCGACCGTGGACCGCACACCGCGCGGGGTCTCCGCACCGGAGCTGGTCGCCTCGGCCGGGGAGTCCCTGGTGTCGCTGGAGGACCTCGGCCGGCGGGGCACGGTGCGGACGCCGTGGCCGGACGCCCGGTCCGACGCAGCCCGGCCGGAGGGCCGGTCCGACGGCACCCGTTCCGAGACCGCCGGGTGGGAGTCCGACGGGTCGGCCGGGAGCCCCGGGGCCCGCGACACCCCCGGCGAGGGCCCGGCTGCGGCGGGACGCGGGGAGTTAGGCTGACCGGGTGACCTCGACCCGCACGAGCGCGGCCCGCCGGCCCGGGGGGTCGCGGGACCGGCCCCCCGCCCGACGCGGCGGCTGGCCGGTGCGCGACCGATCGATCCTGCGACCGGTCCTGGGCATCCCCCCGGTGGCCGCGACCGGCATCGCGGTGGGCGTCACCGCGATCGGGGTGCTCGTCGACCTGCTGCGGATCGGCACCGTCGGCACCGTCTTCCAGATCGGTTACCTGGCCGGCTGCGTGCTCGCCGTCGGCTGGGTGCGCCGCCGCGGGATCTTCCTGCCGGCGGTGCAGCCGCCGCTGCTGCTCGCCGTCGTCGTTCCGCTGATGGCGGTGCTGCTCGGCGCGCCGAGCGGTGGCGGCGCGGCACAGAGCGTCCTGCTGGCCGGTGCACCGCTGATCAACGCGTTCCCGGCGATGGCGGTGACCACGCTGGTGGTCCTGCTCGTCGCCGGCGGCCGGCTGCTGCGCCAGCGCCTCGGCCCGGACGACGCCGTCGGCCGGCTTCGTAGCCGGCTGGGCCGCGAGCCGGGCGGGCACGATCCGGACGGCATCGGCCGCAGGCCCTCGGACCCGGACGGCGCGCGGCGCACCGGGAACGGCCGGGAAGGGCCCGGTTCCGGGTCCGGACCGGGTGGCCCGCCGCGCGCCGGGACCGGCCGAGCGGGCTCCGGGACCGGGACGGCGGGAACGGAGGGCCGCCGGAAACCGGGCACGGGTCGATCCGGGTCGGGCGCGGGTCGGTCCGGACCGGGCGCGGCGCGTTCGACCGGGTCCGGCTCGGGTGCGACGCGCTCGGCCGGGTCCGGCTCGGATGCGTCCGGGGCGGCCCCCCGGCGAGGCGACACCGGCCGAGGCGACACCGGCCGGGGCGACACCGGGCGGGGCGGTCGGCGCGACACCGCTGCGGGCGGCACCGGACGGGGCGCCGCCGGGCGGGGACCCGCCGAGCGGGGTCCGGGCGAACGGGGTCCGGCCGAGCCGGGCGCGGACGGACGCGGATCCGCCCGGACCGGGAGTGCCCGCCGGGACGGGAAGCGGTCACCCACGCGGGGCGACACACCGCGCCGGACACGCCGCGCCGGCGACTGACCGGACCGGGTTCGCGGTACCGTCGCGCGGCATCGTCGCAGGTGAGCGAATCGGACCAACCCGGTCCACGGGTTCGCCGGACGTAGACGGACAATCGACGCAACCTCGGTGCCCACCCGGGCGTCACACACACGGGGGCAGGCGTGACCCCGACGCTCCCCGACGCACGCCGGACGACCTGGAGAACGATGTCCACCACCCGGAACACCCGCTTCCCCCGGCCCGCCGTCCTCGTCGCCCTCGTGGCGGCCGCGGTGGCGCTGATCGGTACCGGCACCGCGCTGGCCGCCACTCCGGCCGCGCAGAAGTTCCAGGACCAGCCGCTGGTGCCCGGGACCCCGTGCACCGTGACCGCCCGCGCCTGCGTCGACCTGGACTCGAAGCAGTCCTGGCTGCTCGACGGCGGCAAGGTCGTCAACGGGCCGGTGCCGGTCGCCACCGGCGACGCGGAGCGGCCGACCCCGATCGGGCACTCGCTGCGGGTGTACCGCAAGGAGCAGCTGCACCACAGCGGCGAGTACACGGCCACCAACGGTGAACCGGCCCCGATGCCCTGGGCGGTGTTCTTCCAGGACGGTGGGATCGCCTTCCACGAGGGCCGTACCGACACCCCGTCGGCCGGGTGCGTCCGGCTCGCCAAGGACCACGCCGTCGCCTGGTTCAACCACCTGCAGATCGGGGACCAGGTCCAGGTCGTCTCCGCCGCCGCGGTGCACGCCGAGCGCGGCTGACCCCGTCCCGCACGCGAGAACGCCCCCGGCCGATCCGGCCGGGGGCGTTCTGCTGCGGGCAGCTACCGGGCGGCGGCCGGGCGCGGCGGCCGCAGCTCGCGGGGCAGCGAGAACGTCAGGGTCTCCTCCGCGGTGTCGACCTCGGAGACCGATCCGAAACCGCGCTCGGCCAGGTGCTCGACGACGCCGCGCACCAGCACCTCGGGCACCGATGCGCCGCTGGTGACACCGACGGTCGTCACGCCGTCCAGCCAGGCGTCGTCGATCTCCTTGGCGTAGTCGATCAGGTAGGACGCGCCGGCGCCGGCGCCGAGCGCCACCTCGACCAGCCGCACCGAGTTCGACGAGTTGCGGGAACCGACGACGAGCACCAGGTCACAGCGCGGCGCCATCGACTTCACCGCCACCTGCCGGTTCTGGGTGGCGTAGCAGATGTCGTCCGACGGCGGGTTCTGCAGTTTCGGGAACCTCTCCCGCAGCGCGCGCACCGTCTGCATCGTCTCGTCGACGCTGAGCGTGGTCTGGGACAGCCAGACGACCTTCTCCGGGTCGCGGACGGTGACCTTGTCGACGTCGTCGGCGGACTCGACGAGCTGGATGTGCTCCGGCGCCTCGCCGGAGGTGCCCTCCACCTCCTCGTGGCCGGCGTGCCCGACCAGCAGGATGTCGTAGTCCTCGCGCGCGAACCGCTTCGCCTCCTGGTGCACCTTGGTCACCAGCGGGCAGGTCGCGTCGATCGTCCTGAGCTGCCGCCCGTTCGCCTCGTCCCGGACCGCCGGGGAGACGCCGTGCGCGGAGAACACCACGTGCGCGCCCTCCGGGACCTCGGAGGCCTCCTCGACGAAGATCGCGCCACGGTCGCTGAGCGTCTCCACGACGTGCTTGTTGTGCACGATCTCCTTGCGGACGTACACCGGGGCGCCGTACTGGTCGAGCGACTGCTCCACCGCCTCGACGGCACGGTCGACCCCCGCGCAGTAGCCCCGGGGCTTGGCGAGCAGGACCTGCTTGGCATCCGAACCGGACATGCCCCCAGCCTACGGACGACGCCCGGACCGGGCAGGAGAGACTGCCCACCGGCGCCGTGACGGATCCGACCGTGCACGCCACGCCCCGGTTCGGCGCGGACACGGCAGACTGGGGACAATGAGCGACATGTCACCGCTGCCGTTCCCCGTGCGGATCGCCGCCGGCCTCGTCGTGACGGCCGTGGAGCAGGCCCGCGACCTGCCCCGGCACGCCGTCGAGCTGCCGGTGACCGCGGTCAGCCAGGCCCTGCAGGTGTCGATGCGCGTCCAGCAGACGGTCACCGAGCTGGCGATCAAGGGCGACCGCGCGCTGGGCACCCTGCGCCCCGCCGACGACGTCCCGAGCTGGGCCACGTTCGACGACGACCTCACCGACCTGCAGGCGGCCGACCTGACGGTCCCCGCGCCGGAGCAGGTGGCCACGGCACCCGACGCCGCGCGCAACGGCAGCGTCTCCACGCTGCGCCCGGCCCGCTCCGGGATCCCGATCGAACGCCCGGAACGCCCGGCCCGTGCGTCGAACCGGGAGGACGCGAACGCGACCTTCCCGACCGCCGTCCCGGAGTACCCGTCGCTGACCGTGCCGCAGTTGCGCGGCAAGCTCCGCACCCTCGACGTGGACGAGCTGTCCGACCTGCTGGCCTGGGAGACCGCTCACGAGAACCGGCCGCCGTTCGTCACGATGCTGACGAACCGGATCGCGACGCTCTCCCGGGAGAAGTGACCGGCCCCCCGCCGACGTCCGAGGAGAGCCCCTGGCCGGTCCGGACCGTCGCCCGCAAGATCGCGGAGTGGGTCGACCGGCTGGGCGCGGTCTGGGTCGAGGGCCAGCTCGCCCAGGTCAACGCCCGCGCCGGCACCGCCTTCCTGACCCTGCGGGACCCGGCCGCGAATGTCTCGCTGCAGCTCACCGCGCCGTCCACGCTGGTCCGCGAGTCCGGTGACGCCGTCAGCGAGGGCAACCGGGTGATCGTGCACGGCAAGCCGTCGGTCTACCTCGGGCGCGGGACGCTGAGCCTGCGGGTGGACCGGATCCGCGCGGTCGGGCTCGGCGAGCTGCTGGCCAGGATCGAGCGGCTCCGCCGGTTGCTGGCCGCCGAGGGGCTGTTCGACGTCGCCCTCAAGCGCCGCCCGCCGCTGCTCCCGCACACCATCGGGCTGGTCACCGGCCGTGACTCGGCGGCCGAGCACGACGTCGTCGGCAACGCCACGGTGCGCTGGCCCGCGGTGCGGTTCCGGATCGAGAACGTCGCGGTGCAGGGCAACCTCGCCGTCGAGCAGGTCGTCGACGCGGTGCGGACGCTGGACCGCGACCCGGACGTCGGGGTGATCGTGCTCGCACGCGGCGGCGGCAGCGTCGAGGACCTGCTGCCCTTCTCCGACGAGACGCTGTGCCGCGCCGTTGCGGCGTGCCGCACCCCGGTGGTCTCGGCGATCGGGCACGAACCGGACACCCCGCTCGTCGACCACGTCGCGGACGTCCGCTGCTCGACGCCCACCGAGGCCGGTCGCAGCCTGGTCCCCGACCTCGCCGAGGAGACCGCCCGGATCGCCGGGCTGCGCGACCGGGCCCGGCGTGCGCTGCACGGCTGGGTGGACCGCGAGCAGCGCAGGCTCGCCGACCTGCGCGCACGCCCGGTGCTCGGCGATCCGCTGCGGATGTTCGACGCCCGCGAACGCGAGGTCGCCGACGCCCGATCCGCCGCACACCGCGCCGTGCTGCGCCGGATCGACCGTTCCGGCTCGGAGCTGGAACACCTGACGGCCCGGCTGACCGCACTGGGCCCGACCGCCACGCTCGCCCGCGGGTACGCGATCGTGCAGCTCACCGAGGCCGCCGCGGACGGCGGCGTGCCGCCGTTGCTGCGCTCGGCCGCCGACGCCCCCGCCGGGACCGCCCTGCGGATCCGGGTCGCCGACGGCGCCGTGCACGCAACCGCCTCCGGCTCCGGCTCCGACTCCGACTCCGGCCCCGGCCCCGGCCCCGGCTCCGGCTCCACTGGCGCGACCGACACCCGCGACGGCGACAGCGGCGGCGCCCACGCCACCGCGACCGGTCGCGGCGACGGTGACACCGACGACCGCCCCGCCCGGCGCCCGACCGGGCGGCGTTCGACCGGGCGGCGTCCGACGAAGGAGGAGACCGGGTGAGCGAATGGCCGTCGGTGGACACCCTCGACTACGAGAAGGCCCGCGACGAGCTCGTCGAGGTGGTGCGGGCGCTCGAGGTCGGTGGCCTCGGCCTCGACGAGTCGGTCGCGCTCTGGGAGCGCGGCGAGGCCCTGGCCCGCCGCTGCGAGGACCAGCTCGCCGGTGCCCGCACCCGCATCGAAGCGAAACTGGCCGAGGCGGACCCCGACCCGGACGCCGAGGACTGATCCCCGGATCCACACGGGATCGCTGCGTTCGCACGGGATCGGATCCCGTGCGAACAACGGAAACCCGTGCGGATCCGGCCGAGCCGTCCACAGATCCGCAACTCGTCGGCCGGGCGGGGCTGCGCCGGGTCAGGGTGGGGCATGACCTTGGACGCCGTCGTCGGACCCGGGCCGTTCCGCCGAGCCGACCTGCACGCCGCGGGCCTCGCCGACTCGGCGATCCGCGGGGCGCTCCGCAGCGGGGAGCTCCAGCAGGTGTGCCGCGGGATGTACGTCACGGGACGGCCGCCCACCGGGCCCGCCCGCTCGTTCGCGGAGTACGTCGAGCAGCAGGCGGCACGGCACGTTCTCGCCGTGCACGGCGTCCTGGCCCGCCTCGGCGTCCCTGCCGTGGTCAGCCACGCGTCCGCGGCCGTGCTGCACGGTCTGGCGATCTGGGACCTGCCGATCGACCAGGTGCACCTGACCCGCGCCCGGCCGACCGGTGCCCGCCGCGGACGGGATCTCCGGCTGCACGCCGCGCCCCTGCCGGACGAGGAGGTCACCGTGGTGCGCGGTGTCCCGGTGACCGCACCGGCCCGCACCGTCGTGGACATCGCGCGGTCGACGTCGTTCGCCCGGGCGGTCGTCGTCGCCGACTCGGCGCAGCGCACGTTGGCCGCGACACCGGCCGGGCTCCGGTCCGCGCTGCGCGGCGCCGCGGGGCGCGCCGGGGTCGGGAACGCCGTACCGGTCGTCGAGTTCGCCGACGGCCGGTCCGCGAGTCCGGGCGAGTCCCGCAGCCGGGTGCTGTTGCACCGCTCCGGGATCCCTGCCCCCGAGCTGCAGCACGAGGTGACCGGGCGGGACGGCAACCACCTCGCCACCGTCGACTTCTGGTGGGGCGGCCGCCACCCGGTGGTCGGCGAGTTCGACGGCGAGATCAAGTACGGCCGGTTGCTGCGCCCCGGGCAGGAGCCGGGTGACGTGGTCGTCCAGGAGAAGATCCGCGAGGACCTGCTGCGGGATCTCGGCCTGCAGGTCGTCCGGTGGACCTGGCAGGACCTGGCCGAGCCGGCCTGGCTCCTGGAACGCCTGCGCCACCGCCTCGCCCGGCGCCACGGTTAGGGCGACCGCAGGCATCCGCACGGGTTCGCGTCGTTCACACCGGATCCGATCCCGTGTGGACGACGGGAACCCGTGCGGATCGTCGCCGAACGGGTCCTGCGCGGTTGCGCGGTTCGCCGTCAGCCGGTCGTCGCTCCGGCCGGGAGGGTGCGGGCGGTCGCGGTCGCCTCGGCGAGGGTGCGGAACGCGTCCTCGGAGCCCGAACCGGTGATCATGAGACGGGTCTCGGGAGCGCCGGGAAGCGTCGCGATCCGGAACGGTTCGCCCTCGTCCGCCTGGTAGATCTCCCAGGTCAGGCCGCCTGCACTGGTGGTTCCGCGGGCACCGGGCGGGCCGTCGCCGCTGCCCGCGGCGCCGGACTCGGTGGCGAGGATGCCCTCGGCCGATGCGTCGGTCTGGACCAGGCTCAGATACTCGGCGTCCGGGGTGACGTAGCCGACCCGCACCGCGGTGCCGCCACCCTCGACGGGACCGCGGTCGGTGGAGTTGGCGCGGAACGGCACGTCCGGCACCCGCAGCGCGAACGCCGACCCGCGGGCGTACTCGGTGAGCCGCTCGGCCACGTTCACCGTCGGCCCGGAGCCCGGGTCCACCGCCGGTCCGGTCGGCGCGAACGAGCAGGACCCGCCGACGGTGAAGATCAGCAGGGCGATCGGGATCAGCAGCAGCAACGCGCCGAGCATGTCCCGCACGGACGTCTCGCCGCGCTCCGGCTTGCGCATCGGCCGGGGCCCGATCCGGCGCGACGACGGCGCGCCCCCCGTCACCGGGGTTCCCGTCGCCGGGGTTGTCGCCGGCCCCGGGGCGGGCTCCCCGCCCGCGGCACCCCCCGCGTCCGGTGCCCCGGCCCCGACTTCCTCCGCCGCCCCGGCCTCCGATGTGCCGGACCCCTCCGGTTCCCCGGCGCCGCCCACGCCGGAACCGGCGGCGTCCGCCACGGGGTCGTCGTCACGGTCGGGGGGCGTGCTCGGATCCGGTCGGGAACTCACACCACCATGGTCTCCCAGGACCCGCGCAGGCATGGCGTCGGTCGCTCGTCGGTGCTCGCCGACCCCGGGACGTGGGAGGATCCGAGGCGAGCGCGCCCCGCCCGATCGGCGAGCGGCGCACCCCTGAACGCCGCCGGAGAAGGAGACGTCCGTGAGCCAGTCCGACCCCACCCCCCGCCGCCGCCAGACGCCCGACCGCAACCTGGCGATGGAGCTGGTCCGGGTCACCGAGGCCGCGGCGATGGCGGCGGGCCGCTGGGTCGGCCGCGGCGACAAGAACGGCGGCGACGGCTCCGCGGTCGACGCGATGCGCCAGCTGATCTCGTCGGTCTCGATGCGCGGCGTCGTCGTCATCGGGGAGGGCGAGAAGGACGAGGCCCCGATGCTGTTCAACGGCGAGGAGGTCGGCAACGGCGAGGGCCCGTCCTGCGACGTCGCCGTCGACCCGATCGACGGCACCACGCTGATGAGCAAGGGCATGCCGAACGCGCTGGCGGTGCTGGCCGTCGCCGAGCGGGGCGCGATGTTCGACCCGTCCGCGGTGTTCTACATGGAGAAGATCGCGGTCGGCCCGGAGGCCGCGGAGACGGTCGACATCACCGCGCCGGTCGCCGAGAACATCCGGCGGGTGGCGCGCGCCAAGCACATCGACGTCGCCGACGTCACGGTCTGCGTGCTGGACCGCCCCCGGCACGAGCAGATCGTGCACGAGATCCGCGAGGCGGGCGCCCGGATCCAGTTCATCTCCGACGGCGACGTCGCCGGGGCGATCGCCGCGGCCCGGCCGACGTCCGGCGTCGACATGCTCTACGGCGTCGGCGGCACCCCGGAGGGGATCATCACCGCGGCCGCGCTGAAGTGCATGGGCGGTGAGCTCCAGGGCCGGCTGTGGCCGAAGGACGACGAGGAGCGCAGCAAGGCCGTCGCGGCCGGACACGACCTGGACGAGGTCCTGACGACCGCCGAGCTGGTCCAGGGCGACAACGTGTTCTTCTGCGCCACCGGCATCACCGACGGCCCGCTGCTGCGCGGCGTGCACTACCGCGGCGGCGGCGCCACCACCCAGTCGATCGTGATGCGATCCAGGTCCGGCACCGTGCGGCTGATCGACGGCTACCACCGGCTGACCAAGCTGCGCGAGTACTCCTCGGTCGACTTCGACGGCGTCGAGGGCGAGACCCCGCCGCTCCCCTGACCGGTCCCGGATAAGGGCACCCTCACTCGTCGGGTGATCCGCGGCTCGTCGGCTCGGCGGAACCGGGCCCGGAGTAGAACACTCGGCCCCATGAGCGACGAGCAGCAGTTCTACGGCGCCGGCAACGACTACCGCGTGGAACACGACACGATGGGCGAGGTCCGGGTGCCCGCCGACGCGCTGTGGCGGGCCCAGACCCAGCGGGCGGTGCAGAACTTCCCGATCTCCGGGCGGCCCCTGGAGCGCGCCCAGATCCGCGCGCTCGGCCTGGTCAAGGCGGCCGCGGCCCGGGTCAACGGCGAGCTCGGCGTCCTCGACGGCGACCGGGCGGCGGCGATCGCCGCCGCCGCCGACGAGGTCGCCGATGGTGCGCACGACGACCACTTCCCGGTCGACGTGTTCCAGACCGGCTCCGGCACGTCCTCGAACATGAACGCCAACGAGGTCATCGCGACGCTGGCGACCCGGGCGGGCACCGACGTGCACCCGAACGACCACGTGAACGCGTCGCAGTCGTCGAACGACGTGTTCCCGACGACGATCCACCTGGCCGCGACCGAGGCGCTGGCCACCGAGGTCGTCCCGGCGCTGCAACACCTGGAGACGGCGCTGCGCCGGCGCGCGACCGAGTGGTCGGAGGTCGTCAAGGCCGGCCGGACGCACCTGATGGACGCCGTCCCGATCACGCTCGGCCAGGAGGCCGGCGGCTGGGCCAGCCAGGCCGGCTACGGCGCCGACCGGGTCCGCGACGCGCTCCCCCGCCTGGCCGTGCTGCCGATCGGCGGGACGGCGGTCGGGACCGGACTGAACGCGCCGGACGGGTTCGGCGGCGCCGTCGTCGGGAAGCTGCGCGAGGCGACCGGCCTCGACCAGCTGACCGAGGCGACCGACCACATCGAGGCCCAGGGCTCGCGGGACGGGCTGGTCGAGGCCTCCGGCGCGCTGCGCACCGTCGCGGTGTCCCTCTACAAGATCGCCAACGACCTGCGCTGGCTGTCCTCGGGGCCGCGCACCGGCCTCGCCGAGATCGCACTGCCGGACCTGCAGCCGGGCAGCTCGATCATGCCGGGCAAGGTCAACCCGGTGATCTGCGAGGCGACGATGATGGTCTGCGCGCAGGTCATGGGCAACGACGCCACCGTCGGCTTCTCCGGCAGCCAGGGCAACCTTGAGCTGAACGTGATGATGCCGGTGATGGCGCGCAACGTGCTGGAGTCGGCGCGGCTGCTCGCGAACACCTCCCGGCTGCTGGCCGACAAGGTCGTCGACGGGATGGCGGCCGACCTGGAGCGCACCCGGGAGTACGCCGAGTCGTCGCCGTCGATCGTCACACCGCTCAACTCGAAGATCGGCTACGAGGAGGCGGCGGCGGTCGCCAAGCAGGCACTGACGGAGCGGAAGACGATCCGCGAGGTCGTGCTCGAGCGCGGGCACGTGGCGTCCGGGACGCTCACCGAGCAGGAGCTGGACCGGGCGCTCGACGTGCTGGCGATGACCCGCGGCGAGAAGCGGTAACCGGGCGGGCGACGCGGCGCGACCGGTCGGACGCGCCGCGTCACGCCATCGGCTCACACTGTTCACCTCCGGTTCCCCGTTCGATTCACCCGAGCGTGACACGGTGTGGTCAGTAACGATCTTGACCACTCGGACGGACCAGAGCGATGACGGACCAGCGCTTCGCGTACGAGCCGGTTCACGACCTGCGCACCGGGCGGGTCGCCGGCGTCGAGGTGCGGCCCCGGCGCCCCTATGACGCCGTCGCCGTCCAGGCCCGGGACCGGAACCGGAGCGCCCGCCAGGTCGCCGAGCTCGACGCCGGGACCGCGGTCTCGGCGGCCGCCTCGGCCCGCTCGGCGACCCCGGCCGGAGCGGTGGTGCCGATCCAGGTCGACGTCGCCGCGGACAGCGTGCTGCACGCCCGGGACCGGCTGCGCGCGATGCTCGGCGGGGCCGCCGTCGCGCCGCTGCTGGAGATCGGCCCGCCGATCGCGGCGGCGGCGCCGGCCGAGCAGCTGGTCCCGGCGATCGCCGAGCTGCGCCGGTGGGGGTTCCGGATCGCCCTGGACGGGGCCGGGCGCGCGTTCGGGCCCGAGCTGGTCGCCGCCGTCCGGCCGGACCTGGTGAAGCTGGAAGCCGAGCTGGCCGACGGCGTCCTCGACGCCGGGGTGGCCGCCGCGGTGCGCGCGGTGCTGGAGGTCTCGACGACGGTCGGGGTGCCGGTCGCGGCGACCGGTGTGCGGGCCCCGGACCGGCTGGCCGGGCTGTACGCCGCCGGGGTGGCGTTCGCCCAGGGCCCGCTGCTCGGCGGGGCCCGCACGCTCCCGGAACCCGACCCGGCGACGCCGGCCGAGCTGCTCGCGTTGCTGCGTGCGGTGCCGGCCGGGCGGGCGGCCGGTACCCCGGTCGCGCCGGTCCGGCATGCGTCGGCCGCGTCTACCCCGCCGGCCGCGGCACCGGTGGGCCCGCCACCGGCCGGTCCGCCGGTGCGCGGGCTGGCTGCGGCGGCGGTCACGCTGGCCGACGACGTCATCGCCGACACCGTCCGGGAGACGCTGCGCGCGCACCCGGACCCGGCCGGCGTCGTGCTCGTCGACGACCGCCTGCGCCCGGTCGGCTACCTGGATCGCAGCCGGTTCCTGCTTGCGATGGCCGGCCGGTTCGGGCACGCGTTGTGGGCCGACAAGCCCGCGGCGTCGCTCGCCGACCCGCCGCGCCTGGTGGACGAGCGCACCCCGCTGCCGGCCGCACTGGAGCTGAGCCTCGCCGGCGACCCGGGCCGCGACTACGACGACCTCGTCGTCGTCACCGCGGACGGGTCCTGCCGCGGGGTGGTGACCGTCGCCGAGCTCTGGCGGCGGGCGATCCGGCCGGCCGGGGCCGTCCCGGCCGGGCCCCCGGCCCCGACCGCGCCGACCGCGCCTGCCGCACCGACTGCATCGACCGCACCGGCCGCGCGCAGCGCCTGATCTCGCCGGACGCCGGCCGCGGCTCGCGCGGCGGGCGGCTGTCGGGGGTCGCTGCTTCACTGGGCACGTGCTGTTCACCGACGTCGTCGCCACCTCGGCCGCGGTCGGGGCGACGCGGGCGCGCACCGCGAAGACCACCGCCCTGGCCGAGCTGCTGCGGGGCGCCGACCCTGGCGAGGTCGTCCCGGTGGTGGCGTGGCTGTCCGGGGTGCCGCGGCAGGGCCGGATCGGCACCGGCTGGCGGACGCTGTCCGGGCTGGAGGTCCCGCCCGCCGCGGTGCCGTCGCTGGAGGTCACCGCCGTCGACGCGCTGCTCGACGAGCTGGCCGGGACGGCCGGCACCGGGTCCGGGCAGCGCCGCCGCGAGCTGCTGGAGCGGCTCTACGGCGCGGCCACCGCGGACGAGCAGCGGTTCCTGCACCGGCTACTCACCGGGGAGCTGCGCCAGGGCGCCCTGGAGGGGCTGATGGTGGATGCGGTCGCCGCCGCGTCCGGGGCCGGGCAGGCCGCGGTCCGCCGGGCATTCATGCTGTCCGGCAGGCTCCCGGAGACCGCCGCCACCGCGCTGGCCGGCGGTGTCGAGACCCTCGCCGCGATCGGGCTGGAGGTGGGCCGGCCGGTCCGCCCGATGCTGGCCGCACCGGGCGCCTCGCTGGACGCGGCACTCGAGACAGCCGGCTCGCCCACCGGTCCCGCGGGCGTCGTCGTCGAGCACAAGCTGGACGGCGCACGGATCCAGGTGCACCGCTCCGGGGACGAGGTCCGGGTCTGGACCCGCGCCCTGCGCGAGATCACCGCCGCGGTCCCCGAACTGGTCGAGCTGGCCCGCGGGCTGCCCTGCGACACCGCCGTGCTCGACGGCGAGACCCTCGCCCTCGACGACGACGGCCGTCCCCGCCCGTTCCAGGACACGATGAGCCGGTTCGGGGCCGAGGAGGACCGGGACGTGCTGCTCTCGCCGTTCTTCTTCGACCTGCTGCACCTGGACGGCCGCGACCTCGTCGACGAACCGCTGGAGACCCGGCTGGACGCGCTGGCCGGGCTGCTGGCCGCGGACACGCACGCCGGGCAGCGGATGCCGGGCGCGCGCAGGCCGTCGGCGGAGGAGGCGGCCGCGGTGCTGGACGAGGCGCTGACGGCCGGGCACGAGGGCGTCGTGGTCAAGGATCTGGCGGCCCCGTACGCGGCGGGCCGGCGCGGCAAGGCCTGGCAGAAGGTGAAGCCGGTGCACACCCTGGACCTGGTGGTGCTCGGCGCCGAGTGGGGCTACGGGCGGCGCACCGGGTCGCTGTCCAACATCCACCTCGGCGCCCGGGACCCGGAGGGCGGCGAGCCGGTCATGGTCGGCAAGACGTTCAAGGGGATGACCGACGAGCTGCTGGCCTGGCAGACCGAGACCTTCCCCGGGTACGCGGCCCGGGAGGAGCCGGGGGTGGTGTTCCTGCGCCCGGAGCTGGTCGTGGAGATCGCGCTGGACGGCGCGCAGCGCAGCACCCGCTACCCGGGTGGCGTCGCCCTGCGGTTCGCCCGGGTGCTGCGGTACCGGCCGGACAAGACGCCGGAGGAGGCGGACTCGCTCGCGGCGGTGCGGGCTTTGCTCGGCGGGTAGCATTCCGTCACCGTGCGCTTCCTCGACGACCGCCCGGACCGTGACATCCCCCGGGACCTCACCTACGACGACGTCTTCCTCGTCCCACGCCGCTCGGACGTCGCGTCCCGGTTCGACGTCGACCTGGCCACGCCGGACGGCACCGGGGCGACGGTGCCGGTGGTGGCGGCCAACATGACCGCGGTGGCCGGCCGCCGGATGGCCGAGACGCTGGCCCGGCGCGGCGCGCTCACCGTGCTGCCGCAGGACGTCGCCACCGACGCGGTCGCCGACATCGTGACCTGGCTGAAATCCCGGCACCCGGTGTGGGACACCCCGCTGGTGCTGACCGCGGGCGACGCCGTCGCGGACGCACTGAACCTGCTGCCCAAGCGGGCGCACGACGCCGTCGTGATCGTCGACGAGGGCGACCGGCCGGTCGGCACGGTCAGCGAGGCGGCCTGCACCGGGGTGGACCGGTTCACCCGGCTCGCCGACGTGCTCGACCCGGACCCGCTGACCCTGCCGGTCGACACCCCGCCCCGCGAGGTCTTCGAGGCGATCGACGCGCGCCGCGGCCGGATCGCGCTCGGCCTGGACGCCGAGGGCCGGCTGGCCGGCCTGCTCACCCCGCTCGGGGCGATCCGCGCCGGGATCTACGCCCCCGCCCTCGACGACCGCGGGCGGCTGCGCACCGCGGCCGCCGTCGGGATCAACGGCGACGTCGCGGTGAAGGCGAAGGCGCTGCTCGACGCCGGGGTGGACGTGCTGGTGGTGGACACCGCGCACGGGCACCAGGAGAAGATGATCGAGGCGCTCGCCGCGGTACGGTCGGTGGTCGACCAGGCCGGCGTCGCGGTGCCGATCGCCGCCGGGAACGTGGTGACCGCGGAGGGCGTCGCCGACCTGGCCGCGGCGGGCGCGGACATCGTGAAGGTCGGTGTCGGCCCGGGCGCGATGTGCACCACCCGGATGATGACCGGGGTCGGCCGCCCGCAGTTCTCCGCGGTGGCCGAGTGCGCGGCGGCCGCCCGCGAGCACGGCGCGGTGGTCTGGGCCGACGGAGGCGTCCGGCACCCGCGTGACGTGGCGCTGGCGCTGGCGGCCGGGGCCGCCTCGGTGATGATCGGCTCCTGGCTGGCCGGGACCTACGAGTCCCCCGGTGACCTGCTGCGCGACGAGCACGGCCGGTCCTACAAGGAGTCGTTCGGGATGGCGTCCAAGCGCGCGGTCAGTGCGCGGACCCGTGGCGACAACGCGTTCGACCGGGCTCGCAAGGCCCTGTTCGAGGAGGGCATCTCCGCGTCCCGGCAGCGGCTGGACCCGGAGCGGCCCGGCGTCGAGGACCTGCTGGACGAGGTCTGCTCCGGCGTGCGTTCCGCCTGCACCTACGCCGGCGCCCGAAGCCTGGGCGACCTGCACGAGCGCGCGGTGGTCGGGGTGCAGACGACGGCCGGGTTCACCGAGGGCACCCCGCACGGCCTGTGAGTGGTTATCGCGGTCGGGACCGCGATAACCACTCACGAGCCGCTAGGCTGTAGGCCCCTCCAGCATCTCGGTGACCAGCGCGGCGATCGGCGACCGCTCGCTGCGGGTCAGCGTGAGGTGCGCGAACAGCGGGTGACCCTTCAGCTTCTCGATCACGGCGTTGACGCCGTCGTGCCGGCCGACCCGCAGGTTGTCCCGCTGCGCGACGTCGTGGGTGAGCACCACCCGCGACGCCGCGCCCAGCCGGGACAGCACCGTGAGCAGCACGTTGCGCTCCAGCGACTGTGCCTCGTCGACGATCACGAAGGTGTCGTGCAGCGACCGCCCGCGGATGTGGGTCAGGGGCAGCACCTCGAGCAGCCCGCGGGCGATGACCTCGTCGATGACGTCCTGACTGACCAGCGCGCCGAGCGTGTCGAAGACCGCCTGCGCCCAGGGCTGCATCTTCTCGCTCTCGCTGCCCGGCAGGTACCCGAGGTCCTGCCCGCCGACGGCGTAGAGCGGCCGGAACACCACGATCTTGCGGTGCGCCTGGCGCTCGAGCACCGCCTCCAGGCCCGCGCACAGCGCCATCGCCGACTTGCCGGTACCGGCCCGGCCACCCAGCGAGACGATCCCGACCTCGTTGTCGAGCAGCAGGTCCAGCGCGATCCGCTGCTCGGCGGAACGGCCGTGTAGCCCGAACGCCTCCCGGTCGCCGCGGACCAGCTTCACCCGCTTGTCGGCGGTGACCCGGCCGAGCGCGCTCGACGCCCCGACCAGCCGCAACCCGGTGTTGCACGGCAGATCCCGGGCCTCGTCGTGATCGATGACGCCGTCCTTGAACAGCGAGTCCACCTGGTCCGGCGCGACCTCCAGGTCGGCCATCCCGGTCCAGCCGGAGAACAGCACGTCCTGGCCGTGGTACTCGTCGGCTTCCAGACCGACCGCGGCCGCCTTCACCCGCAGCGGCATGTCCTTGGTGACCAGCGTCACGTCCCTCGGGGACGCCGGGTCCGCCGCGAGGTTGAGCGCGCAGGCCAGGATCCGGGAGTCGTTCGAGTCGGTGCGGAAGCCGGCCGGCAGCACCGCAGGGTCCGAGTGGTTGAGCTCCACGTGCAGGGTGCCGCCCTTGTCGCCGATCGGGATCGGCGCGTCGAGCCGGCCGTGGGTCACGCGCAGCTCGTCGAGCTGGCGCAGCGCGGTCCGCGCGAACCAGCCGAGCTCCGAGTGGTGCCGCTTGGCCTCCAACTCCGAGATCACCACCAGCGGCAGGACGACCTGGTGCTCGTCGAAACGCTGCAGGGACCAGGGGTCGGACAGCAGCACGGACGTGTCGAGCACGTAGCAGCGGGTACCTGCCGGTGCGTCCCCGACGGACGCCACGGTCGGGGTCCGGTCGGTGAGGGCGGGACGACGATCGGTCACGGATGCTCCCTCGCGAGCGCGGCACCACGCCCACTCTGCGTCGGGCCGGTCGGTCCTGACGCGGGACACGACGGCGACGGAGGACCGTGGCGGTCCACCGGCCGGCACGCCCGCGAGGGCCGGGTGCCGGCCCTTCCGGGTGCGTTCGACACCACGTTCAGGGCCTCCCGGGCGGATCGCATCGGATACGAACCGCCGATGCGGACGCTACTAGTGGTCACCCTCGTGCGGTCAATAGCGACTCTCCGTCGGCGACGTGAGGTGAACACCGACGGAACAGCCGTTACCTACCGTTCATCGCGTGATCGCCACCGTCCGCCGTCACGATCACCGTCAAGAACACATCCGGTTGCCCACCGTTCGGCGCAGCCTTACTGCAACGTCCGGAGCTGCGGTGCGTCTCCGGGACGGTCCGGGACGGATCCGGGGAACGGTTCACCAACACCCTCGGTGACGGCGCCGGCGCCGTCCGACAGGTCCTCCGGCAGCACCGGAGTGTCCAGCAGCAGCCGCAGTCCGGCGAGCGGCCCGGCGGCGAACCGCTCGACCCAGTTCCGCACCAGCGGCGCGCCCTCGGCGTAGGTGACCGGGTAGCTGCGCCACTGCGGGTGGTCCAGGAACTCCAGGATCCGCCGGGCCTGCCCGTCGGGCACCAGCAGCCAGCGGGACAGGTGGTCGACGACCGTGTCCGGGTCCGCGCCGTCGACGTGCCGGAGCAGCGCGGCGTCCTGGCGCACCCGGCCCAGCGCCGTCGTCGCGAGCTCGATCCGCTCGGCGAGCTCGCCGTCCAGCCGGACGCCGACGCCGGCCAGGACCCGCTGCGCGACCGCACCCCAGCCCGGGCCGGGCAGCACCCATGGCGCCGCCTCCGCGGCCCCCTCGGCGATCAGCGCCTGCGGGCTGTGCACCAGCCGCAGGCCCAGCACCGGGTGCCGGACGGCCACGGCGTCGGCCCGGCAGGACTGGGTGTGGTGACCCGGATAGATCTCGTGGGCGAGCAGCCCCAGCAGCCGGCCGGCCCGCAGTGGGGACCCCGCGTCGAGCAGGACCGAGCTCCGGTGACGTCCGCGGTACCGGGTCAGGGCGGTCCACGGGCGTCCCTCGACGAGCTCGACGTCAGCCTGCTCACCGGCGGGCAGCCCGAGCTCGTCCCGGGTGCGGGCCCGCAGCTCGGCGGTCAACGCGTGCACCGCTGCGGGCCGCCGCTCCACCGGGATCACGTCGGCCTCCCGGTACGCCCGCATCCGCGCCGCGAGCGGACCGCGGCCGGGCAGGAGGTGCCCGAGCCGCCGGTGCGCCTCGCGGTGGACGTCGGGATGGGTGCGCCGGGGAACCACACCGAACCGGTCGCGGACCTCGTCCAGGTAGCCGAGCCGCTCACCCGCGGCCAGCCGGGCGCCGCAGCGCAGCGCCACGAGCTGGGCATCCAGATGCCGGGCCGCCGCGTCGCCCGCCCCCACCGCCGCGAGGTCGCGACGCAACCGATCGGCCCCGGCGACCAGGTCACGCGGGTCGGGACGCGGTTCGCCCCCGACCCTGCCGCCGAGAGCGGCGTCCGGACTGGGCCCGTCGAGCACGCCCGGCCGCAGGCGGTCCAGCCGCAACGCGAGCTCGGTCGTCGCGCGCAACAACCGGCCGAGGCTCATCTCGCGGAGCGTAGGCGCCGAACGACGGCGGCTGGGACCCGGTACGCGTCCGATCGGGCGCCCGACAGCTACTTTCAGTGACGGCACTCGCCGTGTCGTCCCGGTGTCACCGCCCCAAGAATGCCCGATCGAGGGAGTATCCGAACACCCGGTGATTCCGTGCCACGATAGTGGTACCCGAATTGTTTCGGCGCATTCCCGGGGGTAGATTTCTCGGCAGTCGACACGGGCTCCCCCACTGTCAACGTGTCGACAGGCGTGAGAGCCGGCTTCGGGCGGCCTCGAGACACATCAGGAGAAGAACTGTGCTGAAGAAGGCTGGAATCGTCGTCGCGGCCTCCGCCGCGTCCCTGCTCGCCATCAGCCCGCTCGCCTTCGCCGGCGAGTCGGGCCACGACGAGGGCGGCCACAAGGGCGGGCACCACTCGTCCGAGGGTAACATCGACAAGAGCGCCGAGGGTCTCATCTCCGGCCTGAACGGCAACAACGTCAACGTGCCGATCCAGGCCTGCAACAACAACATCCCGGTCAACGTGCTGGGCGTGCAGGTTCCGGTCGAGGACGCCTCGGCCCTGAACGGTGTCACCGGTGCCCTGGGCATCCTGGGCGACGCCAAGGCCAAGAGCGGCGACTCGGTCACCGACCAGTCCGACAACTGCGGCCAGGAGTCGGGCGCGGGCGACTCGGCCGAGGGCTGATCACCTCCTGATCCACGGAAATGCCCCGGGGCGCTTGCCCCGGGGCATTTTTGCGTGCCCGGAAACGGCCCGGAGGCGTCCATCGGTAACACCCGATCGAGCACCCGCGGTGACCATCACGACGCCTGTCCCGCGGCGGTGACCACCATCGGACGAGCCATTCGCGTCGGATTCGGAACCACCTCCACCGGCGACTCCGTACGGTAACTGTCATGCGATCGCAGCCCCGTTCGTGTGATGCACCCGCGCCGGCGCCCCAGCTCCCGCCGCGCCCGCTCCCGCCATCCCCCGCTCCCGCCATGCCCGCTCCGGACGCACCCGATCCCGAGCACCCCGCGGGAGCAGCCCGGTCGATCACGCCGCCGCGCTCCGGGAGTTCGTCCGGTCGATCTCGCAGAGCCTGATCGTCCGGCCCTGTCGATGGCCGCACGGGCGTCACGCGCACCCCCGTCACCCGTACCCACGTCACCCGGCCCCGGTTCCTCGCCCGGCCCTTCGTCGCCGGCCCCTCCCTCGTCCCGGCGGGGCTTTCCTCGTCCGGCACGTCGCCCCCGGCCGGCCCTTCCTCGCTCGGCCCGTCGTCGCCCGGCCGGCCCTTCCCGCCCGGTCCGACGTCGCTCGGCTCGACGTCGCCCGGCGGGTCCTTCCCCGTCCGAGCCGACGGCACCCGACCGGCCGTCCTCGCTCCTCGCCGGTTCCCCGGCCGGCCGGCTGTTCGTCGCCGGCCCCGTCGTCCGGTCGCTCGCTCCCCGGTCCCGTCGTCCGGTCGCCTGCTCGCCGGTCCCGTCGTCCGGTCGCCTGCTTCCCGGCCACGCCGGCGTCCCGCCGACCGCCGCCTCCGGCTTCACCGCCGGCCCGACGTCCGACCGCACCACCGGGCGCCCCGCACCGCCTCGCCGACGTCCGACCGCACCCCTCGGTCCCGTTCCACGCCTCTCGACGCCCCCGGAACGGCTCGGGCCGGCGCACCGCCGAACCGGGCAGCAGCGTTGCGCCGTCCGGTGCACTCGTGACACGCCCGACCGCCACGCCGCGCCACCCACCGGATCGACCGAAGATCCCCAGGTCCACGAATGGATCGTCACCCCCTCCGGAAAAAGTACGGAGGGTCAGATTGTCGGCGCCGAAAGCGTCCGTTAGATTGACGCCCAGTCGATGCGGGCTCCCCGGTTCGAGCGTCGACAAGTACTGAGGGTGCAGGCGGCCTACCGCACACCCTCCGGACACACATCAGGAGACGACTGTGCTGAAGAAGGCTGGAATCGTCGTTGCGGCCGGTGCCGCTTCGCTCGTCGCGATGAGCCCGCTGGCGTTCGCCGGCGAGGGCAAGAGCATCGACGACAGCTTCAACAAGACCACCGAGGTCCAGAAGGGCGACAACGCCGACAACCTGGCGTCCAAGGACAGCAAGGGCCTGGTCAACCTCGCGAACAACAACGTCAACGTCTCCCCGCAGACCTGCGGCAGCCCGCTCAGCGGGAACAGCCTGGTCCAGGGCGCGATCGGCGGCCTGTTCTCCGAGGCCGAGAACGAGTCCGGCGTCAAGTCGGACAACAGCGTCAACTGCACCAGCGCCCCGGACACCGGCGACGAGGTCGAGCAGTCCTCCGACGGCAAGGGCAAGCACAACGGCGGCGGCGACCACAAGTAAGTCGCTCGCGCCCAGTGCGCATCGATGGCCCCGGGGTTCCACCCCGGGGCCATCGCCGTTTCCGGGGACGCCGCTGGTTCGGCGGACCCAGCTGATTCCGAAAAGTCGCCGGAAAGACCGTTAACGAGTGAGAGCGCCGGAGGTTACGGTCGACTTTCTCATCCGCCGTAACGGCGGTGCCGGGCGGCGAAGTCACGCAACGCCCGGAGGAAGTCGACCCGGCGGAACTCCGGCCAGTGGGCCTCGCAGAACCAGAACTCCGAATGGGCCGACTGCCAGAGCAGGAAACCCGACAGACGCTGCTCGCCGCTGGTCCGGATGACCAGGTCGGGGTCCGGCTGGCCGGAGGTGTAGAGGTGCTCCGAGATGTGGTCGACGTCGAGGCTCTCGGCGATCTCCTCGATCGTCCGGCCGGCCTCGGCCTGGCTCAGCAGCATCTTCCGGACGGCGTCCGCGATCTCCTGACGCCCGCCGTAGCCGACCGCCACGTTCAGCTGCAGGCCGCCACGGTGACCGGTGCGCGCGGCCGCCGCCGCGAGCCGCTCGGCCAGCGACGCCGGTAGCAGCTCCATCGCCCCGACCACCCGCAGCCGCCACGGCGTGTCCGGGCCGGACAGGTCGTCCACCACCCCGCCGATGATCTCCAGCAGGGCCTCGAGCTCGGCCGGGGACCGGGTGTCGAGGTTGTCGGTGGACAGCAGGAAGACCGTCACCACCTCGACGCCGGCCTCTTTGCACCAGCCGAGCATCTCGACGATCTTCGCCGCGCCCGCCCGATGCCCCTCCGCGGGATCCTCCAGGCCGGCCTCGCGGGCCCACCGACGGTTGCCGTCGAGGATCAGCGCGACGTGCTTCGGGCTCTCGGCTCCGGCCAGCTGGCGCAGGATCCGGCGCTCGTACACCGAGTAGAGCAGATCTCGAACGGCCACGTGCCGAGAGCCTAGTCCGGTCGAAAGCCGGTTGTGGCACACGTCCGGGATCCGCGACGCCCACCGGCACGCCGCGTACCGTCGGGACGTGTCCTCGGCGAGCACCGCACCCGCGGTTCCGGTCAAGCCCCGGATGCGCGGCTGGCTGCACCTCTGGAGCCTGGTCGGGTCCGTCTTCGCCTGTGCGGCGCTGATCAGCGTCGCCGGCGCCCTGGTCGGCGCCACCGCGGCCGTCGCCACCGCGCTCTACACCCTGACCACCTTCGGCCTGTTCGGGATCAGCGCCCTCTACCACCGGCACACCTGGACCGACCCGGTCCGCCGGACGCTGATGAAGCGGCTGGACCACTCGATGATCTTCGTGTTCATCGCGGGCACCTACACGCCGGTATCGGTGCTGGCCCTCCCGCCGACGACCGCGACCTGGGTACTGGCCGTGGTGTGGATCGGAGCGGGGGCCGGCGTCGCGCTCAAGCTGGCCTGGCCGGGCGCCCCCGCCTGGGTCGGCGTGCCGATCTACGTCGCGTTGGGCTGGGTCGCGGTGTTCGTGCTGCCCGCGCTCGCCACGGGCGGCGGGGTCGCCGCCCTGGTGCTGCTGCTCGCCGGCGGCGCGCTCTACACGGTCGGCGGTGTGATGTACGCGTTGCGCCGACCGAACCCGTGGCCCACGACGTTCGGCTTCCACGAGTTCTTCCACGCCGCGACGGTGCTGGCCTGGGCCTGCCACCACGTCGCGATCTGGCTGGTACTGCTGCGCTGACGCACCCGTGAGTGGTTATCGCGGTCTGGACAGCGATAACTACTCACGGGCCCGCGGGGCCTTGCGCGCGCAGGTCGTCCACCCGGCTCATCGCCTCCCGCAACTCGGCCAGCCACTCGTCGGCGTGCTGCCCGACCAGCCGGACCGACCAGCTCAGCGCGTCCGACCGGGACCGGGCGACGCCGGCGTCGACCAGGGTGTCCAGCACGATCCGCTCCGGCTGTCGCAGCCGGGTCATCACCGGCACCGACACCGTCGTGAACAGCTCCGACGTCCCGCCGAGCCGGGCACCCCAGGCGACCTTCCGCTGGTACCGGTTCTCGGCCTGCCGGGCGATCTCGATCCGGCGGTCGCGCGTCTCCTCACGGAACCGGGCGATCCGGCCGGCCTCGGCGGCCGCGGCGTCGGCCCGGCCGGCGTCGGTATCCGGGTGCTCGGCCTCCAGCACCGGCAGCTCCCCCACGACGACGATCTCGTCCCGGTCGCAGGTCACCTCCGGTGCCCCGGTGAACCACCCGGCCGGCAGCCGCCCGGCGAACCAGGCCGCCGCGTCCCCGGCGTCCGGTAGGTCCGACTGCTGCCAACCGCCCCGTGCCCGCCCTCGCGCATTCATGCTTACAGCATTACACACCTACAGAAACCACACCACCGTCCGCGTCGTGGAGGTGGGGTGGGGATGTGTGTGAGGTGGGGGCCGGGGGTGGCGACGGAGGTCAGCGTGCGAGCACGTGGTCCAGCTCGTCGGAGGTGGTGACCGGGAGGTCGCAGACGAATCCCCGGCAGACGTAGGCGGCGGGGGCGCCGGCCACCAGGCCGCGGCCGGCCAGCAGCGGAACCCCGGAGGCGTCCGGCGCCCCGCCGACGACGACCGCGCCGCCCGGTGCGCCCCGCCGCGCCCGCGCCAGCAACGGATCGTCCGCATCGGCGCCCGCCACGGCGACCTGCACCGGACCGTCGACCAGCGCCTCGGCAGCGGTGAGCCAGTGCCCGAGGAACCGGCCGGCCCGCGGGACCAGCGTGCCGACCGCGCGCAGTGCCCGCTCGGCGGCACCGCGGTACCCGGCCGCTCGCTCCTCATCGGCCAGCGCCGAGGCCGTGACCAGCGCGTTCACCAGCGCGGAGGTCCCGCACGGGGACGCGTTGTCGGTGAGCTCGCGGGGCCGGTGCGGCAGCTCGGCACCGTCGTCGCCGCCGGCGGCGGCCGTGTCCAGGTAGACGTCCGGCCGTCCCGGCGCCGCGAAGCGGTCGCAGGCGTCGTCGAGCAGCTCCAGCGCCACGGCCAGCCGGTCCGGATCGCCGGTGGCCTGGTGCAGGGCGAGCAACGCCTCGACCAGCAGCGCGTGGTCCTCCAGGACGCCGGCCGCGGCGCCCACCCCGCCGCCCCGCGACGACCGGCGCAGCCGCCCGTCCACCCGGTGCTCTGTCAGCAGCAGGTCGGTGATCTCGCCCGCGGCACGGACCCAGTCCGGGCGCCCGAGACCGGCCCCGGCCTCGGCCAGCGCGACGACGGCGAGGGCATTCCAGGCGGTGACGACCTTGTCGTCCCGCGGGGGTTGTGGCCGGGCACCGCGCGCGTCGAGCAGCGCGGCCCGCACCCGCTCCCAGCGGGCCGGGTCGTCCGGCTCGTGGGGCAGCTGCAGGGTCGAGCTGCCGCGGGAGAACGTCCCGTCCTCGGTGACCCGGAGCAGGTCGGCGGCCCAGGCGCCGTCGTCGTCGCCCAGGACCGCGCGTAGCTGGGCCGGGGTCCAGACGTAGGTCAGGCCCTCGACGCCGTCGGTGTCGGCGTCCAGCGCGGAGGCCAACCCACCCTCCGGCGTCCGCAGGTCGCGGAGCAGGAACTCCGCGGTGGCGGTGGCGACCCGGTGCGCGAGCGGCGAACCGGTCCGCCGGGCCAGGTGGGCGTAGGCCCGCAGCAGCAGCGCGTTGTCGTAGAGCATCTTCTCGAAGTGCGGCACCACCCAGCCGGCGTCGACCGAGTACCGGGCGAACCCGCCGGCGAGCTGGTCGTGCACACCACCGCGGGCCATCGCCTCGGCGGTGCCGGTGACCAGCTGCAGCGCCCGCCCCGAGCCGGTGCGCTCGTGGTGACGGAGCAGGAACTCGCACACCATCGACGGCGGGAACTTCGGCGCGCCGCCGAACCCGCCGCGCTCCGGGTCGTACTCGCCGGACAGCGCCTCCACGGCGTCGTCGAGGGCCTGCTCGCCGACCGCGAGCGGCTCCGGGTCGGTGCCGGCCTGTTCGGCGAGCTGCTCGGCGATCTGGCCGGCGGCGGTGCGGACCCGGTCACCGTCTGCGGTCCAGGTGGCGGTGACGGCGTCGAGCAGCTGGCGGAACGACGGCATCCCGTGCCGCGGCTCCGGCGGGTAGTAGGTGCCGCAGTGGAACGGCTCGGCGTCCGGGGTCAGGAAGCAGGTCATCGGCCAGCCGCCCTGGCCGGTCATCGCCTGGGTGGCGGCCATGTAGACGGCGTCGATGTCCGGGCGTTCCTCCCGGTCCACCTTGATCGCGACGAACTCCCGGTTGACCTGCGCGGCGGTGGCCGGGTCGTCGAACGACTCGTGCGCCATGACGTGGCACCAGTGGCAGGCGGCGTACCCGACCGAGAGCAGCACGGGGACGTCGCGGCGCCGGGCCTCGGCGAAGGCCTCGGCCGACCACGGGAACCAGTCCACCGGGTTCCCGGCGTGCTGGAGCAGGTACGGGCTGGTGGCGGTGGCGAGCCGGTTCGGCATGCCGCCACCCTGTCAGAGCGGGTCAGCCGCTGCGGGGTCCCGCACTGTCGTCGGCCGGTGCCACGCCCGAGGCCCGGGTCCCGTCCGGGGGTTCCCCCTCGGCCGGCGCGGCCCCGGAGCCGTCCTGCTCGTCGAACGACTCGGGCAGCCGCTTGAGCCGCTTGCTCATCGAGCGGATCAGGAAGACGGTCGCCAGCAGCAGGAGCAGCACGACCATCAGACCGACCGGCGAGGAGTTGCCCCACTCCGGCAGTTGGCCGGGCGGTGGCTGCCGGTCCTGGGCGGGCACCACCACCGCGGCCATCCGCGACACGCTCTCGACCAGCACCGCCGACCGCCTCACTCACGCGTCCTCGCCCGGGGCGCCGGGCACCGTCAACCGGGTCCGCGAGGACCCGCAACCAGGATACCTCCGTGCCGCCGTCAGCCGGCGCGGCGCTGCTCCACCGCCCCCTCGAACGGGATACCGGTGAACAGGTCGTCCTCCGGGGTCTCGGTCTCGACCAGCGAGTGCACCAGCTCGTAGTCCTCGGTCGGCCACACCCGCGCCTGCACCTCGAGCGAGGTGAAGAAGAACCGGCTGGTCGGGTCGATCTGGGTGGCGTGCGCACGCAGGGCGTCGTCCCGCCGGGAGAACCACTCGGCGCACGGCACCTGGGTGGTCACCCGGATGCCCGGGTCCGGGCGATCCTTCCAGTTCTCCAGCCACTCGCCGTAGGGCGATTCCTCGCCCGCCTCGAGCGCGGCCCGGTGGAACGCCTCGATCCGGCCACGGGAGAAGCCGTGGCCGTAGTAGAGCTTGAGCGGCTGCCAGGGCGCGCCGGCCCCCGGGAAGCGGGCCGGGTCCCCGGCTGCCTCCCAGGCCGCCATCGACACGACGTGCGTACGGATGTGGTCCGGGTGCGGGTAGCCGCCGTTCTCGTCGTAGGTGACGATCACGTGCGGCCGGAACTCGCGGATCACCCGGACCAGCGCCGCGGTCTGTTCCTCGACGTCACCGAGCGCGAAGCAGCCCTCCGGCAGCGGCGGCTTCGGGTCCCCCTCGGGCAACCCGGAGTCGACGAAACCGAGCCAGACGTGCTGCACACCCAGGATCTCGGCGGCGCGGGCCATCTCGGCGTTCCGGACGGCGGTCATGTTCTGCAACACGTCCGGCCGGTCCATCGCCGGGTTCAGGATGCTGCCACGCTCACCGCCGGTGCAGGTCACGACCATGACGTCGTGGCCCTCGTCGGCGTAGCGGGCGCTACTGGCGGCGCCCTTCGAGGACTCGTCGTCCGGGTGGGCGTGCACCGTCATCAGCCGGGGGCGCTCACCGGGCACGAGAACGGGTTCGGTCGGGGTCATCGGGCGGGTTCCTCCACGTCACCGGGCTCGTCGTCGTCGCGTGGCCCCGGCCGGGGCGCCGGGCACGCGCGCACGCACGTCACGCTCGGACCGATCCTGGCAGAAGACACCGACAACGATCGGGCCGAACGGGCTCACCCGCTCCTCAACGCCCGGGACGCGGAAGCTGTTCCCCGGCCCCGGGACGACCGGGCGGCACCTCGCGGTCGACGGTCGTCCGACCGGCGTCTCCGGTTCGGAAACGATCCTCACGAACCCCGCAGAAACCTTCCCACCTGCGAAAACGCCCCACGCGGGAACTCTTTCGGGGCGTCGCCCGTTCGACGAATGGCTGCGCTGAACGGTGCTCCTCGTGCTAGTGTCGTCTGCACACGGCCCGCCAGCGGGTCGTGTTTTTCCTTACTCGGGGCGTGCCGCCCGGCGCCGCCACGCCCGTGGACCGCCGGCGCGCAGAGCACCCCGGTGGCAACACGCCCTGTTTTCCTGGAGGAGTTGATGACGGTGACGGACACCCAGGCCACCTGGCTGACCCAGGACGCCTTCGACCGGCTGAAGACCGAGCTGGACGAGTTGATCGCGAACCGGCCCGTCATCGCCGCGGAGATCAACGCCCGCCGCGAGGAGGGCGACCTGAAGGAGAACGGCGGCTACCACGCGGCTCGGGAGGATCAGGGCCAGCAGGAGGCCCGCATCCGGCAGCTGCAGGAGCTGCTGCGCACCGCTCAGGTCGGTACCGCTCCGAGCAGCGCGGACGAGGCGGCGCCCGGCACGGTTCTGACGATCAAGTACGAGGACGACGAGGACACCGAGAAGGTGTTGCTGGGCTCCCGCGAGGAGGGCAGCCACGGCGACGTGCAGGTGATCTCCCCGAACTCGCCGCTCGGCGCCGCGTTGCTCGGCGCGAAGCCCGGCGAGGCCCGCGAGTACCAGCTCCCCGACGGCGGCAGCATGAAGGTCACCCTGGTCTCGATCGAGGTCTTCACCGGCTGAGCCCCGCATTCCCGACGACGGGCCCGGCCGATCGGCCGGGCCCGTCGCTCGTGAGGGCCCGCTCAGGCCGGCGCCGGCACGGCGTGCCCGGCCTCGCGCAGCCCGGCCACGATCGCGTCCCGGTGCTCCGCGCCGCGCGTCTCCAGGCTGAGTTCGACGTCCACCTCACCGACCGCCAGCGCCCCGCTGATCCGGGAGTGCGCGACGTCGGTGACGTTGGCGCCGAGCGAGCCGACCCGCGCCAGGAGCTCGGCCAGCGCACCGGGCCGGTCCTGGATCTGCACGTGCAGGGTCAGGTAGCGGGCCGAGCCGACAAGGCCGTGCCGGATCACCTGCAGCAGCACCAGTGGATCGACGTTGCCGCCGGAGAGCACGGCGACGATCGGGCCCGCGAACCGGTCCGGCCGCTCCAGCAGCGCCGCGACCGGCGCCGCCCCGGCCGGCTCGACGACCATCTTCGCCCGCTCCAGGCAGTGCACGAGCGCCCCGGACAGCGCGTCCTCCCCGACCGTGACCATCTCGTCGATCAGGCCCGCGACCTGGGGGAAGGTGACGTCGCCGGGGCGGCCGACGGCGATCCCGTCGGCCATCGTGCGCATCCCGGCCAGCGGCATCGGCCGTCCCGCCGCCAGCGACGACGGCCAGGCCGCGGCCCCGGCCGCCTGCACCCCGACGATCCGGGTGCGCGGCCGGTACTCGCGCACCACCGCGGCGATCCCGCCGAGCAGGCCGCCACCCCCGGCGGAGACGAGCACGGTGCCGACGTCCGGCACCTGCTCGAGGATCTCCAGGCCGACGGTGCCCTGCCCCGCGACGACGTCCGGGTGGTCGAACGGATGCACCAGGACCGCGCCGGAGTCGGCGGCGGACGCGGTCGCCGCCGTGACGGCGTCGTCCACCGACTCGCCGGTCAGGACGACCTCGGCGCCGTAGCCGCGGGTGGCGTCGACCTTGGGGAGCGCGGCCCGCTCCGGCATGAACACCGTCGCCCGGACGCCGAGCAGCCGGGCGGCCAGCGCGACGCCCTGGGCGTGGTTCCCGGCCGAGGCCGCGACCACTCCGCGGGCCCGCTCGGCCGCGGTGAGTCGGGCGATCCGGGTGTACGCACCGCGGATCTTGAACGAGCCGGTGCGCTGCAGGTTCTCGCACTTCAGGTGCACTGACGTGCCGGTCAGGTCGGAGAGCGCGCGGGCGCCGGCGATCGGGGTCGGGCGGACGACGCCGGAGAGCAGCTCGCGCGCGGACCGCACGTCCGCTGCGGTGACCGGTGGAGTGACAGGGGCGTCCGGTACGGCGGCCATCCGGGCAGTCTCGCACCCGTGACGGTAATCTCGTCCTGTCAGCCGGACGCGATCCCGGGCCGTATCGGGACCCGCTCCGCACGCTCCGCGCCCGGCGTCGGGAGGAACCACCGCATGACCCGGCTGCGCACCACCGCGCCCCTGCTGCTGGCCGCCGGCCTGACGGCACTGGCCGTGGCGACCGTGCGCGACGCGGGCTGCGACGACCCCGGCCGCTACGAGCAACGCCCCGACGGCGGGTGGTCGCTGGTCGGCGGCTGCGTCGAGCCGGGCGACCTGGTCGTCCCACCGCCCCACGCCCCGCCGGAACCGCCCGCCCCCACAGAGCAGTCCCGCAGCTGACCCCGGGCGCACGCCCGCCCGCCCCATGGTCGCGGCGGGCGCGGCCGGGGTCAGCGCGCGGCGTCCAGGGCGGTGCGGAGGTCGTCGAGCAGGTCGTCGGCGTCCTCGATGCCCACCGAGAGCCGGACCAGCGATTCCGGGACCTCGAGCATCGAACCGGTGGTCGAGGCGTGGGTCATCTGGCCCGGGTGCTCGATCAGCGACTCGACGCCGCCGAGGGACTCGGCGAGGGTGAACAGCCGGGTGGAGGCGCAGACCTGCAGCGCGGCCTCGCGGCCACCGGTGGCCAGGAACGACACCATCCCGCCGAACCGGCGCATCTGCTTGGCCGCGACCTCGTGGCCCGGGTGCTCGGGAAGGCCCGGGTAGAGCACCCGGGACACCGCCGGGTGCGCGTCGAGCAGCTCGGCGACCCGCTCGGCGTTGTCACAGTGCCGCTCCATCCGGACGGCGAGGGTCTTCGCACCGCGCAGGGTCAGCCACGCGTCGAACGGGCCGGGCACCGAGCCGGTCGAGTTCTGGGTGAAGGTGACCGTCTCGGCCAGCTCGTCGTCGTCGGTGACCAGCACGCCGCCGACGACGTCGGAGTGCCCGCCGATGTACTTGGTCGTCGAGTGCACGACGACGTCGGCACCCAGCGCCAGCGGGGTCTGCAGGTACGGCGAGGCGAACGTGTTGTCGACGACGAGCCGGGCGCCCACCTCCCGGGTGATGGCGGCGATCCCGGCGATGTCGGCGATGCCGAGCAGCGGGTTGGTCGGGGTCTCCGACCAGACCACCTTCGTGGTCGGCCGGATCGCCGCGCGCAGGGCGTCGAGGTCGGCGAGATCGACCGGGGTGTGCTCGACGCCCCAGCCGGTCAGCACCTTGTCGACCAGCCGGAACGTCCCGCCGTAGGCGTCGTGCGGGATGACCATGTGGTCGCCCGGACGGAGCAGGATCCGCAGCAGCGTGTCCGTGGCCCCCATCCCGGAGCCGAACGCCCGGGCGTGCCGGCCGCCCTCCAGGGCGGCCAGGCACTCCTGCAGGGCGGTCCGGGTCGGATTCGCGCTGCGCGAGTACTCGTACCCGCCGCGGGTGCCGCCGACGCCGTCCTGGGCGTAGGTCGAGCTGGTGTGGATCGAGGTCGTGACCGCGCCGGTGGTCGGGTCCGGCTCCTGGCCGGCGTGGATCGAGCGCGTCGAGAAGCCCTGCATGTGGCCCGAGGCTACTCGGGTACCGCGCCCGACCCGCGCGCGCTCAGCCGTTGCCCAGGAAGGCGATCACGTCGGAGCGGGTGACCACCCCGGCCGGCTTGCCGTCGATCAGCACCAGCGCCGCGTCGGCGCCGACGAACGCCTTCATCGCGTTCTGCAGCGACTCACCGGCGCCCAGCGTCGGCAGCGGCCCGGACATGTGGTTCTCGAGCCGGTCGGCGAGCTGCGCGCGGCCGGTGAACAGGGCGTCCAGCAGGTCCCGCTCGACGACCGCGCCGGCCACCTCGGCCGCCATCACCGGCGGCTCTGCCTTGACCACCGGCATCTGCGAGACGCCGAACTCGCGCAGGTAGAGCGCGGCGTCGGCGACCGTCTCGTTCGGGTGCGCGTGCACGAGCGCCGGGATCGAGCCGTCCTTGCGGCGCAGCACGTCACCGATCGTGGCGCCCTCGGACGGCGGCAGGAAACCGTAGCTGGCCATCCACGCGTCGTTGAAGACCTTGCCCAGGTACCCGCGCCCGCCGTCGGGCAGCAGCACGACGACCACCGCGTCGGACGGCAGCCGCTGGGCGACCCGCAGGGCGGCGACCGCGGCCATCCCGCAGGACCCGCCGACCAGCAACGCCTCCTCGCGGGCGAGCCGCCGGGTCATGGCGAACGAGTCGGTGTCCGACACGGGGACGATCTCGTCGCACACGTCGCGGTCGTAGGTGCTCGGCCAGAAGTCCTCGCCGACGCCCTCGACCAGGTACGGGCGCCCGGTGCCGCCGGAGTAGACCGAGCCCTCCGGGTCGGCGCCGATGATCTGCACCGCGCCGCCGGAGACCTCCTTGAGGTACCGGCCGATCCCGGAGATCGTGCCGCCGGTGCCGATCCCGGCCACGAAGTGGGTGATCTTCCCGTCGGTCTGCTCCCAGATCTCCGGGCCGGTCGTCGCGTAGTGCGACTCCGGGTTCGCCTGGTTCGCGTACTGGTTGGGCTTCCAGGCACCCTCGATCTCGGTCACCAGCCGGTCCGAGGTCCGGTAGTAGGAGTCCGGGTGCTCCGGGTCGACCGCGGTGGGGCACACGACGACCTCGGCGCCGTAGGCCTTGAGCACGTTGCGCTTGTCCTCGCCGACCTTGTCCGGGCAGACGAACACGCAGTGGTAGCCCTTGCGCTGGGCCACCATCGCCAGCCCGACGCCGGTGTTGCCCGAGGTCGGCTCGACGATCGTGCCGCCAGGGCGCAGCTCGCCGGACGCCTCGGCGGCCTCGATCATCCGCAGGGCGATCCGGTCCTTCACCGAACCGCCCGGGTTCAGGTACTCGATCTTGGCGAGCACCGGTGGCGCGATGCCTTCGGCGACCGCTCCCAGCCGGACGAGAGGGGTGTTCCCGACCAGGTCGACGACATGCTCGACGTAGCGCATGTGCGCATCCTCGCACCGGTCACCGACAGCCGGGTGGGCAGCTCACTCGCGTTCCACCGATCGCACCCCGTCCTCGGGCCGCCACCACCGCACGACGAGCCGGTTGCGGGCGTCGTTCAGGCCGGTCCAGGTGACCTCGGTCAGGTCGGCCCGGAACGCGTCACCGGTGACCGGGCCGGACAACGGCCCGGTCCAGACCGCCCGGCCGGCGACCTTCACGTCCCCCTCTCCCATGTCACCACCGGACTGGTCGGCCGGCGCGGCGTGCAGCGCGAACCGCGGGTCCCGCCGCAGGTCGGCGCCCTTGCGCGCACCGGGCATCGACCCGAACGCCAGCTCGCCACCGTCGAACACGATCTCGATCCCGGACACCCGCGGGGACCCGTCCGTGCGCAGCGTGGCCACCACCAGCGCCACGTTCCGCTGCAGCACCCGCCTCGCCAGTGCCGCGAACTCCGGCTCGGCCCGCTCGAACCCACCCCATGACGTCATGGGCGCAGCATGCACCCCGCCACCGACGGTTTCGTCACGTCCGCGACCCGCCCACGATTACCCGTGAGTAGTCTCGCGCGGCGAGACAGGCACCTGCGAAGAAGGAGGACGTCCGATGCCCGAAGCCGTGATCGTCGCCGCCGCCCGGTCCCCGATCGGCCGCGCGAACAAGGGCTCCCTGGCCGGGATGCGCCCGGACGACCTGACCGTGCAGATGGTGCGGGCAGCGCTCGACCAGGTACCCGCGCTGGACCCGTCCGAGATCGACGACCTGATGCTGGGCTGCGGCCTGCCCGGCGGTGAGCAGGGCAACAACATGGCCCGGATCGTGGCCGTCCAGCTCGGCTACGACTCGCTGCCCGGCACCACGATCACCCGGTACTGCTCGTCGTCGCTGCAGACCACCCGGATGGCCCTACACGCGATCAAGGCCGGCGAGGGCGACGTGTTCGTCTCGGCAGGCGTCGAGACCGTGTCCCGGTTCGCCAGGGGCACCTCGGACTCCTGGCCGGACACGCACAACCCGCTGTTCGCCGACGCCGAGGCCCGGACCGCCGCGGCCGCGGAGAAGGGCGCCGAGGGCTGGACCGACCCGCGCGAGCAGAACCTGCTGCCGGACGCCTACATCGGGATGGGCCAGACCGCGGAGAACCTGGCCCGCCTCAAGGACGTGTCCCGCGAGGAGATGGACCGGTTCGCGGTGCGCTCGCAGAACCGCGCCGAACAGGCGATCGCGGACGGCTTCTTCGCCCGGGAGATCACCCCGGTGACGCTGCCGGACGGCGCGAGAGTCGACACCGACGACGGCCCCCGCCCGGGCACCACCTACGACAAGCTCGCCGAGCTCAAGCCGGTGTTCCGGCCGGACGGGCGGATCACCGCGGGCAACGCCTGCCCGCTCAACGACGGCGCCGCGGCGCTGGTGGTCATGTCCGATGTGAAGGCCGAGCAGCTCGGGATCACCCCGCTGGCCCGGGTGGTCTCCACCGGCGTCACCGGGCTGTCCCCGGAGATCATGGGCTACGGCCCGGTCGAGGCCTCGAACCAGGCGCTGCGGCGCGCCGGGCTCACCATCGACGACATCGATCTCGTCGAGATCAACGAGGCGTTCGCCGCTCAGGTCCTGCCGAGCGCCCGCGACCTGGGCATCGACGAGGAGAAGCTGAACGTGCACGGCGGCGCGATCGCGCTCGGCCACCCGTTCGGCATGACCGGCGCCCGGATCACCGGCACGCTGCTGAACGGGCTGCGCGCCCGGGACGGCCGGTACGGCCTGGAGACCATGTGCGTCGGCGGCGGCCAGGGCATGGCGATGGTGCTCGAGCGCCTGAGCTGACGAGGTGCGGCGGGCCGGACCCGTCGCCACGTCCCCTCCCCGGTCGGGGCCCGGTTTGGACCGGCCGGCGCCGGGTAGCCCTCCGGCGTGCGGCGGCTCCGACGATCGCCGCGCGACCGACCGACCTAGGAGGGGACGCTCCATCGCCACCGACGATCCGCACCCCGCGGACTCGACCCGTAGCCTGCACGACTTCGTCGTCCGTGTCCGCCAGGACGCCCGGCTCGACACCGACTCCGAGGCCGAGGCGCTGAGCCGGGCCACGTTCCGGCAACTGGGCGAGCAGGTCAGCCGCGGGCAGGCCGAGAAGCTCGCGTCGGGACTCCCCCGGGAGCTCTCCGCCGAGCTGCTGACCCCGACCGCTGCGCAGGCCCGCAGCTTCGACCGGCGCACGTTCGTCGACGCCGTGTCCGGCTCGACCGGTGCTACCGACCTGGACGAGGCCGACGGCCAGGTCCGCGCGGTCCTGGCGACCCTGGGCTCATGGGCTCCGGACTCCGAGCTGTCCGACACCGTCGGCCAGCTTCCGGACGACCTCGCGGCCATGCTGCAGCCGCGCTGACCCACCCGCGCTGCCCACCCGCGCCGAACCGGGCGGCTCCGCTCCGCACACACCCGGCAACGCCGGCCCGGGAGGGTCGATCCGCACCCGGTCGTCACACGACGGCCGGTCCCGGCGGATCGATCCGGATCCCGGTCGCCTCCAGCTCCGCCTCGGTACGCAACCGGGCGAGGTCCCGGCCGGCGTCCAGCGCCCCGGCGGTGCCGCCGGCCTGCACCCAGCCGCGCAGCGGGGGATCCGGGACGCCCACGGCCCGGCAGGTGGCGAGCAGCACCTCGTCGTAGGCGGCCAGCAGCGCGACCCGGCGGACCCGGGTCGGCGCCGGGGCGCCACGCCGCATCCGGTCCAGCCGGCGTAGGTCGGCGACCAGCCGTTCCAGCGGGGGCCCGGCCGTCCCGGGTGCCGGTGGGCGGCGGCGCCGGTGCGCCTCGGCGACCCGACGAACGACCGTCGGCAGGCGCATCATCAGCCCCAGCAGCAACGCCGGACCGAACGCGATGGCCAGGAAGACGGTGACCCCGGCCGTGACCGAGCCGTTCCCGGACACGTCGGGAACGGTACTGCGGTGTGGACCCCCGGCGACAGGGCGGCAGGAGCCCGCCCGGCCCGGACACGACGACGCCGCGGACACCCGGTGGGCGTCCGCGGCGTGTGGGACCGGAGGGGGCGATTCCGGTCCGCTTCCCGGCCTCGGCGGCCGGGCCGTCGGGTCAGTCCCCGCGCAGGTAGCTCAGCAGGCGCAGGATCTCGATGTAGAGCCAGACCAGCGTGGTCATCAGGCCGAACGCGATGTACCAGGAGTACTTCTCCGGGACGCCGGCCTTCACCGCGTTGTCGGCCGCGTCGAAGTCGAGCAGCAGGCTGAACGCCGCCACACCGATCACGACGATGCTGAACAGGATGGCCAGTGGGCTACCGTCGCGCAGGCCCATGCCGCCGGTGGTGAAGAAGCTCGCGACCAGGTTGGCGACCATCAGGACGACGACGCCGATCATCGCGCCCATCAGCCACTTGGTGAACCGCGGCGTCACCTTCACGGCGCCGGTCTTGTAGACGACGAGCATCCCGAAGAACACGCCGGCCGTGCCGATGACGGCCTGGAGGCCGATTCCGGCGTACTGCTGCGGGGCCGAGTCCTGGATGACTCCGGTGATCCCGCCGAGGGCGATGCCCATCGCGATCGAGTAGGTCAGCGTCAGCGGGGCGCTGGGCTTCTGCTTGAAGATGACGATCAGCGAGACGACGATGCCGACGATGAACGCCGGCAGCGCCAGGACGTACAGGCCGGACAGCACGGTCAGGAAGCCCGCGACCAGGGCCAGACCACCGCTGATCGCGGTCTTCTGCACGATGTCGTCGATCGTGATCGGGCGGCCGGTGTCCTGCGTGGTCTGGCTCGGGTCGACGTAGGACGACTGGGCGCCCCCGAGGGCAGCACCACCGCCCATCATGCCGCCACCCGAGCGGTCGAACGTGGCGTATCCGCCCTGCTGGGTGGGCAGGTTGCGGAACGCCGGGTTGCTCGTGGAGCGCACCTGGATCCTCCTCGACGGACGTGTGCGGGACCGCCTCCGGCGGCCCTCGCATCCTGTCAACGTCGAGAGCCGCCCGAGGGTTCCCGCCGGTAAAAGAAAATTTACCGCGTCCGGCCGAGCGCGCGACAGGCCCGCCCCGGGGGCGGCGCCGGGATCAGCGGCGCGGCCGTCCGACCTGCGGGAGGCCGCGGGTCGGGGGCAGCGACTCGTCCGCGACGACCGGGATGTCCGGCGTCGTGTCTCCGCGGGGGTCGTCCGAGAGCGGTGCCTTCCCGCGGAGTTCGGCGCGGATCAGCGCGGGCCAGCGGCCCACCGATCCCAGCGCGGACGTCGCGACCCGCCGCCCGGCCGGGCTGAGCAGCGCGACGACGGCCACCAGCAGGACCACGGCCAGCGTGACGACGCCACCGGAACCCATCGGGGACATGGGCGTACCTCCTCGTGCCCGGGCATCCGGCCGGGGCCGCGCCGGATCTGCCCGCACTCGATCAACGAGTGGGTCACGCCGCGGTCACGGCCCGGCGTCCGGCGCGATGCCGGGCACCGGGATAGGGTCCGCGCCGTGCCGGTGCGGCACCGGCCGGCGTGGCGCGAAAGGAGCCGACCATGTGGGCGTTGTTCTCCCGCCACCTGCGGATGTGGCTGCTGCTGGCGATCGGAGCGCCGATCGCGGCGTGGCTGCTCGGACGCATCGGCGAGGCGATCGAGCGCCGGCGCGGTCCGAACGCCTTCTCGAAGACCCTGCAGGCGGGCAGCCGGTTCCTCGAGCGCCGCACCCGCGGTCCGCTGCGCCGCCGGCCGCAGCCGGACCCGGACCGCCTGGCCCGCTGACGCCGGGCCGGATCAGCTCGCGCGGATCCGACGCAGGCGACGGCCGCGGCTCCGGCGGCCGGGGGGTTTCTCGGTCGCCGGGACGGTCGGGTCCAGCTGCACGCAGCGGGCGCACGGCGCACCGTCGGCCTCGATCAGCGGGGCCGGCGCGACCAGATGCCCGCACAGCGCCTCGTAACGTCCGGCGCGCACCGCGTGCGGCGCACAGAGTTCGCTGTCGATTACCTTGTGTGCACGACTGTCGATCACCGACGTCAGCGTGAGCACGTCGGGCTGGAGATCCTCCTGCGGCCGTCCGGCGGTCACGTGACCGGCCCTTCGGGGGCGGCTCCGTGCGTCGACCGGCGCATCTACGGGACTCCTTCGAGAACGACTGGTTCCATCGTCACCGAACGACGCTGCTGTTGCAAGATCAGATGCATATTCATTTGCTACTCTCCGAAGTCATCCGAACGCCGTCGGCACTCACGGAGGTCGCCGTGTCCCACCCCAACGGAACCCGCGCCACCGACCTGGGCCCGGTGCAGTGGCGCACCGGGGGCCCGGGGGTCGAGTTCGCGGTCCTCGGCGACGGTCAGGTCGCGGTGCGCAACGCCCGCGACCCGGAGGGACCGGTGCTGGTCTACACCCCCGACGAGATCTCGGCGTTCATCGACGGCGCCCGCAAGGGCGAGTTCGACGACATGGTCGGGGACTGAGCGCGGGTCGGGGACTGAGCACGGGCGGCCGGCGGGCGAAGCAACGGCACGGGCCCGGGCGAGCACCCATCGCTCACGGGAGCAGCGCGTCGGCGTCCCGCCACATCCGGGCCACGATCTCCCAGGCCGGCTCGGCACCCGCCCGGCCGGCGGCCTGACCGGCCCAGTGGTTGACCCTGTCCACCGCGCCCGGCTCGCCCGCCCGGTAGCGGGCGACCAGCCGGCGTTGCTGCGGGTAGCGGGCCGGGACCGGCGCGTCCGGCTCGGCCCACGCCCGCACGTACGCGGTCGGGATCGCCCGGGCCAGCCGCCCGGTGTAGGCCCGGGTGGGCACGGTGTCCTCCGGCGCCAGCCCCTCCAGGGCGGCCGCCCAGCCGGCGTCGATCCCGGTCTCCGGGGCCCGCAGCAGCGCGCTGCCGACCTGCACCGCGCTCGCCCCGAGGGTCAGCGCGGCGGCCAGGGAGCGGCCGTCGGCCACCGCGCCGGCCGCGACGACCGGCACCGACAGCGCGTCGGCGAGCTGCGGGACCAGCGCGAACAGCCCGACCGTGGTGCGTTCGGCGGCGTCCGGGTCGGTGGTCCCGCGGTGCCCGCCGGCCTCCATCCCCTGCGCGACGACGACGTCCGCGCCGGCCCGCTGGGCGGCGAGCGCCTCGGCTAAGGTGGTGGCGCAGGCGAACCAGGCGATCCCGGCGTCGTGCAGGGCCGCCACGTAGGTGTCGTCGAACACCCCCATGATCGACGATACGGCGGTCGGCCGGGCCGCCAGCGCGGCCGCGCACTGGGCCTCGAAGTCCGGGGCGGACCCGGCGGGCGGGGCGGCGTGCCCACCGAGCGAGTCCAGGAACCCGGCGACCTCGGCGGTGCCGGATGCAGTGCCGGGTCCGGATCCGGGGCCCGGCGCGTCCGGAACCCACAGGTTGAGCTGGAAGGGTCCGCCGGAGAGCTCCCGGTACCGGGCGGCCCAGCCCGCGATCTTCTCCGGTGAGTCGTTCACCACGCCGGCCGCGCCCATCCCACCCGCCCCGGCGACCGCGGCGGCGAGTTCCGGTGGACACGCCCCGGCCATCGGCGCACCGAGCACCGGCGCCGTCAGCCCGTACCGCGTGCAGAAGTCCCCGGCCCGTTCCCGTGCGGTCGTCACGGGTCGAGTCTGCCCTGCGGGCGCTCCGTCGGCAGCGGTCACCCGCTGGACCGGGCTGCACGCGGAGGGAAGGATCAGCGGTGCTCGACCCCGGCGGACGGCGCCGCCGAGGTCGGCGAACCGGGGTACGGGCCGCGACCGGGGCGATGCTCGGCGGGCGGGCGATCCGGCCCGGCGGCTGACCGCCCGGGACCGAACCCGCTCGACCGCGCCGGTCCCGGCGGCCAGGATCGCCCACCGTGACCGACCTGATCCGCTGGCAGTTCGACCTGACCTGGGCGCTGTGCGAGTACCACCTCGACCGGCTCGTCGACGACGACCTGACCTGGTTACCCGCCCCGCTGCACTGGACGCTGCACCCGGGACCCGACGGTGGCTGGACGCCGGACTTCGCCGAGACCGAGCCGGACCCGGTGCCGGCGCCGACCGGGGCCTGGCTCGGCTGGCACCTGCTCTGGTGGTGGGGCACCGCGCTGGACGAGCTGACCGGCCGTCGGCGGCGGGACCGCACCGACGTCGTCTGGCCGGGCTCGGCCGCCGGGCTGGTCACCGCCCTGCACGAGCTGGCCGGGCGGTGGCGGGAGGCGCTGGACGCGGTGGACCCGGACCGGCCGGTGACCTTCCCCTGGCCCACCGGGCACACCGCCGGGCACCTGACGGCGTGGGCGAACGCCGAGCTGATGAAGAACGCGGCGGAACTGGGCCATCTACGGTTCCTCCGCGCCGCCGGCGCCGGCCGACCGTGATCACCGGTACATCCCGTGTGCCGGGAGCCGTTCCGCGGACACGGGATGTACCACTCGGCCGGGTCAGCGGGGCGGCACGCCGGCCCGGGCGAGGATCTCCTCGATCACCGGCCCCTTGGCGTCGGCGTAGAGGTTCATGTCGGCCCATTCCCGTCCGGCCAGCGATCGCTTGTGCGCCGCGTACCGGGCGCGCTCGTCCGGATGCGCGCGGAGCCGATCGCGCAGGGCGAGGTAGCGGACGGTCTCCCGGCTGTCGTCGGCGTAGCAGTGCAGGTTCACCGCGAGGTCGCACACCGCGCCGCGCAGGCAGCGGTGCCCGGGTTCCCGGACCCGCAGATCCCAGCCGTCGGCCGTCAGATCCGGGAGGTAGGCGGGCTCGTCGTCCGGGTCGTCCAGCCCGACGACGACGTCGATCACCGGCTTCGCGACCAGGCCCGGCACGGCGGTGGATCCGATGTGTTCGACCCGGTGCGCACGCCGGCCCAGCACCTCACGCAGCCGGGCGGCGACCTCCGCGTAGGCGTCCGGCCAGGCCGGGTCGGCCTCGGTCAGCTCGACGACGAACGGGCACAGACCGTGCACCAGGACCTGCTCGATCTCCCGCTCGCGAGATGTGGTCACCCCGCGAGCATCCGGCCGGACCCGACCCGCGTCCACCGGGAGGGCTCAAGTCGCCGGCCCCCTCACCGCGCAGCTCGACCGGCCGGCCCCGCACTGAAATCGCTCGCACCCGAGCCGTGGCGCGGGTCACCATCGCGCCGATGAGCTTCCCGGCGATGGACTTCGATCCTTTCACCAGCTTCGGCCCGCAGGTGGCCGCCCACTATGACGACCATCCCCGCGGTGACGAGAAGGCCGCCGTGGCCCGGCTGGCCGCGCTCGCCGCAGGCGGCCCGGTCTGCGAGCTCGCGATCGGCACCGGTCGGCTGGCGTTGCCGCTGGCCGCGGCCGGGATCCGGGTGGACGGCGTCGAGCAGTCCGCGGCGATGATCGAGCGGCTGCAGGCGAAGCCCGGCGGCGGGGAGCCGACCGTCGTGCACGGCGACATGGCGGAGGTGGACCTGCCCGGGCGTTACCGGCTGGTGTTCGTCGCGTTCAACTCGCTGATGAACCTGACCACCCAGGACGCCCAGGTCCGCTGCGTCACGAACGCGGCCCGACACCTCGACGACGAGGGCGTGTTCGTCGTCGAGAACGTCTGCCCGGACCCCATGTACCGGCTCGAGCGGCGGGACGGCGTCGACCAGTACTGCCACGCCGCCGGGATCTCGACGACGGGCGTGCACCTCGACGTCGGCCGCTACGACCGGGTCACCCAGCGGGTCGACAAGTGCCACGTCCGGATCGGCGAGCACGGCATCACCCGGGACACGCTGGCCCTGCGATACGTCTGGCCGAGCGAGCTGGACCTGATGGCCCGGCTCGCCGGCCTCGAGCTGCGGGAGCGGCACGGCGGCTGGTCCGACGAGCCGTTCACCGCGGACAGCCGGCTACACGTCTCGGTGTACGGACGCCGGTCCTGAGCGGCGCACGCCCGCGGCCGACCCGGAGTTCGTTACGGGTACGGCATCGGCGTCGATACCGTACCGGCATGCGGGACCCCACCCTCGCCACCACCGCGTCCTGAGCCCCGGCACCTGAGGGTGACACCGGCTATCGGATCGCGTCGAGACCCACCGTGCCTAGCGCGTCCCGCCGACGCTGCTCCCCGGGGATGCTCCGGGGAGCAGGAACGTGCGGCCACCCGCCCCGGGCCGGTGCCCAGATCGGAGGCTCGCCGAGCACCCCGGGACCGTCGTGTGGCTGGGCGGTGGGCGGCTCGTGTCGTCCCGTCGACGACGGCGCCGAGGGAGCCGGTCCCGGATCCGCCGCGACGGCCGCGGGCCGGGCCAGTGCGGCCAGCGCCACTTCGACGGTCGGGTAGGCGCGGAACTCGGCCAGCAGTCGTCGCACGCTCAGTGGGAGCAGGAAGAAGCGCGAGGTGCAGCCGGTCAGGTGGAGCCGGACGCCCCGGGCCGCCGTGCTGTGCCGGGCGTGTCGCATGGCCTTCACGGCGGCGGGCTCGAAGTTGCTCACGCCTTCCAGATCCACCAGCAGGTCGGTGACCGAACGGCGCCGTGCCACGATCGACTCCAGCTGGGCGTCGATCATCCGCAGCAGCGCCGCTGCCGTGGCCTGGTCCAGGCCCCCGGCCACCCGGATCAGCCGTACCCGCTCGCTCGGCGTCTCGACCGTCATCTGGAACCGCTCGCCCGCGCGCATGTGCCGCACCTCCATCGGAGTGGCCGTCGTCCAGCGGCTATACGGGTGGCTTCCCGTCCTGCAGCGGGTTACACCCTTCCTTCTCATCGCCCAATCCGGCTGACAGCGCTACTGGGGGATGAGCTGCTGTCCCGACGTCGGCCCGGCCGTCGCGCTCTTCCGCTCCCTGGCCGACCCGGCTCGTCTGGCGATCGTGTCCCGGCTGGGCGAGGGGAGGCGCGCGTGGTGGACCTGACCCACCAGCTCGGCCTGGCACGGTCGACGGTGTCGAAGCACCTCGCCTGCCTGCGGGACTGCGGCCTGGTCGACTCCCGCGCCGAGGGGCGCCAGTCCTACTATCGACCGGCCCGTCCGGAACTGATCGACCAGCCACCGGAGGGCTACGGGTTGGACTTGGAGGTCGACGGGCTCGATCGATTCGCGACGGACCGGGACGTTCCCGCGGATCAGCTCATGCAGCGGTTCGTGCAGCAACTCGTCCGCACCGGTAGCCCTTCAAGGAGAGTCGCCGTGCGCGACGAGCCCCCGCACGGACCTGCAGCGATGCTGCGATCGGCGGCGAGTAGGCAGCAGGTTTGACACGTACTCGGCACAACCGGTCCGGCGAGTGGCGTATTGGCAGGGAGGTGAGGCCACGCCATACTCCGCCGATGGACACGGACATGGACCCGGTCACGACGAACCCGGACCTGTACAAGGTCGTGTTCGAGAACGATCGCGTACGTGTGCTGGAGTACAAGGACCGTCCAGGTGACAAGACCACACCCCACGAGCACCCGGACAGCGTGATGCACACGCTGAGTTCCTTCCGGCGCCGACTTGGTGCCGACGGTGGGGAGCGTCAGGTCGAGCTGCCCGCTGGAATGACAGGTTGGCTGCCAGCACAGCGTCATTACGGCGAGAACATCGGAAGCTCGGACACACACGTACTGTTTATGGAGCTGAAGGAACATCGGGGCGAACCGTCAGCAGACATCATTGGTCCGACCGGTGGGTAGGAACCCGCACCGACCAACGTGACTCCTCCTTCTTCGACCTGCCGACGAATTAGAGAGAGCTCCCAAACCCCTCTGACGTGCGACGGAGTAGCGAAGCAGCCGCTTGCGTCCGCGTATGGCCCGCGACTCGCCCGGACGGGATCGAGACCGCTCCTCCCCCGTCCCCTCGTCTTGGTCGCTCTGCTCATCGTGGTGTCGGGGGCAAGCGTGGCGCAGCCATCGCGTAGCGACCGCCGGAGGCGCCCTTGCAGTCGAGACCACGACGTGGATGCTGATCGGCCGAGGGGACACTTTCGTCAATCGAGGGTATTCGGCCCACACCAGCACATCGATAGGATCGCTCATCCCATGACGGCTGTGAGGAGCAGCGATGACCGCGGCGATCCTTCTCCCCGGGATCATGATCCCCGCGCATGTCGCCTACGCGCCCCTGATGGCGGAGCTCGCGCACTCCTCACCCGTCGTGACCAAGGAGCTGGAGGTCTACGCCCGTGACCAGCCCCCGCAGGACTATGGGCTGGATCTGGAGATAGACGGGCTCGATCGATTCGCGACCGAGCAGGGGTTCGACCGGTTCCACCTCTACGGTCAATCGTTCGGTGGCGCGGTCGCGCTGGCCTACACCGCCCGCCACCCGGACCGGGTCGCGAGCCTGGCGCTCAACGAACCGGCCACCGATTTCAGCGATGCCGACCGGGCGGCGATTGCCGCCCAACAGCTGTCCGATGGCCCCGAGGACCAGCGCATGCGGCGGTTCGTGCAGCAGTTCGTCCGGCCGGGCGTCGAGCTGCCACCACCACCGCCGCCGAGCGACGACCCGGAGATGGCCAAGCGGCCCGCGGGAGTAGCAGCCACGATCCCGGTCGTGGACGCCTACCGCGTCGACGACGACGCTCTACGGCGCTATCCCGGACCGTCCTACGTCGGGTACGGAGCGCTGAGCAACGAGCGGTGGGAGGCGATGGCCGAGCGGCTCTCGCACGTGCTCGCGGACTGCGCGGTCGTGCGCTACGAAGACCGCCATCACGCCGACGCCCCGCACCAGGCCGAGCCGCAACGAGTAGCGGCGATTCTGACGTCGCTGTGGAAGCGCGCGGACGGATAGCTGCTCGACTCGCCGTGTTCGTCGGCGTGCCCGAGTCGCCTCGGTGATCGGACGCCTCCCCGTGGCTGTGGCCGGGTAGCCGGACCGACGGCCGCGCCCGGGCCGGAGGTAGAGGGTCGGACGGCGGGCCGGCGTGGCCGGCCCGCGCGCGCTCACGTCGATTCGCGTGGTGGGCGCTTGCATCATGACGAGTTCGTCGATCTTGCGCCGGAGTAGGGGCGAGCCGCCAGGTCGCCGGCCAGCGTGCAACCGGGTCGAACGCTCGCAGCGTCGTGGGGTGGTGGTCGACCCGACCGGGTTCTCGCTTGCGCGGATCGACTTCGGTGGACCCGATCAGGGCCGTCTGGCGACCGTAGACGCCGTCGGCCAGCCCGACGTCGTGCCGGTCGCCGTGGAATTCGACGGCGCCGTGTTCTGGGTCGGAGGCGGCGCCACACGGTGGCGTTCGGGCCGCAGGTCCACGTCAAGGGCATCCTCGGCGGCTCCGAGGAAGCCGGACGCCATATCGGCTACCTGACGAGATACCTCCAAGTCCGTCGGGCAGGCCGCCGGCCTCGACGAGACCGCCACCCCCGGCGAACACCGGTCAGGGCCGGGCACACGGACAGGATCGCCGAGCAGTCGACGGGGAAACGTGCTGGTCAGGCGCGTATCGTCGGGGGCGTAGCGGGTGCCCCCGGTGGGATTCGAACCCACACCGGTAACCCTTTTAAGGGGCTTGCCTCTGCCGTTGGGCTACGGGGGCGTCGGGCCAGCGTAGCCGGGCAGGAGGCCGATCATGACCGCCACCAGGAAGGTGGACCTGCGCGGAGCGGCGGGAACCCTGCTGATGACGCTCTACATGCGACGCCTGGACGCGCTGTCCCGGCGGCCGATCCTCGGTGACCCCTACGCCGAGGAGGTCTACGACCGGATCGAGCACGACGTGCACGGCCTGTGGCGGGCCGCTTGGGACGTTCCGGCGATCGTCTGCCGGTCCGCGCTCCTGGACGACTGGACCCGGCGGTTCCTGGCCGCCGAGCCGGACGGTCAGGTGCTGCATCTGGGCTGTGGCCTGGACAGCCGGCCGTTGCGGGTGACGCCGCCGCCGGGCTGCCGGTGGGTCGATGTCGACCAGCTCCAGGTGATGGCGATCCGGCGCCGGCTCTACGACCTCCCGCCGCACGTCCGTCAGGTCGCCGGCTCCGTCACCGACGACGGCTGGTGGGCCGCGATCGACCCTGCACGGACGACCCTGGTGGTCGCCGAGGGCCTGTTCATGTACCTGTCAGGCGAGGCGTTGCACACCGCGGTCGACCGGGTCACGGGCGGCACACCTCGCGGGGAGATCGCGTTCGACGCCGTCGCGCCCTGGACCCTTCCCGTCTCCCGGTGGACGCCGCTCCTGCGGTTCATGGGGACCGAGTTCCACTCCGCGTGGGACCCGGCCGGGTTCGCGCACCGGCATCCGGACCTGCTCGAACGCGACGACGTCTCGATCTACGACGAGGTCACCCTCCGCGAACCCCGGGTCTGGCTGCGGCCGCTGCTCTCCGCGACCGGCCACGTCCCCGCGTTCCAGGACTCGCTGCGCCTGCACCACTTCACCTACGGCCGGTGATGTGGAGCCGGCCGGCGGTTCCGGGGGTGCGCTGCGTGGAGGTACGCAGAGCAAAGCGCACCCGGGCGACCTCATGGCCGGCGAGGGGATGCGCGCGAGAAGAAGATCAACTACGCGGTGGGTGACAGGCCTCCGGCGCGGGCCGTGTCGGCCAGGACCTGCTCGAGCATCGCCGGGGTCAGCCGTCCGGTGAAGGTGTTCTGCTGGCTCACGTGGTAGCAGCCGAACAGCTCCAGCTGCGCGCGGCCGGGAGCCGTCGGCGCGAGGCTCACCGAGACCCCGTGCCCGAACTTCGGCCGCGGAGTCGGGATCTCCCAGCCCGCGCCGGCGAGCACCGGCAGCAGCGCCTGCCAGCCGAACCCGCCCAGCACCATCACCGAGCGGAGGGTCGGGGCGAGCAGGTCCAGCTCGCGTTCCAGCCAGGTCCGGCAGGTGTCCCGCTCCCCGGGGGTCGGCTTGTTCGCCGGCGGCGCGCAGTGCACCGGAGCGGTGATCCGCACCCCGTAGAGCTCCAGGCCGTCACCGGGGTGGACGGCGGTGGGCTGGGACGCCAGGCCGACGGCGTGTAGGGCGGCGTAGAGCACGTCGCCGGAGCGGTCGCCGGTGAACATCCGCCCGGTCCGGTTCGCGCCGTGCGCGGCCGGGGCCAGCCCGACGATCAGCATCGCCGCGTCGGCCGGGCCGAAGCCGGGGACCGGGCGTCCCCAGTAGGTCTGGTCCCGGAACGCGGCACGCTTCTCGACGGCGACCTGCTCCCGCCACGCGACCAACCGCGGGCAGGCCCGGCATTCCGAGACCGCGGCATCGAGGGCGTCGAGATCGGTGAACGCACTCATGCGATCGAACGCGCGATGCCGTCCAGGATGTCGTGCTCGGAGACCACGACCCGCTCGATCCCGGCGCGGGCGGCTAGCTCGTCGGCCAGCGCCTCTACGACCAGCGACCCGGCGCCGATCACGTCCACCCGGCCCGGATGCAGGGCCCCGTGCTTCTCCCGCTCCGCGCGCGGCGAGTGGATCAGCAGGTCGGCGACCCGGTGCAGCTCGTCGCGCGACAGCCTCGACAGGTGCACCTGCTCCGGGTCGTACTCGGGCAGCTCCTGCGCGATACCGGAGAGCGTGGTGATCGTTCCCGCGACGCCGACCCAGGTCCGGGCACCCTCGACCGGGACCGCGGCGAACGCCTCCCCGAGCACCCCGGCCGCCACCGATCGGGCCTCGGCGATCTGCTCCTCGGACGGCGGGGCGGCGGGCAGGCAGCGCTCGGTCAGCCGCACCGATCCGATGTCCACCGACCTGGCCGCGGTCACCTCGGCGGCGCCGTCGCGCAGCTCCCCGACCACGACCTCGGTGGACCCGCCGCCGACGTCGGTGACCACGAACGGACCGTCCTCCGGGTCCAGGTCGCCGACCGCCCCGACGAACGACAGCCGCGCCTCCTCGTCACCGGAGATGATCTCCGCGTCGACGCCGAGGGTGTCGCGCACCATCGCGAAGAACTCCTCCCGGTTCGACGCGTCCCGGGTCGCCGAGGTCGCCACCATCCGGATCCGCTCGGCACCCTTGCGGCGGGCCGCGGCCGCGTAGTCGACCAGGGCCACCCGGGTCCGTTCGAGGGCTTCGGGATCCAGCCGGCCGGTCGCGTCCACCCCCTTGCCGAGGCGCACGATCCGCATCTCGCGGTGCAGGTCGCGCAGGTCCTTGAGCCCGTCGAAGGACTCGGTGACGTCGGCGACGAGCAGACGGATCGAGTTGGTCCCGCAGTCGATGGCGGCCACCCGCGACATCGGCACTCCTGTGGTGGTGGGGGTCTACCGGATCGGCGCCGGTCACGGTACGCGGAAGGATGGCCCGGCCCGCCCCGGCCAAGTTACCCTCGAGTAGTGACGACGACGCACGACCGGCCCGACGGGCTCGACACTCCCCTCGCGGCCGTCCCGGCGGCCGATCTCGGCACCCACGAGGTCACCAACCAGGTTCCGCCGCGCGCCGACGGCGACCTGCTGGGCTGCGACCCGGCGCTACTGGAGGCCCTCGAGCGCGAGGCCGGGGCCGCCGCACCGTCGGCGCGGGCCGCGGTCGGGGAGCTCGCCGTCGTCGTCGGGACCGCGGATCACCGCGAGCACGCCCGGCTGGCGAACGCGCACGAACCGGAGCTGCACACGCACGATCGCACCGGGCACCGGATCGACGAGGTCGGGTTCCACCCGTCCTGGCACGTGCTGATGCGCACCAGCGTCGAGCACGGCCTGGCCGCCGCCCCGTGGACGGCCGCGCCCGGCACCGGTGCGCACGTCACCCGGGCCGCCGGCTTCTACCTGCACTCGCTGGTCGAGCAGGGCCACCTCTGCCCGATCTCGATGACCTACGCCGCGGTCCCGGCGCTGCGGCACGCCCCGGAGCTGGCCGCCGCGTACGAGCCGGGCCTCACCGCACGCTGCTACGAGCCCGGCCTCGCCGTGCCGTCGGGCAAGCCCGGGCTGCTCGCGGGCATGTCGATGACCGAGAAGCAGGGCGGCTCGGACGTCCGCTCCGGCAGCACCGTCGCCACCCCGCAGCCCGACGGCAGCTACCGGCTCACCGGGCACAAGTGGTTCACCTCCGCCCCGATGAACGACCTGTTCCTCACCCTCGCCCGCGCCCCCGGCGGGCTGACCTGCCTGGTGCTGCCCCGCGTGCTGCCCGACGGCACCCGGAACGCGATCCGGCTGCAGCGGCTCAAGGACAAGCTCGGCAACCGGTCCAACGCGTCGTCCGAGATCGAGTACCTCGGGGCGACCGGCTGGCGGGTCGGCGACGAGGGACGCGGCGTCGCGACGATCATCGAGATGGTCTCGATGACCCGGCTGGACTGCGTGCTCGGCGCCGCCGCGACGGCACGGGCCGCGGTGACCGAGGCCGCGCACCACATCGCCCACCGGTCCGCGTTCGGCAGGCGGCTGGCCGACCAGCCGCTGATGCGCGAGGTCGTCGGGGAGCTCGCCGCCGAGACCGAGGCCGCCACGACGCTCGCGCTGCGGCTGGCCGGGGCGGTGGACCGCGAGGAGACCGCGTTCCTGCGCCTGGCGCTGCCGGTGTCGAAGTACCTGCTCTGCAAGCGGACGTCCGCGATCGTCGCGGAGGCGCTGGAGTGCCTCGGCGGCAACGGTTACGTCGAGGAGTCCGACCTGCCCCGGCTCTACCGGGAGGCTCCGCTGAACTCGATCTGGGAGGGCTCGGGCAACGTCACCGCGCTCGACGGCCTGCGGGCGATCACCCGCGAGCCGCATGCGGTCGAGGCGTTGCTGGCCGAGATCGACCTCGCCGCCGGGCTGGACCCGCGGCTGGACCGGGCGATCGGTGCGCTGCGTGACGAGCTGGCCTCCCCCGACGAGCGCCGGGCCCGCCGGCTGGCCGAGCTGGCCGCGCTCTGCCTGCAGGGGTCGCTGATGACCCGGCACGCGCCGGGCACCGTCGCCGAGGCCTTCCTGGGGACCCGGCTGGCCGGTGACGGCCCGCTGCGCACGGCCGGCACCCGGCCGGGCACCGGCGTTGACGACGTCCTGCAGCGGGCCACCCCGCGCACCTGAGCCGGGCTCAGGAGCAGGACGGTCCGGCGCGCCACCACGCGCCGATCTCGTCGAGCGCCTCGTCCCCGAACGGGTTCACCCCGGACCCGGCGGCCAGCGCGTGCCCGACGTGCACGTGCAGGCACTTCACCCGGTCCGGCATGCCGCCGGCGGTGACGTCCGGGTGTGTCGGGAGCGGTTCGATCGCGTCCCGCTCGGCGAGGTAGAGCTCGTGCGCCCGCCGGTACCGCCGTGCCAGGTCGGGGTCCTCCTCCAGCCGGTCGGTCATCTCCTTCATCCGGCCCTCGGCCTCCAGGGTTCCGATCCGGGATGCCAGCCGGGTACACGTCACGTAGTACAGCGTCGGGAACGGCGTCCCGTCCGGCAGCCGCGGCGCGGTCTGCACCACCGACGGGTGCCCGGACGGGCAGCGGTGTGCCACCGCGAGGATGCCGCGCGGCGTGCGTCCCAGCTGGTCGGCGACGGCGTCGAGGTCGTCCTGCGGGACCGGCCCGGCCTCGAGGCCGGACGGGCGGATCGGGTCGCGGTCGTGCTGCTCGCTCACCGTGTCATCGTCGCGGTTCGCCGGTGACGTCGTTCCACAGGGTGTGGAACCACGGCACGCCCGGCTCGGCCTGACCGTCGGTGACCTCCGGTGCGGGCGGGGTCGGGAACTGCACCACGTAGGGGGTCTCACCGGGACGCACGTAGTGCAGGCGGGCCCGGGCCTGCGCCTCCACCTCGGCCGGGTCGGAGAGCCGGGCCCGGTCCGCGGACAGCCGCTCGACGTCGGCCTCCAGCGCCCGCTGCTGCTCGGTGACGGCCGCCAGCTCCTGTCGCTGGGAGACGTAGTTGTGCAGCGGGACGGCGACGGTCAGCGCGAGCGCGCACACCACCAGGGCCAGGATCGCCGCTCGCTTGGTCGACGAGAGCCCCAGCATCCCGGTGGTCCGGGCGACGACCTCACTTGCCCGGGACCGGGCCCGGGTCAGCCGCGGCCGGGCCTGCGCCGGGGCGGACGGCCGGGAGCGGGGGCCGCCGTCGCGGCCGCCGCTCGCGCGGGACGGGGTGGCACGGGGCTTGGCCGCGGCCCGGCCCCGGCCGCCGCCGGACGCTCGGGCCCGCGTGTCACGGGCTCGCCCGCGGGTGCCCCCCATGCGTCCTCCTCCCACCGCCGCGCCGGGAGTACCCCCGGGACCGCTGCGTGATCGCTGCGGTCCAGGATGCCCCCCGATCGTGGGCGGTGTCCCGGTGCCGCGCCGAGGTGTGTCCGGCGCGGCACCGGATCGGCGGAGTGTCCGCCCTGCCGGCAGTACGGGTCAGCCCTGTCCGGGCACCTGGTAGCGCGGGAACGCCAGCTCGCCGTTGTAGCGGGCGGCGTCGCCGAGCAGCTCCTCGATCCGCAGCAGCTGGTTGTACTTCGCCACCCGCTCGGACCGGGCCGGGGCACCGGTCTTGATCTGACCGCAGCCGGTGGCGACGGCCAGGTCGGCGATGGTGACGTCCTCGGTCTCGCCGGAGCGGTGGCTCATCATGCAGCGGTAGCCCGCGCTGTGCGCCATCGTCACCGCGTCGAGCGTCTCGGACAGCGTGCCGATCTGGTTGACCTTGACCAGCAGCGCGTTCGCGGCACCACGGGCGATGCCCTCCTCGAGCCGCTCCGGGTTGGTGACGAACAGGTCGTCGCCGACCAGCTGCACCTTGTCCCCGATCGCCTCGGTCAGCGCGGCCCAGCCGTCCCAGTCGTTCTCGTCCAGCGGGTCCTCGATGGACACCAGCGGGTAGGACTCGACGAGGTCCTTCCAGACCTCGGCCATCTTCTCCGCGGTGAGCTTCTTGCCCTCGAAGGCGTACTTGCCATCGGTGTGGAACTCGGTCGCGGCCACGTCGAGGGCCAGCACCACGTCGGTCCCCAGGGTGAACCCGGCCCGCTGCACGGCGGCGGCGATCAGGTCCAGCGCACCGCGGGTGCCGCCCTTGACGTCCGGGGCGAACCCGCCCTCGTCGCCCAGACCGGTGGAGAGGCCCTTGTCCTTCAGCTCCGCCTTCAGCGCGTGGTAGACCTGCGCGCCCCAGCGCAGGGCCTCGCGGAACGTCTCCGCCCCGATCGGCGCGATCATGAACTCCTGCACGTCGACGGAGGTGTCGGCGTGCGCACCACCGTTGAGGATGTTCATCATCGGGACCGGGAGCACGTGCGCGTTGGAGCCGCCGACGTAGCGGAAGAGCTCCAACCCGGACGACTCGGCGCCGGCCTTGGCCACCGCCAGCGACACGCCCAGCAGCGCGTTCGCGCCGAACTTCGACTTGTCCGCGGTGCCGTCCAGGTCCACCAGCCGCTGGTCCACCAGGCGCTGGTCCACCGCCTCGACGCCGACCAGCTCCGGGCCGATCTCGTCGAGGACCGCCGCGACGGCCTTCTCCACTCCCTTGCCGCCGTAGCGCTTCGGGTCGCCGTCGCGCAGCTCGACGGCCTCGTGTTCCCCGGTCGACGCGCCCGACGGCACGGCCGCGCGGGCCAGCGTGCCGTCGTCCAGCGCGACCTCGACCTCCACCGTGGGGTTGCCTCGGGAATCGAGGATCTCGCGTGCCCCGACCTGCTCGATGACCGCCACCGTCACTCCTGTCCGCATCGCTGGTCGTGTCCGGTGCGTCAGCGTAACCGCAGGTCGTCCGAGCGCGACGGACGCTTGCGTCACGTCCCCGACCGGGCCGCCGTCAACCCCTCGCGCGGCGCCCCGATCGCACCTAACGTGGGAGTGACCATGAGCAGTCCACGCGCGAACAAGTCGGACCCGGTCGCCGCGTTCCGGCGCGCGGAGGATCTGCTCTCCGGACGCCGCCCGCTCGAGGCCCTGGCCGCCCTGACCCCGGTGCTGGACACCGCTCCGGACGAGGTCTCGGTGCACCTGCTGGCCGGCCGCGCGTACTTCGACTCGGCCCAGCTGCGCCCGGCCGAGGGTGCGTTCGAACGAGTGCTGGAGCTCGATCCGGCCGATCACTACGCCCGGTTCGCCCTGGGCAAGACGCTCCAGCGGCAGGGCAGGCTCCCCGAGGCCGAGACGCAGCTGAAGATGGCCTCGGCGATGGACCCGCGCCCGGAGTACCAGGAGGCCCTCGGCGAGATCCGCGCCCGGATCGCCCTGGGCTCCCCATGACCGCCACCCCGTGACCCCATGACGCGTCGTGGAGCCTTGATGCCGTCCCGTGGCTTCCGGGCAGCGTCAAGGCTCCACGACGCGGGGTGGGGCGCTGCGGGCGTACTCGGCGGCGGCGGCCCAGACGTCGTCGGCGTACGACCGCGAGGCGTTGTAGGCGAGCACGCCGGACCACCAGTCGTCGCCGTCGCCGACGTCGCGGCCGTCGGTACAGAGCAGACCGGCCGCGGCGAGGGCGGCGTCGTCGACCTGCTGCGGGTCGGCCGTGCCGTCGCCGTCGGCGTCGACGCCGTGGCGGGCCCAGGTCTCCGGGAGGAACTGCATCGGGCCGACGGCGCGGTCCAGGACCGGGTCGCCGTCGAGGCGCCCGCCGTCGGTGTCGGTGACCCGGCGGGTGCCGTTGCCGCCGTCCAGGGCGATCCCGACGATCGGCGGGTCCACCCGGCCGTCCGGTCCCGGTTCGGCGCCGCGGAACGTGGCGTGCCGGGTCTCGACGCGACCGATCCCGGCCAGCGTGGCCCAGCTCAGCCGGCAGGCCGGGGTGCGCTCGCGCTGCCGCAGCTCGGCGGTGGCGTAGGCCGCCAGGGTGCGCTCGGGGATGCCGGCCGCGTCCGCGGTGCCGGCTGCCCAGGCGTCGACGTCGGTGCCGCGCGGCAGCGGTGCCACCGCAGGCGGCGGCTCCGAGCGGTCCACGGGCGTCCGCGGCGACGACGGCCCCCGCCGCCCGTCCTGCCCGACCGCCAGCGTCACGAGCAGCATCAGGACGAGGATCCCGCCGATCGCCATCACCACGGACCGGGTACGCACCACCTCGAGCCTACCGACGGTGCCGCCCCTCGCGTCGTGGAAGGGGGGTGGGCGTCAGGGGACGGGCCAGTAGTGGCGCCAGTCCTCCGGGGTCAGGGTGTGGGGGTCCTTGCCGTCGGCGGCGGCGGCCTTCTCGGCGGAGCGGACCCGGGCGTCGAACGCGCGGGCGACGGCGCGCAGCGCGGCCTCCGGGTCGCCGCCGTCGAGCTGGGCGGCCGCGGCGAGCCGGAACAGCGTCTCCCCCGGCTCCTCGCCGGCGGGCAGCAGGTCGGCCGGGAGCCCGGCCTTCGCGGTCCGCGAGGCCAGCTTGGCGGCCAGCGCGACGGCCGGCTGGCCGGTCGCGACACCGTCCACACTGGAGTCACGTTGCTTCTCGGCGCGCTTCAGCTCGTCCCAGCGACGGTCCTGGTCCGCGGCCGTCCGCACCCGCTCGCCCTGCGCGAAGACGTGCGGGTGCCGGCCGACCAGCTTGTCCACCAGTCCGGTCGCGACCTCGTCGATCCCGAACGGGGTGTCCGGGCACTCGGCCGCGACCCGGGCGTGGAACAGCACCTGCAGCAGCACGTCGCCGAGCTCCTCGCGCAGCTCGTCCCGGTCGGCGTCCTCGATCGCCTGGTAGAGCTCGTAGCACTCCTCGACCAGGTAGCGCAGCAACGACTCGTGGGTCTGCTCGGCGTCCCACGGGCAGCCGCCGGGCGAGCGCAGCCGGTCCATCACCGCGACGGCGTCGAGCAGCGCGGACCCGGTGGGCGGCGGCAGCGCACCGGGGCCGGCGGCGGCGGGGTGCCCGGCCGGGACCAGCAGCACGGTGCGGTCCGGCAGTGCGGCGGGGTCGGTGCCGTCCCACGGTGCCGCGCCGGCCGCGCGGGCGGTGCCCTCGTCCAGCTCCGGGGCGGCGAGCACGGCGTCCGCGGTGCGCAGCGCGGGCACGGCCGCGGCCGGCAGCACGGCGACCCGGCGCGGGCAGACGACGACGGCGGCGCTCACGATCAGCCCGCCGGGGCCGGCTCGGCGACCGGGAACAGCTGCGCGGCCTGGCCGGCGTCCGGGACGGCGGTGAGCGACACCGGGTCCCAGGTGCCGTAGCGCGGGTTGAGCTGCACGCCCTCGCGCAGCGCCAGCGGGGTGAGCAGCAGGATCCCGGCCTCGCCGAGGCTCTGCTGATCCAGCCGGCCGGCGAGTACCGGGGCGGGCGGCGGCGGGCCGAGCTCCCGGCTGTTCACCCGGACCACCACCCAGCCCTGCCCGGCACCGAGCTGGAACGCGGCCACCTGCCCGGCCGGGATCCCGACCAGCGGGGTGAGCGCGGCCTGCGGGGTCGCGGCGGGACGGATCTCCAGGTCCCGCTGGGCGGTGCCGGCGCCGGCCAGCGCCCGCTCGGCCTCCGCACCGCCGGCGGCCAGCGCCCGGGCCAGGGCGGTGGCCTCCTCCCTGGTCTGGGCGACGGCGAGGTCCGCGGTCACCGCGAGCCGGTCCAGCTCCCGGGTGGCCAGCTCGGTGGCGATCAGCCGGTCCCGGGCCGCGGCACGTGCCCCGCCGGCCGCCAGCGAACTCGACGCCACCGCCTGCTCCCCGCCGGACGCGGCGATCGCCGCGTCGATCCGGTCCTCCCCGATCGTGATGCCGTGCTCGGCGGCGGCCTGTTCCAGGAGCCGGCGCACCACGAGCTGGGAGACCACGGCGCGGCCGATGTCGGCCTGCGAGCCACCCTGCGCCTCGAAGCCCTCGACCAGCCCGGGCCGGGTGAGCACCGAGGTGATCGCAGGCTGCACCTCCGCCAGCGGGATCGACTCCTGGCCCACGATCGCGGCCGAGTCGGCCCGGTTCGGTCCGGCGCCACAGCCGGCCACCAGCGCCCCGGCGGCGATCAGGACGGCCAGCAACCTGCCCGTGGGAGTGCGCACCCGAGCACCTTCTCACGCCGGATGTGGCGCCCGTCTCGCCGCCCCGCGGGTCAGACGGCAGGACGCGGCGGCAGCACCGGCCTGGTCATCGACGGCCGGGTCGCCCGGTCCGGCGGGCGCACCGGCGGCTGCTCCTCGACTCGCTGCAACGCCAGCGCGATCGCCCGGTCCAGCTGCGGGTCCCGGCCCGCGGTCCGGTCCTGCGGGGTCACGACGACCTCGACGTCCGGGTCGACGCCGTGGTTCTCCATCCCCCACCCGACGTCGTCGAACCAGGTGGCGTAGCGGGGCTGGGTGATCCGGGTGCCGTCGACCAGCCCGTAGCGGCCGTCGATGCCGATCACGCCGCCCCAGGTGCGGACGCCGACGACCGGCCCGATCCCGAGCCGCTTGATCGCCGCGGTGACGATGTCGCCGTCCGAGCCGGAGCGCTCGTCGGCCAGCGCGACGACCGGCCCGCGCGGCGCCTGCTCCGGGTAGGTGGCCGGAGCCCGGTGCCGGGGCAGGTCCCAGCCGATCACCGTGCGGGCCAGCTTCTCGACCACCAGCTGCGAGGTGTGCCCGCCGCGGTTGCCCCGGACGTCGAGCAGCAGCCCGTCCTTCGCGGTCTCCCGGGCGAGGTCCCGGTGCAGCTGCGCCCAGCCGTACCCCATCATGTCCGGCACGTGCAGGTAGCCGAGCCGGCCGCCGGAGCGCTCGGCGACCTCGGCCCGCAGCCGCGCGACGCGGTCCTGGTAGCGCAGCTCGTCCTCGGACCCCAGCGGGCGCGCCGCGACCCGGCGCACGGTGCCCGCGTCGGCCCGGTCGGGTCCGGATCGGACGGTCAGCTCCACGGTCCGGCCGGCCCGTGCCACCAGCAGCGGGGCCGGGCCCCACGCCGGGTCGACCGGGCTGCCACCGACCTCGAGCAGCACGTCGCCGGGGCGGACGTCGACGCCGGGTGCGGACAGCGGGCTGCGCGCGGCCGGGGCGGAGGTCTCCGGCGGCAGCACCCGGGTCACCCGCCAGCCCGGGCCGCCGGGCTCGGGCTCCAGGTCGGCGCCGAGCAGGCCCGGCCGCCCGTCCCGGTCCCCGGCCGGACGCCCGCCCATGACGTACGCGTGCGAGGTCCCGAGCTCGCCGTGCAGCTCCCAGAGCAGGTCGACCAGGTCGTCGTGGCTGCCGACCCGCTCGACCAGCGGCCGGTAGCGGGCGGTCTCCGCGGCCCAGTCGACACCGGCCATGTCCGCGGTCCAGAAGTGGTCGCGCATCAGGCGGGCGGTCTCGTCGAACATCTGCCGCCACTCCGCGGACGGGTCGACGGTCACCACCAGCCGCCCGGTGTCGATCTCGAACTCGTCGCCGCCCTCGTCGTCCGGGGTGGACGAGCCGGACCGGTCGGCGCGCAGCAGCCGGACCTTGCCGCGGTCCCGGGCCACGATCCGGGTGCCGTCCCCGCTGACCGCGAACCCGGTCGCCGGGTCGGCGATCACCGTGCTGCTGCGGCGGACCAGGTCGTAGCGCTCCAGCACCGCGGGCTCGCGCTCGGCGGCGTCGTCGGCCCGGCTGTCGCCGAGCACGCCGCCGCCGGGCACCCGCAGCCAGACCAGCCCGCCCGCCACCGCGGCCAGCCCGGTGTAGCGGGCCGCCTCGACCGGGATCCCGACGACCCGGTCCGCCAGGCCCTCCGGGTCGACCCGGACCTCGGGTGGGCCGTCGTCACCCTTCTTCCGGCCCGTGTCCGCCAGCGCGGCCCGGTCCGCCGGCGCTCCGGACGCGGTCGCGGTGCCGGTCACGGTGTGGGCTGCGGCGCCACCGGCGGCGTCCGTCCCGGGGTCCCCGCCCTCGCCCGGGTCCGGCGGGGTCGCCGGCGGGTCCTCCGGGCTCTCCTCGCCCGCGGTCACCGGACGGCCGTCCGGGCTCGCCCCGAACGGCGACGGCGTCCGTGCCGCCAGCGGCACCAGGAACGGCTTCCAGCCGCTGCCGAAGGTCAGGTCGAACGCGTGCTGGTCGTAGGAGGGGTCGAACACCCGCCGGGACAGGAACGCCAGGTGCTTGCCGTCCGCGGTGAACACCGGGTCCGAGTCCAGGAACCGGGCCGGGGTGACCTCGACGTGCTCGCCGTCGGTGAGCCGGGTCAGCAGGATCCGGGACAGGCCCGGCTCGGTGGGCTCGCACCAGGCCAGCCACGCCGAGTCCGGCGACCAGGCCAGGTCGAACGGCTCACCGGCGGCGCTGCGGGCCAGCTCGCGCAGCTCCCCGGCCGCGCGCTCCGGACCGGCCTCCCCGGACGCGTCGACGGGATCGGCAGGATCAGCGGCATCGGTGACCACCCCGTCGACCACCCCGTCGGCCGGGCCGGCGCCGGTGCCCGGCGCCGGGTCGGGCCCGGTGTGCAGCACCAGCAGGCGGCCGTCGTGGGTGGTCAGGGCGAGCGCCGAACCGTCCGGCGCCGGGACGAGTTCCAGCACCCGGCCGAGCCCGCCCGCCGCGTACCGCACCCGCTCCGGGGCCCCGGGCCGGTGCGGGTCGAGCGGCGCGACGCACACCGCGTCCTCGCCCTCGGCATCGTCCACCCAGGCCGCGCGGTGCTCGCCCAGCGGGTGCGCCAGCCGGGCCCGCACCCCGGGTTCGGCGAGCAGCGTCCGGGACGGGCCGTCCCGGTGGGTCAGCCGGTGCACGGTGCCGCGGACGCCGGCGATGCTGGTCCGCCCGGTCCGGTCCGGCCGTACCGGGCCGAGGTCGGCGGGCACCGGGGCACGGAACGGATCGCGGGCCGAGCGGGGCCCGCCCAGCCGCACGTCCAGCCGGCGCGGCTGCGCGGCCGCGTCCAGGTCGTCGAGCAGGAACAGCTCGCCCGCGCACTCGTAGACGACCCGCCGGCCGTCGGTCGAGGCGTGCCGGGCGTAGAAGTCCGGCAGCGCCCCACCGGCCCCGTGATCGGTGTGCCGGCGCAGGCCGGTGGCCGGGTGGGCCAGCGGCACCGAGTAGAGGTTGGCCCAGCCCTCGTGATCGGACAGGAAGGCCAGCCGGGGCCCGTCCGGGGTGTCGACGATCATCGGGCACTCCAGCTGCCCGTCCAGCCCGGCCAGCACCCGGGTGAACTCGCCGGTGCCGGCGGCGTCCAGCCAGAGCCGGCCGGCCCGGCCGCCGCGGTAGCGCTTCCACCAGGCCGCGTCGCGGCCGCCCTCGACCTGGGTGAGGACCGCGGGCCCGCCGGGCGCGAACGCCAGCGCGCTGAGCGTGCCGTAGGGCAGCCGCCGCGGGGTGCCCCCGGTCGCCGGGAGGGCGTAGGCCCAGCTCCGCGAGGTCGGGTCGCCGTGCGCCGAGAGGGCGACGACCTCGCCGTCGGGGGTCCAGCCGGCCGCCCGGGTGAGCATGTCCCCCCACCAGGTCAGCCGCTGCACGCCGCCGCCCTCGAGGCCGGTCCGGTAGACCTCCCACGCCCCGTCCCGGCACGAGGTCCACGCCAGGCTCGCCCCGTCCGGGGAGATCCGCGGCCCGGACGCCGGCAGCGCGTCGGCGGTCAGCCGGTGGGCCCGCCCGCCGTCGACCGGGGCGGTCCACACGTCGTCCTCCGCGACGAGGACCAGGGTGTCGTCGCGCAGGTGCGGGTAGCGCAGGTACGAGGACATGAGCCGAACCTAACCCGGCCCACCGACGATCCGGGCCGCCGGTGCCGGGTCAGGCCTGCGCCGGTGCCGGGCTCGGCACGATCTGCAGCAGCAGCTCCGCGCACCAACCCAGCAGCTCGGTGTCCCGCACCGGGGCCCCGCCGATCCGGCCGCCCTGCACCGGCTTGGGCACCGTGACCATCTGCGCGGCCGGCTTGTACTGCGCCTTCGGGTACAGCCGCCGCAGCCGCAGCTGCGCCGAGTCGGGCAGCGTGACCGGCCCGATCCGGATCTGCGCCCCGGCCGCGGCCACCTCGCCGATCCCGAGCCGCCGGCACAGCTGCCGGAACCGGGCGACCTCCAGCAGGTTGCGCACCGGCGTCGGCGGCTCGCCGTAGCGGTCGGTCAGCTCCTCGACGATCGCCGACAGCATCTCGTCGTCGGCCGCCTCGGCGATCTTGCGGTAGACCTCCAGGCGGAGCCGCTCGCCGTCGACGTAGTCGTGCGGGACGTGCGCGTCGACCGGCAGGTCCACCCGGACCTCGGCGAGCGCCTCGTCCTCCGGCTGCACCTGCTCGCCGCCGGCCTGCTTGCGGAACGCCGCGACCGCCTCACCCACCAGCCGGATGTAGAGGTCGAACCCGACGCCGGCGATGTGGCCGCTCTGCTCGGCGCCGAGGATGTTGCCGGCGCCGCGGATCTCCAGGTCCTTCATCGCGACGGCCGCACCGGAGCCCAGCTCGGAGTGCTGGGCGATGGTGGCGAGCCGGTCGTGCGCGGTCTCGGTCAGCGGGTGCTCCGGCGGGAACAGGAAGTAGGCGTAGCCGCGCTCCCGGCCCCGGCCGACCCGGCCGCGCAGCTGGTGCAGCTGGGACAGCCCGAGGGTGTCCGAGCGCTCCACGATCAGCGTGTTCGCGTTCGAGATGTCCAGGCCGTTCTCGACGATCGTGGTACAGACCAGCACGTCGGACTCGCGGTGCCAGAACGCGTTGACCGTGCGCTCCAGCAGATCCTCGTTCATCTGCCCGTGCGCCACCGCGACCCGGGCCTCGGGCACCAAGTCCTGCACCTTCTTCGCCGCCCTGTCGATCGACGAGACCCGGTTGTGCACGTAGAACACCTGGCCGTCGCGCAGCAGCTCGCGACGCACCGCGGCGGCGACCTGCTTGTCGTCGTAGGCCCCGACGTAGGTCAGGGTCGGGTGCCGGTCCTCGGGCGGGGTGGTGATCGCCGACATCTCCCGGATCCCGGCCAGGCTCATCTCCAGGGTCCGCGGGATCGGCGTCGCGGACAGGGTCAGCACGTCGACGTGCGCGCGCAGCGCGGTGATGTGCTCCTTGTGCTCGACGCCGAAGCGCTGTTCCTCATCGACCACCACCAGGCCGAGGTCCTTCCAGCGGACCCCGCCCTGCAGCAGCCGGTGCGTCCCGACGACGACGTCGACGTCGCCGGCGGCGAGCTGGGCCATCGTCTCCTTGGCCTCGGCCGGGTCGGTGAACCGGGACAGCCCGCGCACGCTGACCGGGAACGCCCGCATCCGCTCGGCGAACGTCGTCAGGTGCTGTGTGGCCAGCAGGGTGGTCGGCACCAGGACCGCGACCTGCTTGCCGTCCTGCACCGCCTTGAACGCCGCCCGGACCGCGATCTCGGTCTTGCCGAACCCGACGTCGCCGGAGATCACCCGGTCCATCGGGACCGCCCGCTCCATGTCCTTCTTGACCTCGTCGATCGCGGTCAGCTGGTCCGGCGTCTCGGTGTAGGGGAAGGCGTCCTCCAGCTCGCGCTGCCAGGGCGAGTCCGCCCCGAACGCGTGCCCCGGCGACGCCTGCCGGGCCGCGTAGAGCTGCACCAGCCCGGCCGCGATGTCCTTGACGGCCTTGCGGGCCCGGCCCTTGGTCTTCGCCCAGTCCGCACCGCCCAGCTTGTTGACGGCGGGCTGCTCGCCGCCGACGTAGCGGCTGATCTCGTCCAGCGCGTCGGTCGGCACGAACAGCCGGTCCGCGGGCTGGCCGCGCTTGGAGCTGGCGTACTCCAGCACCAGGTACTCGCGGGTGGCGCCCTGGACGGTGCGCTCCTTCATCTCGACGAAGCGACCGATGCCGTGCTGGTTGTGCACGACGTAGTCGCCCGGCTGCAGCGCGGCCAGGTCGACGGCGTTGCGCCGGCGCGGGGTGGTCTTGCGCGGGGCCGTGTCCAGCCCGGCCCGGCTGCCGGTCAGGTCGGCCTCGGACAGCAGCACCAGCCCGATCTCGGTGGCGGTGAAGCCGTTCAGCAGCCGCCCGCAGGTGACGGTGACCAGACCCTTCTCCGGGGCGTCGCCGAGCTGCTCGACCTTCGTCGCCGGGACCTCGGCCTCACGCAACTGCTCCAGCGAGCGGTCCGCGGTGCCCTGCCCGGCCAGCACCAGCACCGCGGCGCCGCCGGTGGCGACGTGCGCGCGCAGGTCGGTCAGCGCGCGGTCGGTGTCCCCGCGGTAGGGCTCGATCTCGTGCACTGCCGGGACGATCACGTCGTCGGCGCCGGACAGCAGCGGCGAGAGCGACACGACCGGACGTCCGGTGGCGGTGGCGTGCTCCAGCGTCGCGGTCAGGTCCCGGTAGGCCGAACCGGACACGTCGATCGGCGCCTCGCCGCCGGAGCCGGACGCCAGCCAGGACGCCTCCAGGAACTCCTGGCCGGTGCGGACCAGGTCGGCGCACCGGGTGCGGATCCGCTCCGGGTCGGCGAGCAGCACCCGGGAACCGGCCGGGAGCAGGTCGGTGAGCTGCTGCATGTCACCCGACGCGGCGTCAGCGGAGTCGGCATCGACACCGCCCACGAGGGCCGGGATCAGCGACTCCATGCCCTCGCCGGGGATCCCCTCGGCGAGCTTCTCCAGCATCTCGCGCAGGGGGTTCCGGTTCAGCCCGGCCGTCTCCGGCTGCTCGGCGGCCAGCGCGGCGGCCCGCTCCCGGACCGGGCCGGTCAGCAGCAGCTCCCGGCACGCCGGCGCGAGGACCCGGTCGACCTCGCCGACCGAGCGCTGGTCGGCGACGGAGAACGCGCGCAGCTCGGCGACCTCGTCGCCCCAGAACTCGACGCGCACCGGGTGCTCGGCGGTCGGCGGGAAGATGTCCAGGATGCCGCCGCGGACCGCGAACTCGCCGCGGGTGGTGACCATCTCGGCGCGGGTGTAGGCCAGCTCGACCAGGCGCTCCAGCAGTGCCTCGAAGTCGTACTCGGTGCCGACGGCCAGCGACACCGGCTCCAGCGCGCCCAGGCCCGGCGCGACCGGCTGGATCAGGCTCCGCGCGGCGCTGACGACGACCCGCGGCGCGGTCGCCACCGAGGCCAGCCGGTGGAAGACGGTGAGCCGGCGGGCCACGGTGTCCGGCCGGGGGGACAGCTTCTCGTGCGGCAGCGTCTCCCAGGACGGCAGCACGACGACCGGCGCGTTCGCGCAGTCGGCGACCGTATCGGCGGCCGCGCCCACGTCGGTGCCGTGCCCGAGCAGGTCGGACACCGCCGCGGCCAGGTCCTCGGCCTCCCGGTCGGTGGCGGTCACCGCGAGCACGGTGCCGGGGGTGTCGTCGTCCCCGTCCGCCGGGGATCCCGCCAGTCCGGCGGTCAGCAGCGGGCGCAGCGCGGCCGGGCCCTCGACGCGAACGGCCGGGGTCTCGGCGGTGCGGGGATCGACGCCGCGGGCGGCGTCCAGGGCGGCCCGCAGGCCGGCGTCGGACAGGGCGGAGGTGAGCAGACCGGACAGGATGGCCACGGAGGCGCTGGCTCCTCGCTCGGGACGGGCGTGGGTGGCGCGCTGCGGTGTCGTCGATCCTGCGGTGTCGTCGACCCGACGGCGGCGATCCGGCAGCGCGTGACAGACCCCTGCCCGGGACGCGACGTGCGACGGCCCGGTCGGGGTGCCGGGTTCCGACGATACGCCGGGTCGGGCGGGCGTCCGCTGGCCGCTCGCGCTACAGCAGGCCGTCGCGGCTCAGGCTCGCCTCGTAGAGGTCCAGCTGCCGCTCGTCGTCCCCGCCGCCGGCGGCCTCGGCCTCGGCCCAGGCGCGGGCGAACCGGTCCTGGTTGGCCTCCCAGGTCCGGCGGAAGGTGTCGGCGTCGCGGCGCCAGTAACCGAGCACGCCGTAGGCGGAGGCGGGCAGCCCGCGCTCGTGCCGCAGGTGCTTGCGGGCGGCGCGGGTGGCGGCGGCCTCGCCGCCGACGTAGACGTAACCGGGGCCCTCCGGAAGCTCCAGCCCGGCGACGATCTCGGCGAGACGGCTCCCGGTCTCGGACACGGGCTCCCGGTGCACCCGGGCACCGCCCGGGAAGTCGGCCGGGACCTCGTCCACCTCGAGCACGACCCGGGTGGCGAGCCCGGGCGGTGACTCGGCCACGATCCGGGCCAGCGCGGGCAGCGCCGCGGCGTCCCCGACGAGGATCTGCCAGCGGGCGTCGGCGGGTCGCTTGAACCAGAAGTGCGAGCGGGAGACGCCGAGCTCGTCGCCCACCCGGGCCCTGCGCGCCCAGCTCGCCCCGACGCCGCCGGGGTGGCAGACCACGTCGATCAGGGCCCGCTCTCCGCTCGGGTCGACCTCGCGCAGGGTGTACCAGCGGCCGTGGTCGTCGCGCCCGCCGTCGGGCAGCGGGAAGTGGAACACGCAGGCCTCGTCCGGCGCGCCGGTCAGGCCGAGCTCGGCCAGCGCCCCGCCCTCGACCTCGGCCCGGACGAACGTCTCCGAGAGCCTCCGCACGTCGGTCACCCGCACTGCGGCTGCGGTCTCCTGTACCACGCGGACCTCCCTTGAAGGTAGCTGAGCCTCAGCTAACCATGCGCGTCCGGCGGCGGTCCAGATCGGCGACGACGGGTGCGACGTCCCACACCGCACCGCCGCTCCCCGGGCCACATCCCGGCGAGGCGGGGCCCGGCGACGGCCCTCGACTCCCGGCCACGGGATGGTTAGCGTCGGGCCGGTGAGCGGGGAGCTGCGGCCGGTCGATGCGCGGGTGCGGGCGCTGGAGTCGATCCTGGTCGAGAAGGGCTACGTCGACCCGGCCGCGCTGGACGAGATCGTCGAGACCTACCAGCACCGGGTCGGTCCGCGGAACGGCGCGCGGGTGGTGGCCCGCGCCTGGACCGACCCGGCGTACGCCCGGCGGCTCGCCGACGACGCGACCTCCGCGGTGGCCGAGCTCGGCTACGGCGGGCGCGGCGGCGAGCACCTCGCGGCGGTGTTCAACTCCGAGCGCGAGCACCACCTCGTCGTCTGCACGCTGTGTTCCTGCTATCCCTGGCCCGTCCTCGGGCTGCCCCCGGTCTGGTACAAGTCCGCGGCCTACCGGTCGCGGGCGGTCCTGGACCCGCGCGGGGTGCTCGCCGAGTTCGGCACCGTGCTGGACGACGACGTCGCGATCCGGGTGCACGACTCCACCTCCGAGCTGCGCTACCTGGTCGTCCCGCAGCGCCCCGCCGGCACCGACGGCTGGCCGGCCGACGCGCTCGCCGCGCTCGTCTCCCGGGACTCGATGATCGGCACCCGGCTGGTGACGGCGTGAACGGCGCGCACGACCTCGGCGGCGCGATGGGGTTCGGCCCGGTCGAGCCGGAGCCGGAGGACGTCCGGTTCCACGCGGGCTGGGAGGCGCTCGTGCTCGCGCTGACCCTGGCCGCGGCCCGGCCCGGTGGCTGGTCGATCGACGAGTCCCGGCACGCCCGCGAGTCGCTGCCCCCGCCGCTCTACCTGAACCTGACCTACTACGAGATCTGGCTGGCCGCGACCGAGAAGCTGCTGGTCGCGCACGGCCTGGTCGGCGCCGACGAGCTCGCTGCGGGCCGCTCGCTGCGCCCCGGCGTCCCCGCCCCGGAGCCGCTGGACGCGGCCGCGACCGCCGAGGTACTGGCGACCGGTGCCCCCACCGAGCGCGCGGAACCGGCCCCGCCGCGGTTCGGCCCGGGCGACCGGGTGCGGGCCCGGGTGATGCACCCGCGCGGGCACACCCGGCTCCCCCGCTACGTCCGCGGCAGGTGCGGGGTCGTCGAGTCGCGGCGCGGGGCGCACGTACTGCCCGACGCCCGCGCGCACGGGGACGGCGAGGCGCCCGAGCAGCTCTACACCGTCGTCTTCGCCGGCGAGGAGCTGTGGGGACCCGACGCCGACCCGACCACGACGATCTCCGTCGACGCCTGGGAGAGCTACCTTGAGCGTGCCTGAGGGTCCGGTGTTCGACGAGCCCTGGCAGGCGCAGGCGTTCGCGATCGCGGTGACGTTGCAGGACCGCGGGATCCTCGGCCGGCAGGACTTCGCCGAGGCGCTGGGTAGCGAGCTGGAGACCGGTCAGGACTACTGGGACGCCTGGCTGGCGGCCCTGGAGGGCCTGCTCGCCGAGCACGGTCTCGCCGACACCGGCTCCCTCGACGAGCGCACCGCCGCCTGGCAGCGCGCCGCCGTCGCCACCCCGCACGGCTCCCCGATCACCCTGGACGCCGACCCGGAGCGGCTCCGCCACCCGTGAGTGGTTATCGCGGTCAGAGCCGCGATAACCACTCACGGGTCACACGACCACCCACACCAGCCCCGCGGCGGCGAACCCGACGACGGACAGGATCGTCTCGAGCACCGTCCAGGTCTTCAGGGTGTCCTTCACCGACATGTTGAAGTACTTGGACACGATCCAGAACCCGCCGTCGTTCACGTGGCTGGCGATGATCGAGCCCGCGGAGACCGCGACGACGATCAGCGCTATCTGCGGCTGCGAGTAGCCGCCGCCGGCGACGGTCGGGCCGATGATGCCCGCGGTGGTGACGATCGCGACGGTGGCCGAGCCTTGCGCGATCCGCAGCGCCGCACTGATCAGGTAGGCGGAGACGATCAGCGGCAGGCCGATCGCCGTCATCGACCCGGCCAGCGCGTCGCCGACCCCCGTCTCCTGCAGGACCTTGCCGAAGAACGCGCCGGCCCCGACCACGAGCAGGATCATCCCGACCGGGCGCAGCGACTCGCCGGAGATCCGGCTCAGCTCGGCCATCGACGTCCCGCGCCGGACCCCGAGCAGGTACATCGCGAGCAGCACGCTGATCGTCAGCGCGATGGCCGGGGTGCCGAGGAAGACGAGCACGTCGTGCAGGGCGGTGCCCTCGGCCAGCGCGACCGAACCGACCGTCGCGCCGAGGATCAGCAACATCGGCACCGCGATGATGAACGAGATCAGGCCGACCGACGGCGGTGCGGTCACGGCCCCGGCCCGCCCGGCGGCACCGGCCGTGTCCGGTTCGACGGTGCCGGTCGCGGCCTGCGGGACTCCACCGGTGGCCGCGGCGCCACCGGGCACCGGTTCCGCGGGGGCGCCCGGGCCGCCGCCCGCCGGAACGCCACCGGCCGGCCCGGAGCCACCCGGCACGTCCTCGGGGACGTCGATCAGCACCCGCTTCCCGATCACCGAGCCCCACCACACGCCGCTGACCAACCACGCCGGGATCCCGCAGAGCAGCCCCATGGCGATGATCCAGCCCATCCCGACGCCGAGCAGCCCGCCGGCGGTGACCGGCCCGGGGTGCGGTGGCAGGAACGCGTGCGTCATGGACAGGCCGGCGAGCATCGGCAGCGCGTAGAGCACCAGCGAGCGCCCGCCGCGCCGGGCCGCGACGTAGACCAGCGGCGCCAGCACGAAGATCCCGATGTCGAAGAAGACCGGGATGCCGAGCACCAGCCCGGTCACGCCCATCGCCAGCGGCGCGCCCTTCGGCCCGAACAGGCGCAGCAACCGCTCGGTGAGCGCGTCCGCTCCCCCGGAGCGCTCCATGATCGCCCCGAGCACGGTGCCCAGGCCGATGATCGGCGCGATGTGGCCGAGGATCCCGGCGAACCCGGTCTCCAGCAGCGAGTCGGACGAGCTGAGGGGGGTCCCGACCAGGTCGGTGATCGAGACGCCGGCGACCAGGGCGACCAGCACGCTCGTCACGATCAGCGCGATGAACGGCTCCAGGCGCAGCCGCATGATCAGCACCAGCAGCAGCGCGACGCTCACCGCGGCCAGCGTGAGCAGGCCGGACGTGTCGTTCTGCAGCCAGTCGAGGAAGGCCGTCATCGGAGTTCTCCTGCCGGGGCTGCGGTCCGAACGGGACCGGTGCGTAACGGTGAGCAGAGCAAAGCGACGCGGGTCATGCGGTGTTCCCGTCGGCCCGACGACGCAGCGCGCGACCGGCCAGAGCCGCGGTCCGCTCCCCGCCGTCGATCGCGAGGACCCCGTTCACCAGCACGTACGGGATTCCGGCCGGCTGCTGGGCCGGCTCGGCGAAGGTCGCGGTGTCGATCACCGTGTCCGGGTCGAACACCACCAGGTCGGCGGCGAGGCCCGCGCGGACCAGCCCGCGGTCGGCCAGCCGCAGCCGGGCGGCGGCCCGGCCGGTCAGGTGCGCGACGCACTCCTCCAGCGTGAACAGGCCGAGCTCGCGGCAGTAGCGCCCGAGGTAGCGAGGGAAGGTGCCCCAGGCCCGCGGGTGTGGTTTCGCGCCGACCAGCAGCCCGTCGCTGCCGCCGGTGTGCCGCGGGTGACGCATGATCGCCCGCACGTTGTCCTCGTGCCCGACGTGCTGCAGGATCCCGGTCCCGAGGTCGTCGCGGAGCAGGATGTCGACGCAGGTCGCGAACTCATCGTCCGGTCCGGCGATGTCGGCGATCGTGCGCCCGACGTGCCCGGCCAGCTCGGGGTTCGTGACACCGCTGATCTCGATGGTGTCCCACTCGGCGACGACGCCGTGGCAGCCGTCCGAGCCGTGCACCTCCAGGTCCTGCCGGATCCGGGCGAGGGTGGCCGGGTCACGCAGCCGCTCGAGCGTCGCCTCGTGCCCGCCGGACTGCGACCAGCTGGGCAGGATCGCCGACAGCGTCGTCGCGCCGGGCAGGTAGGGGTAGGTGTCCAGGGTGACGTCGGTGCCGCGCCCGATCGCCGCGTCCAGCATCGCGACCAGTTCGCCGGCCCGGCCCCGGTTCGGGCCGAAGTTCAGCGTCGCGTGCGCCAGGTGCAGCGCGCAGCCGGCGGAGTCCGCGACGTCGATCATCTCGGTGTAGGCCTGAAGCGCACCCGCGCCGTAGCTGCGGTGGTGCGGGGCGAAGAACCCGCCCAGCTCCCCCACCGCGCGGCACAGCTCGGCGAGCTCGCCCCCGTCGGCGTACATGCCCGGGGTGTAGGTGAGCCCCGCCGAGAGGCCGACCGCGCCCTCGGCCATGCCGGTGCGGACGACCTCGGCCATGCGGGCGATCTCGTCCGGTGTGGCGGGCCGGTCGTCCCAGCCGCAGACCAGGGCGCGCACCGTCCCGTGCGGGACCAGGTAGGCGGCGTTGCCCGCGATGCCTGCGTCGAGCCGGTCCAGGTAGCCGGCGACGCTGCGCCAGGTGAACTCCTCCGGGCCCGGGTCGCCGTTCCAGCCGGCGATCTTGCGCCGGAGCACGGCGAGGACGTCGTCGTCGACCGGCGCGTAGGACAGCCCGTCCTGGCCGAGCACCTCGGTGGTGACGCCCTGCGAGACCTTCGCGATGTGCGCGGGCTCGGTCAGCAGTCGCAGGTCCGAGTGCGCGTGCATGTCGACGAAGCCGGGGGCGACGACCATCCCGGACACGTCGACGACCCGGTCCGGACGGACATCCGTGCCCTCGCCGATCGCGGCGATCCGGTCGCCGTCGACGAGCACGTCGGCGGCGTACCGCGGCCCTCCGGTCCCGTCGACGACGGTCCCGCCGCGCAGCAGCGTGCGCATCAGAAGAACGTCCGCACCAGGTCGGCGACCTGCGGGTCGGACTCGTCTGCGCGCTCCACGAGCGGGATCCAACGCCACTTGTCGAACGCGGTGCACGGGTGCGACATGCCCAGCCGCACCACCTGGCCGATCCGGACCGGGGTTCCGGTGCGCAGGAACGCGTGCTGGTCGTTGACGGCGGTGATCGTCCCGTCCAGCGGCTGCGCGGCCCGGCCGAGGTCGTCGGCGAGCAGCTGCGGTTCGGGCAGCCCCTCGTCGAAGGGCACGTCCCGCTTGCCGGCGTCGAGCAGTGCCAGTCCCGGCTCCGGGGTGGACACCACCCGGGCCCAGACGTGCATCGCGGACCGGAACGGCGCGCCGTCGGCGCGGGCCAGCGGGGAGATGCCGCGGTAGAACCCGTCATCGTGCACCAGGTAGGCCCCGGAACGCAGCACCACCCGGGTGCGGTCGTCGGCGAGCCCGGCCAGCGCGGCGACGACCTGGTCGAAGTACGCGCTCCCGCCGGCGGTCACGACGACCTCGCCGGTCTCGTAGACGGGCAGCAGCCGCCGGTGCAGCTCGGCGAGGTCGTCGAGGTAGGCCCGGACGACGGCGAGCGAGGACGGTGAGGGATCGTGCGCCAGCGCCCCCTCGTAACCGCCGACCCCGCGCAGGTGCAGCACCGGGCTGGCGACCACCGCCGCGGCCACCCGCTCGGCCTCGGCGACCGAGCGCGCCCCGGTCCGCCCACCCGGCGCCCCGAGCTCCACGACGACCGTCAGCGGCCGTTCCGGCTGCCCGGCCCCGGCCTCCATCGCCGCCACGGTGTCGACCGAGTCGACCCAGCTGACCAGCTCCAGCTCCGGGTCGGCGTCGCGGGCACCGGCCACCGCACGCAGCCCGGCCGGGTCGACCAGCGAGTTCGCCAGCATGATCCACCGGACGCCGAACTCGATCGCGACCGTGGCCTGCCACGGCGTCGCGACCGTGATCCCGCGGGATCCGGTGCGCAGCTGCAGGTCCCACAACGCCGGGGCCATCGTCGTCTTGCCGTGCGGGGCCAGCTCGACGCCGTGTCCGGCACACCAGCGCGCCATCCGGTCGGCGTTCGCGTGCAGCGCGTCCCGGTCGAGCGTCAGCACCGGCGTGGCCAGCGCGGACAGCCGCGGCGCTCCGGCCAGCCACCCGGCGACCGTGCCCGTGAGCGCAGGGACGGACTTGGCGAACGGGCCGGGCCGTTCCTGGCCGAGCGACCCGAGCCGGAGACCGGTCTCCGTCGGACTCGTCATCCGTTGCTCCCCTCTGAGCTGCAACGTTGCGTATTTTGCAGCGCTTGTTGCGTATTTCGGTGTCGCTGTTCTAGCATCGGCCGGGAACCGGGTCAATGACTGTGGAGGCGTTCGAGCAGTGGAAACGGCAGGCCACGAGGGTGCGTCCGGCTGCCCCGCTCCGGGCCGCGTGGTGTGCTTCGGCGAGGCGCTGGCGCTGGTCTCCGAGGTCGCCCGGGTCGACGACCCCGCCGCGCCGGCGAGCGCGGCCGGGGCCGAGGTGAACGTGGCCCTCGATCTCGCCTCGGCCGGGGTACCGGTCACCTGGATCGGGCGGGTCGGCGACGACCCGCACGGTGCGCTGATCACCCGGGCGCTCGCGATGGCGGGGGTGCACACCGGCGGCATCGAGATCGATCCGGCGCGCCCCACCGGCCGCTACGCCAAGTCGGCGACACCCGGCGCCCCCGGCGCGCACGACGGGCCGCTGACCCGGATGCACTACCGCCGGGCCGGTTCCGCCGCCTCGGCGGCCGGGCCCGGCCTCCCGGACCGGCCGGGGGTGCGCGAGCTGCTGGCGACCGCGTCCTGGGTGCATCTGGGCGGGATCACCGCGGCCGTCTCCCCGTCCTGTGCGGCCGCCCTGGACGCGCTGCTGGAGCGGCCGCGGACCTACCGGGTGACGTTCGACGTCAACTGGAGGGAGCAGATGTGGCCGGACGGCGACCCGTCGCTCGTCGCCGCCCTCGCCGCGCGGGCCGATGTCGTGCTCGTCGGTGCCGACGAGGCCGGCCGGGTGTTCGGCACCGCCGACCCGGCCGGGCTCCGCGCGCTGCTGCCCGACCCGGACCTCCTCGTGCTCAAGGACGGCGCCGACCGCACGCTGGCCGTGCACCCGGACGGCACCGTGACGTCGCGGCCCGCCCTCGCCGTCGACGTCGTCGAACCGGTCGGGGCCGGTGACGCGTTCGCGGCCGGGCTGCTGAGCGGCCTGGTGCGCGGCGACGACGTCGGTCGCTGTCTGCGGCGCGGGCACCTCGGCGCCGCCGCCGTCCTCGTCGTGCCGGGCGACTCGGCGCCACCGCTGCCCGCGCACCTGCTCGACCTGGACGACGACGCCTGGGCGGGCCTGCGCGTACGCCCGGACGGCGTCGTGGAAGGGATGCCGGCGTGAGCGGGAGCCTGGGCAAGGCGCTGCGGATGCTGACCGTGCTCGGCGAGGGGCCGGCGTCGCTGGACGAGCTCGCCGGACGGCTCGAGGTGCACAAGACGACCGCGCTGCGGCTGCTGCGCACGCTGGCCGACGAGCACTTCGTGCACCGCGACGGGCAGTTCCGCTACCACCTCGGCGCGCGGCTGTTCGAGCTGTCGTCGCGCGGGCTGGACCAGCGCGAGGTGCGCCCGATCGCGGCCCCGCACCTGCTCGCGTTCAACCGCGCGCACGGCCACACCACGCACCTGTCCGAGCTGATCGGCAGCGAGATCGTCTACATCGACAAGCTGGAGTCGCACGACCACGTGCGGATGGCGTCCCGGGTCGGGCTGCGCGGTCCGGTGCACTCGACGGCGGCCGGGAAGGTGCTGCTCGCCGACCTCGACCCGGCCGAGCGGGACCGCGTGCTCGAGGGCGCCGACCTCAGCCCCCGCACCCCGCACACGATCATCGACCGGGGTGCCTACCTGTCCGAGCTGGACCGCGTCCGGGAACGGGGCTGGGCGCAGGACCGCGAGGAGAACGAACCCTCGATCAACTGCATCGGGGCGCCGGTCCGCGGACCGGCCGGGACCGCGGTGGCGGCGGTGTCGGTGTCCGTGCCGAGCATCGTGGCCACCTACGACCAGCTCATCGAGCTGGTCCCGTCACTGCTGGCCGTGGCCGGGGCGATCTCCCGCGACCACGGCTGGCGACCGACCTGAGAGGACGATCGAGATGAGCACCACCGTCGTGTCGACCCCGGACGCACCGGCCCCGGCGCACACCTTCAGCCAGGCGATCCGCAAGGGCGGCCTGCTGCAGGTCTCCGGCCAGGGCCCGATGGACCCGGCGACGGCGACCTACATCGCGCCGGGCGACGTGCACGCACAGACGCTGCGGACGCTGGAGAACGTCCGGGCGATCCTGGCGGCCGGGGGGTCGTCGGTCGCCGACGTCCTGATGTTCCGCGTCTACCTGACCGAGCGTGCGCACTTCGCGGCGATGAACGAGGCCTACGGCGAGTTCGTCTCCCGGCACGTGCCGGACGGGAACCTGCCTGCCCGCACCACGGTGATCGCCGGCCTGCCCCGTGAGGAGATGCTGGTCGAGATCGACGCGCTGGCCGCCCCGTCGGCCTGACCGCGAGGCGAGTGTTGCGAAACGGCGGCCGGGACCACCGTTTCGCAACACTCGATCGACTCGCGTACTCGCTCAGCGGGCGTAGCGCAGCTCCGCGCGGGCCCGGGCCTTGGCGGCCTCGGCCTCGCGGTCCTTCGGCGGGGCGGTCGTCGTCAGCCCGTCCAGCAGCTCCCGGGTCGCGTCGGCGACGGCGGCGACCGCCTTCTCGAACGCCTCGGAGTTGGCCTGCGACGGCTTCGACGCCCCGGCGATCTTGCGGACGTACTGCAACGCCGCGGCGTCCACCTCGTCGGCGGTGGCCGGCGGCTCGAAGTTGTGCAGCGTCCGGATGTTGCGGCACATCGGCGCCTCCGGCGCTCGTGAGTGGTTATCGCGGCCGGAGCCACGATAACCACTCACGGGCGCGTCAGCGCCTGAACCACTCGTCGAGCTCGCCGGCCTTCTGCCGGGCGTTGAGCACGGCGAGGCGGGTGAAGGAGTTGTCGAACGCGTCCTGGGTCAGGCCGCGGTTGCGGTACTCGGTCGCGAGCTGCTCGGCACCGGCCGGGATCGTCCAGCCGGCCTCGAAGCCGAGCTCCTTGCGGGCCCGGGAGAAGTCCACCCGGTAGGACCGCGGGTCGTTGCCGGCCTCGCCGGTGATGTTCAGCGTCGAGCCCGGGACGGCGTCGATGACCGCCTGGGCGATCTCGGCGACGGTCCGGTTGTTCGTCTCGGTGCCCACGTTGTAGGCGCGGGCCCGCACCACGTCGGCCGGGGCGGCCAGCGCGGCGGCCACCGCGCCGGCGATGTCGTCGGCGTGCGCCAGCGGGCGCCACGGTGTGCCGTCGGAGAGCACGGTGACCTCGTTGGTGAGGACGGCCCGGCCGACCAGGTTGTTCAGCACGATGTCGGCACGCAGCCGCGGGGAGAACCCGAACGCGGTCGCGTTGCGCATCGAGACCGGCACGAAGTCGCCGTCCGCCAGCTCGGCGAGGTCGTCCTCGACCCGGACCTTGGAGATCGCGTACGGGGTGACCGGCTTGAGCGGGGCGGCCTCGTCGACCAGGTCGTCACCGGACTGGGCACCGTAGACCGAGCAGGTGGAGGCGTAGACGAACCGCCCGACGCCGGCCTCCTTGGCCAGCCGCGCCAGCCGGGACGACGCGTGGTGGTTGATGTCGTAGGTGATCTCCGGGGCCAGCGAGCCCAGCGGGTCGTTCGACAGGGCCGCCATGTGCACGACGGCGTCGAAGCCGGCGAGCTGATCGACGGTCACGTCGCGCAGATCGGTGCTCAGGCCCGCGACGTCCGGGGTGTCCAGCTCACCCAGGACGCAGTCGGCGAACAGGCCCGAGTCCAGGCCGGTGACCTCGTGCCCGGCGGCGGCGAGGATCGGCGCCATCACCGTGCCGAGGTAGCCCTGGTGTCCGGTGAGCAGTACCCGCATGGTTGTCCCTTCGCGTGGATCGGTTCCGACCGTCGGATCGGTCCGCGGCCGGCGTTCGTTTCGGGGGTGCGCGCCACGTCACCCGGCACCGGCGCCGAAGCCCGAGGGGTCGGACCCGGCCATCGGCGCCACGGACATCGTCATCTTCGGCACGTGGAACGCCTCGGCGTAGCGGGCGTGGCACTGCACCCCGCGCACCCGGGCGAGCCCGCGGAAGGTCTCGTCGTCGAACCAGGTGCGGTCGCGCTGCGAACCGTAGTGCTCGCCCAGCTTGGCGATCTTCTCGGTGAGCACCGGCTCGGCCATCGGCAGGTAGAGGGTCGGCTGGGCCAGGTCGCCCTCCCACTTGAGGATCTCGTAGCCCAGCGTCAGGTGGTCCCGGTAGGCGGTCGGGATCATCTGCGCCAGCGTGCGGTGGTCCTGGTGCGCGTCGTGCGGCGACGGGCCGATGACCAGGTCCGGCTCGCCCCGGGTGCGCAGGTCCTCCAGCGCCATCTTCGCCCGCTCCCAGTGCAGCGGCACCCGGCCGTCGGGCAGGTCCATGACGATGACCTCGAGGTTCGCGCCCGGGCAGAACGCGGCCAGCGCGGCCCGCTCCTCCTCCTCGCGCAACGACCCGGCGCCGGTCAGGACGAGCGCGGTCACATCGACCCCCGGGTAGGCCCGGCACAGCTCCAGCAGCGTGCCCCCGGCCCCGATCGGGATGTCGTCGCAGTGCGCGCCGAGCAGCAGCATCCGGTCGAGCCGCTCGGGCAGCAGATTCAGCACGGTCTCGTCTCCCCAGGTGGTCGGCTCCGGCGCACCGGAGCCGGACCGCTCAGTCCCGCTGGTGGCTGCTGTGGTTCATCTCGGCGATCGCCGCCTGCAGCGGGTCGCGGTCCGGGTCGTGCGACTCCCACAGCATCCAGGGCCGGGCGCCGCTCTGGTAGGCCGCCTCCAGGGCGTTGCGCTCCTTGACCGTGTCCGCCGGCTGCCAGAACCCGCGGTGCCGGTAGGCCGACATCCGGCCCTTGCGGGCCAGCGGCGCGCAGACGTCGCCGATCAGGTCGCAGTCCTTGTCCAGATGGTCGAAGACCTCCGGGCGGAACATCAGGTAGCCGCCGTTCTCCCAGAGCGGCATCTCCTGCAGCGTGGTGATCGAGTCGAGCGTGCCGTCGTCGGTCACGTCGACACAGTGGAACGCCGACTGCGGCGGCACCGCCATCAGCTGCCCGACGGCGTCGGTGCCGGCGAACTGGTCGACCATCCGGTCCAGCGGGGCGTCGGTGAGGACGTCGGCGTAGTTCGCGTGGAACATCTCCTCGCCGGCCACCAGCGCCTTCACCCGGCGCAGCCGCTCGCCGATCGGCGAGTCCAGCCCGGTGTGCACGAACGTGATGTTCCAGTCGCCGATGTCGCTGCCCATCAGCTCGATCTCGCCCTGGTGCAGGACGAAGTCGTTCGACTCGGTCTCGTCGTAATGCAGGAAGTAGTCCTTGATGTGGTGCGCGCCGTAGCCCAGGCACAGGACGAAGTCCTTGTGCCCGAAGTGGGCGTAGTAGCGCATCACGTGCCAGATCAGCGGGCGCGGCCCCACCGGGTGCATCGGCTTGGGCAGGTCGGAGGCGCCGTCGCGCATCCGCATGCCGTAGCCGCCGCAGAACAGGACGACCTTCACGTCAGACCACCTCGAGCGACGGGATCGGGTACACCAGCCGGCCGCCCCACTCGTGCACGTAGGACAGCTGCTCGGTCAGCTCGGTGCGCAGGTTCCAGGGCAGGACCAGCACGTAGTCCGGGCGGTCCTGCGCGATCCGCTCCGGAGCGTGGACCGGGATCCGCGTGCCGGGCGTCAGCCGTCCGTGCTTGTACGGGTTCCGGTCCACCGTGTACGCCAGCAGGTCCGGCCGGATACCGCAATAGTTCAGCAGGGTGTTGCCCTTGCCGGGGGCGCCGTAGCCGACCACCCGCTTGCCCTGCCGGCGGGCGTCGATCAGGAACGACACCAGGTCGTCGCGGATGGTGGAGACGGCCTCGGCGAACCCGTCGTGCCCCTCCGGGGTGTGCAGCCCGGCGGCCCCCTCGGCGGCGAGCACCTCACGGACCCGGTCGGATGCGGCCCCGGCGACCTCGGCCGGGCGGGCCCACATCCGGATCGAGCCGCCGTGGGTGTCGAGCAGCTCGACGTCGACCAGGGTCAGACCGCCGGCCGCGAGCGCCCGCTGCCCGGTCAGCAGCGTGTAGTACTGGAAGTGCTCGTGGTAGATCGTGTCGAACTGCTTGCGCTCGACCAGCGTGAGCAGATGCTGGACCTCGATCGAGACCCAGCCGTCGTCGGCGACCATCGCGCGCAGGCCGCGGGCGAACCCGACGACGTCCGGGATGTGCGCGAAGACGTTGTTGCCGCACACCAGGTCCGCCGGGCCGTGCTCGGCGCGGACCCGCGCCCCGGTCTCCGGGGTGAGGAAGGCGGTCAGCGTCGGCACGCCCTTCTCGCGCGCCGCCTCACCGACGTTCACGCTCGGCTCCACGCCCAGGCAGCGGATGCCCTTCCCGACGACGTGCTGCAGCAGGTACCCGTCGTTGCTGGCGACCTCGACGACGAACGAGTCGCCGGTCAGCCCGGCCCGCTCCTGGGCGGCGTCGACGAACCGGCGGGCGTGCTCCACCCAGGACGAGCTGAACGACGAGAAGTAGGCGTACTCGGAGAACGTCTCCTCGGGACTGATCTCCGGGGGCAGCTGGGCCAGCAGGCAGGCGTTGCAGACCCGGACGTGCAGCGGATACGTCGGCTCGGGGCGTTCCGCCGTCTCGGCGGTCAGGAAGAGCTCGCAGGGCGGCGTCGCGCCGAGATCGCAGAAGCTGCGCACGTCCGTCGAGCCGCACAGTCGACAGGAGACCGTGATGCCGGACGACGTCGTCGTCACCGTCCCACCGGCCTCGCCCGAGGCGTCCGTGTTCAGCACGCGGGAAGTCTGTCAACTCGACGCACGGTCACCGCGCGCGGGGTGGAGTCGCCCGATAGTGGGCATTTGTCCGTGAGATGGGCCATCGCAAAGCAACCTCACCGGGAGGTGCGCTGCGAGGGCGCCGGACCGGGCGTGCCACGATGACGGGCACGATCCGCCGTGGTGTAAAGGCAGCACCTCGGATTTTGGTTCCGATGGTCCAGGTTCGAATCCTGGCGGCGGAGCAGGGGCCCTGAGATGCGAAACGGTTCGGCAGGGTACCGGCCAGCGCCGAGGACGCCCCCTGAGGAGGGAGGCCGGTCAGGGAGTCAGCGCACGGCGTCCGGGGCGGTGGACGGTCGGGCTCCCGGCAGCGCCGCTGACAGGTCCGCGCGAGTCTTGATGCCCAGCTTGGCGTAGGCGTGCGCGAGGTGGGTCTCCACCGTGCGCACCGACAGGACCAGTCGCCGGGCCACCTCTGCGTTGTTCGCGCCGTTCGCGGCCAGCTCCGCCACCTCCCGCTCTCGAGGGGTCAGGTGGGGGCGGACGATGCGGCTCAGGGCGCGGGTTCGCAGACCGCCGCATTCGTCGGCGAGCCGGACTGCGTGCGCTGCCGACACCGCGGAGCGGCGCCGGTCACCGGCGGTGTGGTGTGCGACTGCGGCCGCGGCGGCGGCGTCGGCGGCGTCCGGGCGGGCGCCGGCGGCGACCAGTCCGGCGGCCACCCGATCCAGCCGGTCGCCGGCACCGTCTCGGGCGGCGGCGGCGTGCGCGGCGTAGAGCCCGGCCAGCGGCGCACCGGAGCAACGGGAACTCTCCTCCAGCCGACCTGCGACCAGGTCCGCGCGTCCGAGCCGGGCGACGTCGTGCAGCAACACCACTTCGGTCACTCGGTCGCCCCGGGCGGCGGCGGCGCGGGCCACGTCCAGCAACGGGCGGACGGCGGGCGCCCCGGACCGCCCGGCGGCGTCGAGCCAGACCTGGGCGCGGACCAGGCTCGGGCGCGCTGTCTCGACCGGGTCCGACGGCGCGGCGGCCATGGTCTCCCGCGCACGGGCCAGGTCCCCGGAGAGCACGTGCACCAGGGCGAGCGAGCCGGCGCAGTCGGCGGCGAGGGCGAGCGGATCGCGCCGCGCGGTCCCTGAACGGGCTTCGGTCAGCCGGCGGGCGGCATCGGCGAGATTCCCGCGAACGAGCGCTGCCCGCCCACGGTGCCAGGCGATCCAGGCGTCTCCGGCCCAGTCGATCGCTGCCAGGTTCCGCCGGTGGGCCTGCTGCGCGACGTGTTCCAGGTCTTCGCCACGGCCGGCCACCCACAACGCCGACATCTCGGCGTCGATCAGCAGGAGCCGGGCGAGCGTGGCCTCGGCCTGGTCACCGTCGTGGTCGAGCACGTCCCGGATCCGGTCGAGGGCGTCGAGGGCCGGCCCCGGCCTGCCCGCTGCGGCGAGCCGTCCGGCCCGGGCGGCCCCGGCCAGTGCGGCCCACGGGCCCTCGACGGCGATGTCTCCGGTGTCCGGTCGCTCCCGGGCAGCTCGGCCTTCGGACAGCGCGAGGCCGTCGATCCGTGCCGCCGTCTCCCGCACGGCCGTGTGCGCCGGACCCGCGCCGTCCGCGCCGGGATCGGGTCGTGACGCGGGCTTGCTCCGGCGGCGGGCGAGCAGGGCTCGGGTCAGCGCGACTCGAGCCCGGCCGTCGTCGGTGAGGACCCGGCGTTCGGCGCTCTCGAGCAGCGGGTCGAGCTCGTCGCTTCGGTCCTGCCAGCGGACCGCCTCGATCAGTTCCAGGTGGGCGACGCCGTCCGGGTCGTCGTGGACGAGTGCTCGGGCGATCCGTTCGGCGCGTGGGTGGTCGAGTTCGCGGTTGGCCCGGGCCGCCTCGCCCACGCCGGCGAGCTCCACATGCGGGGCAGGGGCAGTGGCCGGTGGGTCCGGCGAGTCTGACACCGGCGGTCGGGACGCAGCGGGTACGAGCTCGCGGAATCGGCGCGGAAGTTCCATCCCGCCGTCCCAGCGCCAGAGCCCGTCTTCTGTGGTCAGCCGTCCGGCCTCACAGCCGGTGCGCAGCAGTTCCCGCAGGAACAGCGGCCTGCCACGGGACAGGATCGTCAGGCGGTGGGAGGTGCGGGCCTCGACGTCGCCCCCGAGCATCGCGTCGAGCAGCCGCTCGACGTGCCGGTCCGGGAGCGGGGCCACCGTCACCGCGGGGACCTCGTCGCGCAAGGTACTCAGGGGGTCGGGAGCCGCCGGGTCGGAGGGCGTGTGCCCGCTCGGTTCGGTCGCGACGACGACGACGTCCCCGCCGAGCACGAGCTGTTCCAGCACCGCGATGGTGAGCTCGTCCAGCCGGTGCGCGTCGTCCACCGCGATCAGCGGCCGGTCACCGTCGCCACGCAGGGCGGTAAGCGCGTGCTGGAGCAGGGCGAACCTGTCCGGGGTCCCCGGCGGCTGGGGCAGGACGTGGGCCAGTGCCCCGAGCGTGATCCCCTCGGACGCGGTCGACCCGGTGATCCGGACGGTGCGGAGCCCGAGGTCCCCGCCGATCCGGACGGCCTCGCGCAGCAGCCGCGTGCGGCCGACACCGGTCGGGCCACTCAGCAGGACACCACCCGCCTCCTGGTCGGCGAGCGCGGTGGCCAGCACATCGAGCTCGCCTTCCCGGCCTACCAAGGGTGGGTCCCCGGCGGGTACCGGCGGCCGGGGAGCGGCATCGGTCGGCTCGCGCGACAGCGACCCCGTCACGGACACGTTCACTCCCTGCGGCGGTTGCGGTTTCCACTCGTAGGTACGGGAGCGGTGTCGCCCGTGGTTCACCGACGACGGCCGGGGGTCACCCACCTGTGGGTGCGACACCGGACACCGGGGTGGCGACCTCGGACGCGTCGCCTGGCAGCGGTGCGGCGACCCGATCGGGGCCGGTGACGGACGCCGCCGCGCTCAGCAGCGGACCTGTGGCCGCGAGCAGCACCAGGACGGTCACCGCCAGGACGGCGCCCGCCCGGGCCGGGCGGTCCCGGGGCAGTGCGCGGTCTGCGAGACCCGCGCCCAGCATCGCCAGCACCGGGCCGAGCAGTAGCAACGCTGCCGTCCGGGACCCCGGGACGGCAGCCAGGGTCAGCAACACCAGCGCCGCGGTGCCGACCGGAGCGAGTGGACGGCGGAACCGCACGGTCAGCATCACGGCCAGCACGCCGATGGTGAGCAGCGCGACCAGACCGGCATCCGGGAGCGGGCCGGCGGGCGCGGAGCCGGCCAGAAACCCCGTACCGGACGCCGCCAGCGCGGTGGCGAGGGCCGAGGTCACCCACCGTCCTTCCGGGCTCAGCCGAGGCCCGAGCTGGCGGCTCCGCACGGCGTGCGCCACGAAGGCCGCCAGCGCCACCCCGGCCACCGGAGCTGTCACAGCCGCAGCGCCCAGCGCCAGGTATGCGATCCGGGCCGCGGCCGGGCCTCGCCCGGCCAGAAGGGCCGCCAGCACCAGCCACACTGCGGCCGGCGCCGCCGGGTCCCCGCCGGCCTGCAGCACGACCAGCGGCGGGGTCGCCCCCGCCAGCACCACAGCGAGCCCGGCGATCGGCGCGGGCAGCCCGAGACGCCGGCCGAGCGGCCACAGCAGGACCGCCGCCAAGCCCCCGGCCAGCACCCCGGTCACCGCCGGGGAGGCGTCACCGCCGAGCAACGCGACCACCGCCGCGAGCTGCCGTTGTCCCGCTCCGACCGGGTCCCACGAGGGCGCCGGGGCCCCGAGTACCGCGGATCCGGTGAGGGCGAGCGTCCCGACCAGCAGCACGGGCAGGACCGACCCGACCAGGGTCGGGATCGCGCGGTCCCCGCCGGTCCGGGTCTCGATGAGCCGGGCCACCAGTGGTGCGCCGATCCGTCGCACCACCACCCCGAGCAGCAACGCCGCTCCGAGCGCGGGCAGAACGAGCAACGCCGCCCGCACGGCACCGAGTACGGCCTCCGCGGTGGCACCCGACCGGATCCCGGCGGCGGCGTCACCGAGGTGCCCGCGCACGCCGGCGACGATCTCCGGTAGGACCGCCGGCGCGGCGAGCACGAAGCCGCCGAGGAACACCACCAGCACCGGGATGACGAGGGCGACCCAGAGCTCGACGGTGCGCCGGACCGCTGGACGCAGCCGTTCCAGCCGCGGATCCGGTGTCGCCCCCGGCAACCGGTTACGCAGCACCGGCCCGAGGTAGCTGAACAGGTCCGGGACGCCGACGATGTCGCTGAGGATGTAGTAGCCGTCCAGCCGGATCATCGGAAGGAACTGGCGCGCCGTCTCCACATGCAGTAACGCCAGGACGACCAGCAGCCAGTCCGTGCCGGTCGTCAGGTACACGGCGCCGAGCACGGCCAGGACGATCGCGTTGAAGTAGACCCCGCCGAGGTCGGTGCGCAGCCGCCCGGCGCGGGAGAGCCGGTAGCTGTCGGTGACAGTACTGTAGAACGCCGGCCACACCAGGTAGATGCCCACGCCCATCGGGCCCGGCCGGGCGCCGCCGTAACGGCAGGCCGAGACATGCCCGAACTCGTGAAACGCCCCAGCGGCCAGCAAGAGCCCGAACACCGCAAGTACCAGTGCCGGGTTCTCGACCAGGTCGGTCGTGCCGGTGACCGCGCCCGAGACGCCACCGCCGACCAGTACTGCGACGTCCACCGCGAGCACCGCGACCAGCACCGCGACGACGATCGCGCGGCGGTGCAGCCATCGGAACGCCCCGGCGATGCCCCAGGTCACCGCGGCCGGGACCACCGGCAGCCGGAAGCGCAACATCAACAGGTGGTCCGAACGCTGCGGGGCCGCCGGGGACGCGGCATCGTCCCCTGCTCCGGCCGGGGCGCCGTCGTCGACCAGTCCGGCGGGCACCAGCCGTTCGCGGACCAAGACCTCGACGTCCGCGGCAGCGAGCTCGCGCCCGGTGGCCTCGCCGAGGCGTCGGGCCAGCTCCCCGGGCCCGCGTCGGCCATCGACCGCCGCGGCGAGCCGATAGAGCAGTTCGGAGACCTGCACGACCTGACCGTCGGCGCGCATGATCACATAGCGCCGATCACGGTACCCCGATCCCTGGTACGGGCCGACCAGCTCGACCCCGTCGGCCAGCCGGAACGGCGCGCTGACGAGCTCGGTGGGCGGGTCGAGAACCGGGGCCTGCATCGTCGCCTCTCAGCACACAACGGTTTCGGACGACGATGGAAGGGCGGCCCCGCGGGTCACCCCTCCATCGCCAGCGGAGATCGCGAGGACGAGCGATCACTCACCCGTCACCGCGAGCTCCCATCGACGGTCGCCGACTCAGCGGTAGGAGTCGAAGACCCAGGACTCGGCGTCGCCGCCGTCGCCACCATCACCGCCGTCGCCGGCGTCGGCGTCGGCGTCACCGCCGTCGCCACCATCGCCACCCTCGGCGAGCTGGTTGGTGTCGCCACCGTCGCCGGTCAGGCTGAAGCCGTTGAGCACGGCGACGTTGGTGCCGTCGCCGCCATCGCCGCCATCGGCCGAGGCCTCGGCGTCGCCGCCGTCGCCGGCGTCCCCACCGGAGCCACCGACGACGCCCAGCAGGCTCAGCTGGGTCCGGGCGGGGAGCAGCTCGACCTGCTCGTCCTCGAAGTGGCGGGGGAACTGATCCATCATCCGGTCATCCTTTCGTGCAAGTGGATCCCCGTTCGAACGGAATCCACTTTCCTTTCGGACCGACCCGGTCGAGCCGGCCTGAATCCATTCTTGCTGCACCCGCGGTCTCGGGCAATCAGGACGACCACGGGCAAATCAAGGTTCAGCGTCACGTATGTTCGATTTTCGTGTACGGAGATCGGCGATGCGACTACGTAGACCCAGGCCGAACGGACACAGCGGGGCGCGAGCGTCGCTACCGAGGGCCTCTCGGGCCCGACTTGTAGCCGCAGTTTCCGTGAGATTCCTCAAGGCGGTCAGCCCCACGCATCGTCGACCGAACGCGTATGGGCGGACTCCGCCCAGGTCGCAGCCCCGACGACGCGAACGGGGCTACGCGTGGTGGGAGTCGACGAGGCCAGAGGCTCCTGGCCGCCGTACGTCACGACGACGAGGATCGTGTGGTGGCGGCCCTGCCGGTCAGCGGGTGGGCGACTCGTCGTCGAGTACACCCTTCAGCGCGCCCCGTACGCCACCCCGTCGCATCCGGTCCAGCTCGCGCACCGGGCGGGAGAGCTCGTCGATCTCGGGCATCTCAGCCCGCACCTTCTGGCCCGCACCGGCGGTGAACTCGCGGGCGCGGGCGGCCGCCCGCCCGAACCAAGCGGCAGCCTCGGGGAGTCGTTCGGGACCGAGGATGAACAGCCCGGCCACGACGAGCACGAGAATCTCGGCCCAACCCACGGAATCGAACATGGCTGTGGACGGTATAGCACGGTCGATTCTCCGTATCCGGGGGTGCGCGCCTGAGCTGCTTGAGGACCGAATTTTCGAACTGGATCTTTGAACGGTTTTCACTCGATCGGGTTGTTACCTCGACCGGGTGTGCGTCGTTGCACGGGGCAGGTGAGGCGTTATGACCCAACAGGATCACGCCCATACGTTTCTGGCGCCGCCCTCGAACCCTGCTCTGCGCTCCACGCGCCCGACATGAGGAGTACTCGTGTTCCCCGGTTTCACCAAGAAGTTCCTGAACGACTCGATCGAGCGCTCCGCCGAGAACCCGATGGATCGGCGCCGTTTCCTGCGCGCGGCAGGACTCACCGGCGCCGGCGTCGC